>JAFWPP010000072.1:0-6979 GCA_017509485.1 Oscillospiraceae bacterium | reverse complement strand
GTTTTCGAAACCAAGTGTTCCAGACCCTTGGGAAGGTTGTAGACTGTCTTTGTGAGACGATCTGCTCCCTTTCCGCTGCCACTATAGCAAGCATCACAGGCCGTAATTGGATAATTGAAGCTTTTAATTAGAGAATAGTATAAGGAAGAACCCTATCGGTGTTCTTCCTTTTTGTTTATTTATACATAAAATACATAATTATTTTCTGTTGACTATGTGGAAAACAACGAGTATAATATGGGGTGGAACAGATAAAACTGTGAAATCTGTCCAAGATTATGAAACATACTGCATTTCGCTGTCGAAAGGAGATTCCTATGCAAGCCTTCATGGACGCCATTGTGAAACCCATTGCCGGCCCCGGTCTGGAGCTGCGCAGAGTACCCGTTCCGGAACCCAAGGCGGGCGAGGTACTGATCAAGATCCACAAAACCGCCATCTGCGGCACCGATGTTCACATTTTCAACTGGGACCCCTGGGCAGCGGAGCACATCAAGAACCCTCCCATGACCATCGGCCATGAGTATGTCGGCGAGATCGCCAAGCTGGGCGACGGCGTTACCGGCCTCTATGTGGGACAGCGGGTTTCCGGCGAGGGACACATCACCTGCCACCATTGCCGCAACTGCCACACCGGCAACATTCAGTGGTGCAAAAACACGGTCTCCGTGGGTGTGGACCGGGACGGCGCCTTTGCCGAGTATGTCTGCATCCCCGCTACCAACGTCATCATCATCGACGAGTCCCTGCCCGAGGATGTGGTGGCCTTCTTCGACGCCTTCGGCAACGCCACGCACACGGCGCTGATGTTCGATCTCGTGGGTGAGGACGTACTGATCACCGGAGCGGGCCCCATCGGCATCATTGCCGCCGGCATCTGCAAGTTTGCCGGCGCCCGCCGCGTTATCATCACCGACATCAACGACGACCGCCTGGTCCTGGCCAGAAAGATGAACGTGGACGCCGCTGTGAACACCCTGCACGAGGATCTGCGCGAGGTCATGAAGCGCGTGAACATCGTCGAGGGCTTCGACGTGGGTCTGGAAATGTCCGGCTCCGAGATCGCCTTCAAGCAGATGATCTCCTGCATGCGCAACGGCGGTAAGATCTCCCTGCTGGGTATCGGCAACAAGCCCTTTACCCTGAACATGAACGACATCATCGGCAAGGGTCTGACCCTCCAGGGCATTTACGGCCGGAAGATGGACAACTGGCACCAGATGTCCTATATGGTCCAGGGCGGCCTGGATCTGACCCCTGTTATCACCCACCGCTTCCACTACACCGAGTTTGAGAAGGGCTTTGCCGCCATGAACTCCGGCAAGTCCGGTAAGGTCATCCTGGATTGGACGACAAAAAAATAACCCATAGGGGCCGATGCCCACATCGGCCCTGAAAATACACGCGGGCCGATGTGGGCATCGGCCCCTACGAAAATGGAGGAAACGACAAAATGAAATCTGCATACGCTGCCTTTGAGGCCGAACTGAACGCCATCCGGGAAGCCGGCACCTGGCGCGAGGAGCGCATCATCACCACCCCCCAGTATTCCCGCATCGACACCACCAAGGCCAAGGGTGTGGTCAACTTCTGCGCCAACAACTACCTGGGCCTGTCCACCCGCCCCGAGCTGATCGAGGCCGCCAAGAAGAGCTATGACCGCTGGGGCTTCGGCCTGAGCTCCGTCCGCTTCATCTGCGGCACCCAGGAGATCCACAAGGAGCTGGAGGGCCGCATCGCCAAGTTCGTCGGCACCGACGACGCCATCCTCTACTCCTCCTGCTTCGACGCCAACGGCGGTCTCTTTGAGACCCTGCTGGGCAAGGAGGACGCCATCATCTCCGACGAGCTGAACCACGCCTCCATCATCGACGGCGTCCGCCTCTGCAAGGCCATGCGCTATCGCTACAAGAACAACAACATGGACGACCTCCGCGCCAAGCTGGTCGAGGCCCGGGAGGCCGGCGCCAAGAAGATCATGATCGCCACCGACGGCGTTTTCTCCATGGATGGCTACATCGCCAACCTGCCCGCCATCTGCGACCTGGCCGACGAGTTCGACGCCCTGGTCATGGTGGACGACTCCCACGCCGTGGGCTTCATGGGCGAGCACGGCCGGGGCACCGCGGAATACTGCGGCGTCATGGGCCGGGTGGACATCATCACCGGCACCTTCGGCAAGGCTCTGGGCGGCGCCTCCGGCGGCTACACCGCGGCCCGTCAGCCCATCGTGGATCTGCTGCGTCAGCGCAGCCGTCCCTACCTCTTCTCCAACACCGTGGCCCCCGCCATCTGCGCCGCCACCCTGGCGACCCTGGATCTGCTGGAGAGCTCCACCGAGCTCCGGGACAAGGTCCACGCCAACGCCCGCTATTTCCGCGCCGAGATGGAGAAGCTGGGCTTCGAGCTGCTGCCCGGCGAGCATCCCATCGTTCCCGTTATGCTCTACGATCCCAAGGTGGCCCACGAGTTCTCCCGCCGGATGCTGGAGAAGGGCGTCTACGTAGTGGCCTTCTGCTATCCCGTGGTCCCCAAGGGCAAGGACCGCATCCGCACCCAGCTCTCCGCCGGCCACAGCAAGGAGGACATCGACTTCGTGGTCAAGTGCTTCGGCGAGGTCAAGAAGGAGATGGGGCTGTAAGCTCCCCGCATACAAAGGCACGGTCCGGAACCACCGGACCGTGCTTTTTTTGATTCGTCATTCCTTGCCGGAAGCTGGGCTCTGCGGCTTTGCCGCGGCGGCTGCCGCCTCCACCAGCTCCGACGCCAGGGCGGGGGCGTAGGCTGCGTGGAAGCGCGGGGCTTCGGGGCCGAAGCTGATGCAGCCGTCGTCCTCGATCCCCAGGGCCAGGATGCTGCCCCGGACCCGCACGGCCACGGCGCTGTCGGCGCGGAAGAAGACCCCGTGCTCCCGGCGCAGCTCCGCCAGGGCCGCCTCGGTCCATTCCTGGTCATACGCCAGGTAGCGCTCTGCCGCGCCGTCCTCGATTTTTGTGATCAGCTTTTCCATTCTCACCGCTCCTTTTCGTAAAACCGGGATTTGTCGAATTCAAAGGTACAAGGTTCAAAGGGCAAGAACCAAGGGATCTGTGAACTTGCACCTTGTAGCTTGAACCTCCGTAGGGGCCGATGTGGGCATTGGCCGCTACGGCTATTGCCTAATCGAAAAAACCGGATCTGTACCGTCTCCATGATAGCACATTTCGTCGCCGCTGTCCAGCTTTCCCTTGAAAACCGTCCGCTCCTCTGATATAATATATACAGCAAGAAAAAAAGGGGGATTACCCATGAAACAAGTCAATCCGTATCGGCCGGTCGCCCTGCTGCTCTGTCTGTTCCTCATTCTGTCTCTGCTTGGCGGAACCACTGTCTTTGCAGCGAATGACGAGATCTGGATCGAAGCGCCCACCGGCTGGCGGCACGGCAGTCACGTCAAATACGAAACGGTCGACGGCCATCTCTGCAACTGGGGCGTCCGGGGCGAGCCTGCCCTGTTCCTGACGGACGATGCGATTGATTATTACAGCGACAACCCTTGGGGCGTCGGCTACTCCTGGGGCTACTTTATGTGGCAGGAGTACGAAGGCGGCACCGGGATCGAGAACGCGCCGGACAGCCCGCTCTATCAGCAGCTGCATCAGCTGATGGAGGAAAAGCACACCCACAAGACCTCCTATTCAGAAACCCGTGATCTGTATCGGTACACCGACTGTATGGTAAACAGTCCCGACTCTATCTCCTCCTTCTATTCCGGGCGGAAGCTGAACGGCGCCTGGGACAGCGGCGCTACCTGGAACCGGGAACACACCTGGCCCCAGTCCAAATCCACGGGAGAACAGAAGAATGACATTATGATGCTTCGGCCCACCTCGATCCAGGAGAACTCCGACCGGGGCAACCTGGCCTACGGGGAAAGCAGCGGCTTCTACAATCCCAACGCGGAGGCGAACGGTCAATTTGACCTCCGGGGCGACTGCGCCCGGATCTGCCTCTACTGCTACGTCCGCTGGAGCGAAAACGCGGACCAGATGTGGGGTGCGGACGGCGTGATGGAAAGTCTCGACGTGCTCCTGAACTGGATGGCGGAGGACCCTGTTGACACTTGGGAAATGGGCCGCAACGACGCGGTGCAGGACATCACCGGCGTCCGCAACGTGTTTGTGGATTATCCGGAGCTGGCCTGGTATCTCTTCGGTCGTGAGCTTCCCGGCGGCTATCCCACTCCCTTGAACGGAGGCGGAGAATGGCCCCCGGCCAGCGCAGTGCAAACAGAGTTCTCCGCCGTTCCGGACGATCCCGATCACGGCTCCGTCCAGGTGAGCGGCCTTTGTGCCACTCCCCATCCCGCCGAGGGCTGGTACGTCTCCGGCTATGACGTGATCTCCGCAAACCCCTGGTACATGAACGGCGACGATCCGGCGCCCTATGCGGGTCTGCTGCAATGGGACCGGTATGGCCGTCTGCTGTGTCTGGATCGGTGGGAGGTCAGCGTGTCCGTCACGATCCACTTCACGCCCATCGGCGAGACGGATCCCTGTCCCACCGGCCACAAGCTGAATTTTGACGACCCCGAAATTGTGACAGAGCCCACCTGTACGGAGAACGGTCAGCAGCGGCTGAGCTGTGAGCGCTGCGGTAAAAGCGTTCTTCGGCCGCTCTCCAGCCTGGGGCACGACTGGGATGACGGCGTCGTGATCGTTCCGGCGACGGTCGAGGAATCCGGTACGATAAAGTATAGCTGCCGCCGCTGCGGAGAGAGTTATGAGACCTACTATTACTTTGAATTCGACGACGTGAAGGATACTGCCAAATATTACTATTTTCCCGTCTACTGGGCGTTGTATCATTCCCCCCAGATCACCGCAGGCAGCGACGCGGCCCACTTCTCCCCCGCCAAGCCCTGCACCCGGGAGCAGATCGTGACCTTCCTTTGGAAGGCCGCCGGCGCACCGAAGCCCGAGGCGACGAGCAGCCCCTTCCGCGACGTCAATAGCGGCAAGTATTATTTTGACGCGGTGCTCTGGGCCGTGGAGAACGAGATCACCGGCGGCGTCGGGGGCGGCAAATTCGGCGTGGGCCAGCCCTGCACCCGGGAGCAGGCGGTGACCTTCCTGTGGAAGGCCTGCGGTTCCCCGAAGCCTAATTCCACAGAAACCCCCTTCGAGGATGTGAATGCGGACAAGTACTACTGCAAGCCCGTCCTCTGGGCCGTGGAAAACGGCATCACAAGCGGCATGGGCAACGGTAATTTCGGCGTCGGCAAGACCTGTACCCGCGGCCAGATCGTCACCTTCCTCTACGCCGCCTCCGATTTTCTGAGCGAAGACTGATCCGATCTCCCGAAGGAGCCGGCATCCGCACCTGCTGAATCGAAAAAAACTGACTGAAAGGAGGAGTCAAATTGAAATATTTGAAAAAGCTGACGGTTTTTCTGCTGGCCCTGTCCCTGGTGCTGGGTCTGCTGCCCGCCCTGGGCCCTGCCGCCAACGCCGCCGGCGTGACCGTCAACGAAGCAAACTTTCCCGACGCCAAATTCCGTTCCTTCGTGAGCAGCAAATACGACGTCGACTCCAACGGCGTCCTCAGCGACTCCGAACGAAGCACCATTGCCATGGACTGCAGCGGCAGAAACATCGCTTCCCTGATGGGCATTGAGTATTTCACCGGTCTGAAACGGCTGAACTGCTCGGACAACGCCCTCACCGCCCTGGACGTTCGGCAGAATTCCGCGCTGACCCAGCTGCTCTGCGACAAGAATCAACTGAGCTCCCTGGACGTCACGAAAAATACCAGGCTCGAGATCCTTTCCTGCCAGAAAAATCAGCTCTCCGCGCTGGATATGAGCGCCAACACGGCCCTGACCAGGCTTGACTGTTTTGAAAACGATCTGACAAAGCTGGATGTTTCCCACAATTCGGAGCTGACCTGGCTCCAGTGCTACAGCAATTCTCTCACGGAGCTGAACCTGGGAAAAAACAGCAAGCTGTCCAGACTCTATGTCCACAACAATCATCTGAATAAGCTGGATATCAGCGGCACGCCCATCCTTAAGAACACCCTGGCGAACGGGACTCTGTCCACGAGCAATTCCTACAATATCTACAAGCTGGACGACAGCATCCTGACCGTGGACAAGGACATCCCCATCCAGACCGTCCGGAGCTATCCCCTGAAGGTCCGAGGCTTGGAGGTGACCGACGAAAACCGCAGCGACATCCTGGGCGACGGCGTTTTCTCCTTCGACGGAATCTCCACCCTGACCGTCAAGGGTGACTGCAACACGAATCAATTCTGCATTGAAAACGTCGGCGTCAAGGGTCTGCGGATCAAGGTCCTGCAGAATTCCACCCTCAGCTCCTCCGCCGCGAACGTGATCCTGGCCCGGGCGGACACCGTCATCACCGGACCCGGTATCCTGACGCTGAATTGCACCCAAAGCGACGGCAGCGGAATTTACGCCGTCAACAGCGGCGTAGTCCTGACCCTGGAGCTGGCACAGGTGGACGTCAAGGCCTACTACGGCATCGTGGGTCCCAACGGCGGCAATCAGGCGAAGCTGATCCTGGATCATTCCTATGTGTTGGTAAGAGGCGCAGACGGCGGCGCGATCTGTGATTTTCGCGGCGGCATCACCCTGCGGAACTGCAGGATCAGCCGTCCCAAAAACGGAGGCCTCAACAGCAGCGGGAGCAACGTGGTGGACAGCGAGGGGAAGACTGCTGTCAACGCTTACATCGTTCCGACAAAACGGACGAATCCCTTTGTGGACGTACAGGAAAGCGATTCTTACTACGACGCGGTGCTCTGGGCCTATTACCACTATCCCTGCCAGATCACTGCGGGCAAGGACGAGACCCATTTCGCCCCCGCCGATACCGTCACCCGGGCCCAGGCTATGACCTTCCTCTGGAAAGCCGCGGACAAGCCGGAGCCCGCCAATTCCCAAAATCCCTTTACGGACATCAAGCCGGGTAAATAC
>JAFWPP010000039.1:0-12076 GCA_017509485.1 Oscillospiraceae bacterium | reverse complement strand
GGGCTTCCCCAAGGAGGCTTTGATCGAGTATCTGCTGACCCTGCTGAACTCCAACTTTGAGGACTGGCGCCGGGCCAACCCCGCCGCCGACGCCATGGACTTCCCCTTCAACCTGAAAAAGATGGGGGCCTCCGGCTGCCTGTTTGACCTGACCAAGCTCACCGACGTGAGCAAGAACGTCATCTCCCACATGAAGGCCGCGGACATCTATGCCCGTGTCGCCGCTTGGGCCAGGGACTGCGCCCCGGAGTTCCATGAAATTTTCACCGCGGACCCGGCCTTCTCCACCGCCATTCTGAACATCGACCGGGAGGTCCCCAAGCCCCGGAAGGACCTGGCCAAGTGGGACGAGGTCCCGGCCTATCTGGATTACTTCTTCGCCGAGCCTGAGGCCGACCCGGCCCTTCTTCCCGAGCGGGTCAGCCGTGAGGACGCCAGGGCCATCCTGGCCTGCTGCTGCGCCCACTACGAGCCCGGCGACGACAAGGACGCCTGGTTCGCCCGCATGAAGACCTGGTGCCCCAGCCTGGGCTTCTGCCCCGAGGTCAAGGAGTACAAGAAGAACCCCGAAGCCTTCAAGGGCCACGTGGGCGATCTCAGCTCCGTAATCCGCCTGGCCGTCACCGGGAGAACCAACACCCCCGACCTCTGCACCATCATGCAGCTGCTGGGCAAGGAGAAGGTCGCCGCCCGGCTGAACCGGTTTGCGGAGAAGCTGTAAACTCCCGATTCTGTCATTCTGAGCGGAGCGCAGCGGAGTCGAAGAATCCGCGTCCTCCGTCCCCGATCCTTCGTAGGGACAAGCATTGCTTGTCCGGTTTGCGAAGCAAACAATCGCCCGGAGGGCGATCTATCACATCCGGTCAGTCAATAGAATTTGCCTCCGGCAAATTGCATTCGTTCCGAATGCCGGACAAGCAATACTTGTCCCTACAAAGCAACTGAGGTACGACCATGAAACTGATGATCCTCGACGGGAACTCCGTCATCAACCGGGCCTTTTACGGCGTGCGGCTGCTCAGCACCAAGGACGGGCAGTACACCAACGCCATCTACGGCTTTCTGAACATCCTGGACAAGATGCGCCAGGAGGAAAAACCCGACGCCCTCTGCGTGGCCTTCGACCTCCACGGGCCCACCTTCCGCCACGAGAAATACGAGCAGTACAAGGCCACCCGCCACGGCATGCCCGAGGAGCTGGCCCAGCAGATGCCCGTGATGAAGGACGTGCTCCGGGCCATGAACATCCCCATCTACGCCTGCCAGGGCTGGGAGGCCGACGACGTGATCGGCACCGTGGCCAAGCGCTGCGCCGCCGGGGGCTGGGACTGCGTGGTCGTCACCGGCGACCGGGACAGCCTGCAATTGATAGACGAGCATGTGACCGTCAAGCTCATCGTCACCAAGGGCGGCCAGACCAACTCCACCAACTACACGCCGGAGCTCTTCCGGACGGAATACGGCTTCGAGCCTATTCATTTGATCGACCTGAAGGCCCTTATGGGGGACAGCTCCGACAACATCCCCGGCGTGGCGGGGGTGGGCCCCAAGACCGCCATGGAGCTGCTGCACAAATACGGCAGCCTGGACGGGGTCTACGAAAATCTGACGCCCCAGAACATGAAGGGCAAGCTCTATGAAAAGCTGGCCAACGATAAGGACATGGCCTATCTGAGCTACGACCTGGCCACCATCCGCCTGGACGCCCCCATCGACTTCGCCCCGGAGGACGCCTTGGTCAGGGACCCGGACCGGGCCGCCCTGTACGATCTGTTTCTCCGTTTGGAGTTCATCAAGCTGATCGACAAGTACCGACTGCGCGGCGCCGGCTCCGTAGGGGCGGCCATTGGCCGCCCGCAAGCCGCAGAAGCCTCCCGATCCGGTCATTCTGAGGGCAGCGAAGAATCCGTTCCCCCGTCCCCTCTCGACCCGGCAGCGACTGCCTCGGGCTGGCGGCCAATGGCCGCCCCTACAGCGGTTCCGGCCGCAAAGGCCGAATTCGACGCCCTGCTGGAGGCCTGGGAAGCCGCCGAATACCTGGCCCTGGCCGCCGATGACGATCTGGAGACCCTTGCCCTGACCGACGGGGCCCACCCGGCCCTGCTGGCCCGCTCCGAGCTGGGCCTGGCCTGGGACTTCGTCCTGCCCGCCCTCTTCTCCAGCCGGCTCAGGCTGGCGGTCCACGGCTCCAAGGAGCTGCTCCGCCGCCTGCTGGAACGCTGCCTGCCCACGGAGGGCGTGGTCTTCGACACCGAGGTGGCCGCCTATCTGCTGGACGCCGCCCGGGGCAAGTACGAGCTGCCCACCCTGGCCCTGCAATACTGCCAGACGGAGCTGCCCACGGAAAAGGACCTGATCGCACAGGAGGCATCTGCCCCAACGGGCGACCCCTCATCCGTCATCGGGCTTGCGGGAGACGCCCGATGCCACCTTCCCCCCAGGGGGAAGGCTTTGAGCGCCCAGGCAGCCGCGATTCTGGCCCTGATCCCGCCCCTGACCGAGGGGCTGAAGGAACAAAATCTCGAAAAGCTCTATTATGAAATGGACCTCCCCCTCTGCCCCGTGCTGGCGGAGATGGAGGTGGAGGGGGTGCTGGTGGACGCCGAGGCCCTCCACGCCTTCGACGAGATGCTGAAAACCCGGATCGACGAGATCCGCGCCGACATCTGCCGTTACGCCGGCGGCGAGTTCAACATCAACTCCCCCAAGCAGCTGGGCGAGGTGCTCTTTGACCGGCTGGGCCTGCCCGCCGGGAAGAAGCGCTCCACCAACGCGGAGGTCCTGGAAAAGCTCCGGGACAAGCACCCCATCGTCGGCCGCATCCTGGAATACCGCACCCTGACCAAGCTCCAGGCCACCTACGCCGAGGGTCTGCTGAAGGTCATCGGCCCCGACGGCCGGGTCCGCACCACCTTCCAGAACACCGTGACCTCCACGGGCCGCCTCTCCTCCACGGATCCCAACCTGCAGAACATCCCGGTCCGCACGGACCTGGGGGCGGAGATCCGCAAGATGTTCGTGCCGGAGCACGGCATGGTCTTCGTGGACGCGGATTACAGCCAGATCGAGCTGCGGGTCCTGGCCCACATGGCCGGGGACGAAGCCATGCAGGCCGCCTTCAATTCCGGGGAGGACATCCACCGGGTCACGGCCTCCCAGGTCTTTGGGGTGCCCCTGGAGGCGGTCAGCCCCCGGATGCGCCGCAGCGCCAAGGCCGTGAACTTCGGCATCGTCTACGGCATCTCCGGCTTCTCCCTGGCGGAGGACCTGGGCGTCAGCCAGGCTGAGGCCAAGAGCTATATCGACAATTATCTGAACAAATACCACGGCGTCCGGGACTTCATGGCCGCCGTGGTGGAGCAGGGCGCCAGGGAGGGCTACGTCTCCACCCTCTACGGCCGCCGCCGCTATATTCCCGAGCTGAAGGACGGGAAGTATTTGGTGCGGGAGCAGGGCCGCCGCATGGCGATGAACGCCCCCATCCAGGGCACCGCCGCGGACATCATCAAGCTGGCCATGCTCCGGGTGGACCGGGCCCTCAAGGCCGCGAAGCTGGAGGCCCGGCTGGTGCTCCAGGTCCACGACGAGCTGATCGTAGAGTGCCCCGAGGCCGAGGCCGAGACCGTCGCCGCCCTGGTGACCCGGGAGATGGAGTCCGCCGCCAAGCTTGCCGTCCCCCTCACCGCCGAGGCCAAGATCGGCCATTCCTGGTACGAGGCCAAGTGACAGGTTACAAGTGACAGGTAACAGGTGACAAGTTACAGGTGACAGGTGACAAGTTACAGGTGACAGGTGACAAGTTACAGGTGATACCTAACAATGAACGCCGTAGGGGCGCTCATTGAGCGCCCGCCCGAGGCTCCCGCCGCCCGACATCGACCCGCGCCGTAGGGGCGCTCATTGAGCGCCCGCCCGAGACAGCCTTTCAATCCTGTCATTCTGAGCGCAGCGAAGAATCCGCGTCCCCCGTCTTTTGCCCTCTGATCTGCGTCCGCCTCCGGGAAGCACGCCGGCGTCCCCCGCTGTCATTCTGAGCGCAGCGAAGAATCCGTACTCCCGTCCTTATGGAATAACGATGAAAAAACGCTTCTTTGTCTATATCCTTGCGAACAAAACCAACGTCGCCACCTACATCGGTGTCACCTCCAATCTGCCCGCCCGGGTCTATGAGCACAAGCATCATATGGACCCGGACAGCTTCACCGCAAAATACCATATCACAAAGCTGGTCTATTATGAAGACGCCGGCGCCGACCCGCTGACAGCCTTTGAACGGGAGAAACAGTTGAAGGGCTGGACACGGGCCAAGAAAAACGCTTTGGTCAATTCCATGAATCCGTCGTGGGATGATCTGTATGAAACGCTGTTCTGAATTGAAAAAAGAGAACGGATTCTTCGCTGCGCTCAGAATGACAGGCTTGGAGGCGGTCGCGCTTGGACGATGCGCCAATCCCGGTGGGCGGGGAACGGGGAACGGATTCTTCGCTCCGCTCAGAATGACAGAATTGGGAGGTGGTTCCGCTTGAACGGAACGCAATACCGGATCGAAGCCATGGGCGAACGGCACGTCCCCCAAATTGCCGCTCTGGAGGCGGCGAGCTTCTCCGCGCCCTGGGACGAGGGCTCGATCCGAGCGGAGCTGGACAACCCCCTGGCCCTCTGGCTGGTGGCCGAGGACCAGAGCGGGACCCTTTTGGGCTACGTCGGCTCCCAGACCTGCTTCGAGGACGCGGACATCCTGAACGTCTGCGTGGCCCCCGCCGCCCGGCGTCAGGGTATCGCGGAGGCCCTGATGATTGAATTGGAAGCGCGGCTGGCCCCGAAGGGCGCGGAGCGCATCACCCTGGAGGTCCGGGCCTCCAACCTCCCGGCCATTGCGCTATACGCCAAAATCGGATATACGCAGGTCGGGCTCCGAAAGAATTATTACGAAAAACCCCGCGAGGATGCGCTGATTTTGCAAAAATCCCTGCTCCCTCTCCCCTGACCCCTCCTCCCACCCTGATCCTTAATCCCTGATCCTTAATCCCTAATCCTTAATCCCTCAGGTGATAATATGAACATCCTGTCCATCGAATCCTCCTGCGACGAGACCGCCGTGGCGGTGGTCTGCAACGGCCGCAGGCTGCTTTCCGACTGCATCTCCTCCCAGGTGGCCATCCACCGGATCTACGGCGGCGTGGTGCCGGAGATCGCCTCCCGCAAGCACATCGAGGCCATCTATCCCCTGGCGGACCAGGCGCTGGCGGAGGCCGGGATCAGCCGGGCCGAGATCGACGCCGTGGCCGTCACCTACGCTCCCGGCCTGATCGGGGCCGTGCTGGTGGGGGTCAACTTCGCCAAGGCCGCGGCCTTCGCCCTGGGCAAGCCCCTGATCCCGGTCCACCACATCCGGGGCCACATCGCCGCCAACTACCTGACCCACCCGGAGCTGGAGCCCCCCTTCCTCTGCCTGGTGGTCTCCGGCGGTCACACCATGCTGGTGGACGTGGAGGACTACACCAAGATGACCATTCTCGGCGGCACCCGGGACGACGCCGCGGGGGAGTGCTTCGACAAGATCGCCCGGGTCCTGGGCATGCCCTATCCCGGCGGCGCGGCCCTGGACCGCCGCAGCCAGGGGGGCGACGAGACCAAATACCCCCTCCCCCGGGCCAAGGTGGACGGCAACCCCCTGGATCTCAGCTTTTCCGGCCTCAAGACCGCGGCCATCAATCTGATCCACAACGCGCGGCAGAAGAACGAGGCCATCGACGTGCCCGCCCTCTGCGCCTCGGTCTCCGCAGCGGTGAGCACCGCGCTGGTGAGCCGCACGGAGCTGGCCCTGGTCCAGACCGGGCGGAAAACCCTGGCCGTGGCCGGGGGCGTGGCCGCCAATTCCCGCATCCGGGCGGACGTAACGGCCCTGGCCCAACGCCTGGGCGTCCGGCTCTGCCTGCCGGAGCTCCGCTTCTGCGGCGACAACGCCGCCATGATCGGCGCCCAGGGCTACTACGAATACCTGGCGGGCCACACCGCCGATATGACCCTGAACGCCTACGCGACGAAGTCGCTGGTGGGGGAAACGCTGTGAGAAGCAAGAAGTAAAAAGCAGGGGCGCTCATTGAGCGCCCGCCCTCACCCGGCCGGTATGCAGAACGATTGCGGACCAGCCATCCCCGAAAACGATCCAAACCCGGAGGAAATCGGATTTTTCCGATATGCCTCCGGGTTTTCGACAGCCTTCGATGGATTATGGAAACGATATATGTTCTTTTCGGTTTGCAGAGGGCGATCTGCGATACAGCTCGATACGATTCATTCCTCGCCGGGCGGCGGGCGGACAGGCAATGCCTGTCCCTACGGGCGGGTTTCCAGGCTCCGCAGACGAACCACCACCGCCGTTCGGTCGTCCTCGGCGTCCGCCTGGTCCTGGGCGATCAGGCAGGCCGCCAGATCCCGGACGCTGCCCTGGGTAAACTCCGTCAGACGCCGGGCGCTCTCCTCTCCGAAGGCCCCGTCTGTGACCATCACCAGCGTTTCTCCCCCGCTCAGGGACAGCTCGTACTGTCCGGGCACGCGGCCTGCCGCCGCGTCCAGGCCCGGCGGCGGCGTGGCTGTCCCGATTGTTTCCAGCTCCGTTCCCCGGCACAGATAGGAGGGGGCCGCCCCCCACTTGTACAGGATGCCCTGTCCGGTGACGAGATCCAGGCGCAGCAGGTCCAGGGTGGCAAAGGCGGCGTCCTTCCGCAGGATGAAAAAGCCGTTCACCAGCTCCAGGGCCGTGTCCGCCTCCATGCCCGTCTCCAGAAAGGCCGTCAGCAGCCGGGCCGCCCGGTCGCTCTCCCCCCGGGCCGGGGCCCCGGTGCCCATGCCGTCGCAGAGCAGGACGTAGAATCTGCCGAAGCGGTCCGTGCAGCTGGCGCCCCGGTCCCCGGAGACCTCGTTCCCCGTCCGGCAGGCGGAGCCCACCGCCAGCTCCGGGGAGAAGCGGCGCTCCGTCCGGGGCAGGGGCCGGGTCAGCGCCGCCAGCAGCCGTTCCAGCGCCAGATACTGCCCCGCCGCCACCCGCCGGGCCTCGGCCTGGCGTTTGGCCTCCCGGCGGTTGGAGAGGGCCTCCTCCATGGCCTGGTTCACGGCGGTGAGAAAGCCCGCCGTGTGGCAGCAGCGGCCGGCAAAGCGCTCCGGCAGGTCCTCCCGCAGGGCTGCCCCCCGCGAGAGGATGGCCTCCCCGGCGGCGCAGAGATCCCGGTAGGTGTCCTCCGCGTTCTGCGCCCAGCACTGCTCATGGCGCACGCAGCAGCGGCAGACCTGCTCCGCGGCGAAGTCGTAGACCCCGGCCAGGCGGATGGGCGGCACGAGGGGGTCCTCCCGGGCCAGGACCCGGTACATGGTCAGCAGGGCCTTTTCCACCGCTTTTTGGGGCGGCGGCTCTCCCTGGGCGGCCCGTTCCGGCGCCGCGGCGGGAAGCAGGACGCGCCGAAGCTCCGGCAGTCGGGGCGTCAGCGCCGCCATGCCGATCCCCAGGACCAGCCGGAGCAGGGGCAGAAAGCCCAGCCCCGTGTCCAGCAGAAAGAGGCTCCCCACCGCGGCGCAGAGCCCCGCCGCCAGCACAGACCGGGACACGGGGGTCCGCCGGAAGATCAGGGCCCCGGCAAAGGAGCTCAGGCTCAGGGCCACCGGCTCCATGGCCGCCTCCCAGCCCCAGATCAAACTATAGCCGCCGCAAGCCCCCAGCAGCGCCGCCGCCACGCAGGGCCATACGGTGCAGCGCGGGCAATCCGCCCGCCGTTCCCCTTCCAAAGCGCCCTCCACGCAGAGCGGCAGGCAGGCCGCCGCCGGCGCGGCGCCCCCCGGCAGGCGCAGCCCCGCCAGCAGGAAGGCCCCGCCCAGCCAGGCCAGGGCCGCCAGCCCTGCCCGGCCCGTCCGGGAGGCCGTCAGCCCCGCAGCCGCTCCCCGCAGCGCCTCCGCGATCCGCCCCGCGAAGGTCTTTTCTTTCAGATGGATCCCGTTCATTTGCGTCATCTCCGAATCTCTTTGTCCCAATCATAGCAAAGCCTCATGGAAAATGCTGTCGGGAAACTGCGAAACCGGAAATAATAGTTGCACCCCCGGGCTGTATCGGGTATAATGGGAAAAACGCATTCAAACCGGGATTTGCGGGGCTCTCCGCAAAGCCTTCCCCCTCGGGGGAAGGTGGCATCCGGCGTCTCACGGAAGCCGGATGACGGATGCGGGGCGCTGCATGTTATTTGCCCGTTGATGGGGAGCACTCTGTCGTCGATGCCTCCCCTCATCCGGCGCTTCGCGCCGCCTTCCCCCTCGGGGGAAGTCTTTTCCACAAATCCGAATGATTCGCTCTGAGGTGCTTCCATGGACTTCAAATTACACGCTCCCTACTCCCCCACCGGCGACCAGCCGGAGGCCATCGCCGCCCTGACGGAGGGGCTCAAAATGGGCCTGGACGAGCAGGTGCTCCTGGGCGTCACGGGCTCGGGCAAGACCTTCACCATGGCCAACGTCATCGCCAACCTCAACCGCCCCACCCTGGTGCTGGCCCACAACAAGACCCTGGCGGCCCAGCTCTGCTCCGAGTTCCGGGAGTTCTTCCCGGAGAACGCGGTGGAGTATTTCATCTCCTACTACGACTACTACCAGCCCGAGGCCTACATCGCCCACACGGACACCTACATCGAAAAGGACTCCTCCATCAACGACGAGATCGAGCGGCTGCGGCACAGCGCCACCTCCTCCCTCTTCGAGCGGCGGGACGTGATCGTGGTGGCCTCGGTGTCCTGCATCTACGGTCTGGGGGACCCCATCGACTATAAGAATATGGTCATCTCCCTGCGCACGGGGATGGAATACCCCCAGGAGCAGCTGATGAAGAAGCTGATCGAGATCCGCTACGAGCGCAACGACGTGGACTTCTCCCGGAACAACTTCCGGGTCCGGGGGGATACGGTGGAGATCTACCCCGCCTACTGGGCGGGCCGGGCCATCCGGGTGGAGTTCTTCGGCGACGAGGTGGACCGGATCAGCGAGATCAACGCCGTCACCGGCTTCCCGGAGCGCTTCGTCTCCCATGTGGCGATCTACCCCGCCTCCCACTACGTCACCACCAAGGAGAAGATGGACCGGGCCCTGGTGGAGATCCGCCGGGAGATGGAGGAGCGGGAGGCGTATTTCCAGGCCAACAACCGGCTGCTGGAGGCCCAGCGCATCCGCCAGCGCACCGAGTACGACATGGAGATGATGCAGGAGATCGGCTTCTGCACCGGCATTGAGAACTACTCCCGGGTCATCTCGGGCCGGGCCCCCGGCACGCCCCCCATGACCCTGCTGGACTACTTCCCCAAGGACTTCCTGCTCTTCGTGGACGAGAGCCACGTCACCCTGCCCCAGGTCCGGGCCATGTACAACGGCGACCGCTCCCGGAAGGAGAGCCTGGTCCAGTACGGCTTCCGCCTGCCCTCGGCCTTCGACAACCGGCCCCTGACCTTCCCGGAGTTCCAGAGCAAGCTCAACCAGGTGGTCTACGTCTCCGCCACCCCGGCCCCCTTCGAGACCGAGCGGGCGGGACAGATCGTGGAGCAGGTAATCCGGCCCACGGGCCTGCTGGACCCCGAGGTGGAGGTCCGGCCCATCGAGGGCCAGGTGGACGATCTCATGGAGGAGATCGCCAGGGTCACGGCCCGGGAGGAGCGGGTCCTGGTGACCACCCTCACCAAGCGCATGGCGGAGGACCTGACCAGCTTCCTGCAAAAGAACGGGGTCCGGGTCCGCTACATGCACTCCGACATCGGCGCCCTGGAGCGCATGGAGATCATCCGAGACCTGCGGCTGGCCAAGTTCGACGTGCTGGTGGGCATCAACCTGCTGCGGGAGGGCCTGGATCTGCCGGAGGTCAGCCTGGTGGCCATTCTGGACGCGGACAAGGAGGGCTTCCTCCGCTCCCCCACCTCCCTGGTGCAGACCATCGGCCGGGCCGCCCGGAACGCCGGGGGCCGGGTGGTCATGTACGCCGACGACGTCACCCCCGCCATGGACTACGCCATCCGGGAGACCCGGCGCCGCCGCGGCATCCAGCAGGCCTACAACGAGGCCCACGGCGTCGTCCCCAAGACCATCCGCAAGGACGTGCGGGAGCTCATCGAGATCACCCGCCAGGATTCCGAGGCCCTGGGCAAGGGCGGCGTGAAGCTGACGAAGGAGGAGCGGGAGCGCGAGATCGCCCGCCTGGAGAAGCAGATGCGCAAGGCCGCCCAGATGATGGAATTCGAGTTCGCCGCCGTGCTGCGGGACCAGATCATTCAGCTTCGCGGCGGGAAATGAAATGCGATACTGTCGGTTTCCACTGTAGCGCGGGCTATCAGCCCGCAATTTCAGGTTTCATCTCCGAAAGATAAAACAGGAGATACGGAGCAGATTATTATGATGAATATCTATCTGATGAGTTTGAGTTCCATAAAATGGGAAGATAGCGTATTGCCCATAACCGCCTTGATCTCTATCATCCTGTTCGCTGGTATTTTCAAAGTAGCGAAAGCCCTTAGCTCGCCATTTCAACACCCTTACTTTGAAATGAGCTTTGATGTATCAGGAAAGCGTAATCCTGATATAGAGGATTATATTGATAACTATCTTATCGAAAACGGTTTTGATGCGATAGAGGAACACCATAATAAAACAATTGCATGGAAAAAAGAATGCGAGGAACAGATTCAAAACAGCATGCTTAAAAAACACCGTGCCGATCAATTCGCTGCTTGTATTGATGATGATAACGCTTATCGTTTTTCTTTGTGTCGAGATCAAACACGATACAGACAAACCAACTATGTGAAAGAGCCATATAAAGTGTCCGTTACGTTTTATGATGACAGTTTTGATTATGAGTGGTTGCTTTCCAGATACCAACAATTACAAGCAATAAACTTTGAAGCTACGCTCTCCGATTATCATAAGAAAGCGCAAAGAAAACTAATGTCAAAGCAACTGCGCGATCGAATTGCGGAGAGGGATCATTATACGTGTAGAATATGTGGAAAACACATGCCCGACGGCGTTGGATTGCAAATTGATCACATTGTTCCGGTTTCTAAGGGCGGAAAATCAGTACCGTCAAACCTACAGGTACTGTGTTCCAAATGCAATGGAGCAAAGAAAGCCCGTATTATCAGGTCTTCAATGTCCACTCAATAAATTCTTAAGCATAATTCTAAAATAATCAAAGGAGCAAATATGAATCTTCGACAAATGATAGAATCCTATCAGCCCTTTAACCAAGAAGAGATAAAAGATAAAGAAGTTATTATATATGCTATGGATAGCTTTTGTGAGGTTCTAACCAGAGATAACCCCATCTGCCACTTCACGGCCTCCAACTGGATCACCAACGCCGCCCGCGACAAGATCCTCCTGATCCACCACAACATCTACGGCCACTGGGCCTGGACCGGGGGCCACGCGGACGGGGAGGCGGATCTTCGCGCCGTCGCCCTGCGAGAAGCCCGGGAGGAGACGGGTTTGACGGAGCTGCGCCCCCTCTGCAACGGGATCTTCTCCCTCCAGGTCCTCGACGTGGACCACCATATCAAACGCGGGCAGTACGTGGCCTCCCACCTCCATCTGGACTGCTGCTTCCTCTGGGAGGCCGACGAGACCGCCCCCCTCCGGGCCAGGGACGGCGAAAACACCGGCGTAAAATGGGTCCCCATCGACGAGGTTCTGGCCGTCTGCAGCGAGCCGGTCATGGACATCGTTTACGCAAAGCTCAACGAAAAGCTGAAAGCGCTGTAGGGCGGCCATTGGCCGCCCTCAGATTGTCAAAAAACTTTGAAGCGCTTCCCATACAGGCTGATCAGGACAAAAGGGAACGGGGAACAGGCAAAAGGAAACAGGAGAACGCCGTAGGGGCAAACATCGATCATCTCACAATATACAGATACGGTGCGTAATACGCACGCCGGGATTACATTTCGTTCTTTTCGCCGGCGCGGGCGGTATCTCGGGGTTTTCCAAAAGGGGGATGACCCCTTTTGGCCGTTTGAATGAGAGGAGGGTCCAGGGAGGGGGGAGAGATTCGGAATCTTCC
>JAFWPP010000071.1:0-4293 GCA_017509485.1 Oscillospiraceae bacterium | reverse complement strand
TGTGGCAAATACCGCTTGTTCTGTGCTATAATATTCATGGCGGTTGAGCTCCTTTGTTAGTTTGGTGTGTGGTAGCTTCATTCTAACAAACTCAACCGTCTTTTTCTATCCCCCAGTCTCACATCTATTGTAACGCTACAACTTTACAATTCTTGACTTATGACGGCTTTTGCGATAAAATAAAAAAGTAAAGCTCTGCGAAAAAACCGTAAGGAGGATACAATCTATGGATAAGATTCCCGAAATGCAGTTTGAAAGCGCCGAAAAGACCGCGGAGACCCTGGTGAAGGAAGCCGAAAAGGTCGCCGAGGTCCCCAGCTTCGAGCCCGTTCCCACCTTGGAGCTGGCCGCCAAGGAGCCCGAGCCCCCCGCACCCGAGGCAGGCCCCGACTATTCCATGCTCACGGAAGCGGAGCAGAAGATCGTCCATGACTTCGCCCAGAAGATCGATATCACCAACCCCAACCTCTCCCTGGAGTACGGCGCGGGGGCCCAGAAGAACGTGGCCGACTTCTCTGACGCCGCCTTGGCCGCCGTCCGCACCAAGGACCTGGGCGAGGTGGGCGAGATGATCGGGTCCCTGGTGGTGGAGCTCAAGGGCTTCAACGCCGAGGAGGACAAGAAGGGCTTCCTGGGCCTGTTCAAGAAGGCCGGCACCGGCATCGAGACCCTGAAGGCCCGCTACAACAAGGCCGAGGTCAACGTCAACAAGATCTCCCACGAGCTGGAGGAGCACCAGCGCACCCTGATGAAGGATGTGGTGGTCCTGGATCAGATGTACGACAAAAACCTGGACTACTACAAGCAGCTGACCATGTACATCCTGGCGGGCAAGGAAAAGCTGGCCCAGGAGCGGGTCACCACCCTGGTGGAGCTGCGGAACAAGGCCGAGCAGACCGGTCTGGCTGAGGACGCCCAGCGGGCCAACGACTACGACGCCATGTGCCTGCGCTTCGAGAAGAAGCTCCATGACCTGGAGCTGACCCGGATGGTCTCCATCCAGATGGGTCCCCAGATCCGCCTGCTCCAGAACAACGACACCCTGATGTCCGAGAAGATCCAGTCCTCCCTGGTGAACACCATCCCCCTGTGGAAGAGCCAGATGGTGCTGGCCCTGGGCCTGAGCCACAGCCAGCAGGCCATGGAGGCACAGAAAGCGGTGACCGATATGACCAACGAGCTGTTAAAGAAGAACGCCGACAAGCTGAAGATGGCCACCATCGAGACCGCCAAGGAGTCCGAGCGGGCCATCGTGGACATCGAGACCCTGCAGCACACCAACGAGCAGCTGATCACCACGCTGGACGAGGTCCTGCAGATCCAGACCGAGGGCCGTCAGAAGCGGGCTGCCGCCGAGGCCGAGCTCCGCAAGATCGAGGGCCAGCTGAAGCAGAAGCTGCTGGAGACGAGAGACACCAGCAGAGGCTGATCGGAGAGCAGAGATTCGTGATTCGGGAGAGGGGGGCGGTACATGAACGTCTGGTATAAGCGTGTGGGCGGGGCGGCCCTCGTGATCGCCGGGCTGGCCCTCTACGGGAAGCATATCCATAGCTTGCTGAACTGGCCCCATCTCTATCCGGACCTGGGCAAACTGAGCTTCGGGAACCTGTTCTTCCTGGGGCTGACCCTGGTGCTGGCGGCCTTCGCCTGGATCGCGGCGGCCTATCTGCTGCTGAACGCCAAGGAGCGGATTTTGCATCTGCTGATCCCCGCGGCGGCCTTCGGGGTGCTGCTGCTTCTGAGCGGCGTCTGCGCCGCCAAAGCCGTGGGGGACATCCCCTGCACCAACACCAGCTCCCTCGCCGCCTTCCGGGAGGATTTCGACAGCGAGAGCTTCCGGGTCCGGGGCAAAGCCCTCTATCCGGGCTTTCCCATGGGAGAGCTCACGGGCTATTCCCGCTATGAGAAGGGGGAGGTCCTGGCGGAGCGCGTGGTGCGCTCCTACGATCAGGACGGCTTTGCCAACGAGAGCTCCCGGCTGGAGGCGCTGGACGTGCCCGGGGTCCGATATGTGACGGACCCCCGGGAGCGGCCCACCACCCTCTATGAGCTGCGGGACGGCGATCTGCTCTGGCAGGTGCTGCTGGAGCCCAAGAACAAGACCGTCAGCTACAGCCGCTTCCGGCTGCCCGAGCAGCTGCCCTCCTTCGCGGCTCAGCCCACGGAGAAGCCGGGGAACGCGGAAACGCTCTCATAAAAAAATCGGATAAAAGTTCCCCTTTGGGGCAAGCTAAACGCACAGCGGATCGTTCCGCTGTGCGTTTCCCATTCCGATCAAGAAAACGAAGGAGGCTATCTTATGAACGAAACCAGAAGCAACGGCTGTTCCGGCTGTCATTCCGAGGCCAATCCCTGCATCGCCTGTACCGTGCAGCAGTGCGTCCACCACTGCGGGACCGAAAACCACTGTTCCCTGGACCGGATCCTGGTGGGCACCCACGAGCACAACCCCACCGAGGACCAGTGCACCGACTGCAAGTCCTTCCGGAAAAAGTAAAAATCAGGCAACAGCAAACAGGCAACAGGCAACAGGAGCCGCGAAGGGACCCATGACTCGCTGCGCTCCTGTTGCCGATTGCCTGTTACGCTCTTGCCGCTTAAAGGCTCTGCCGCTTGGCCAGAGTCCTGTTTTTGTATTCCAGGTTGCCGGTGACCTCCTGGAGGATCCTGACCTGCGGGGGCGGGACGATGTCATCGTTGCCCTCTCCCGCGTAGGCGAACATCACGGCCTTGTCCCGGGAGAAGGGGTAGATGTCGATCTCAAAGCGCTGATGCCGGTCGTTGAAGCGGTACTTGACCTTGTGGACCGGCTGGAGCTCGGGATCGGCCTCCAGCAGATACTTCTTGTACTCCTTCTTGGAGATGGGACGCTCGGTGTCCCACATGGCGCCGTCCTCCATCTGGTGCTTCTCGGTGTAGAAGTAGAGCTGCTCGGAGCCGTTCTTCTGCTGCCGGATCCGGCGCTCGATGTTGGGGTTCGTCATCACCAGGTAGTTCTGGGTCATCTCGAAGGGCACCGCGCCGTAGCTGACCACCAGCTGGTTCATATCCGGCATGGCGATCAGGTACTTATGCTTCTTGTCCATGGGCTCCGGCCGGCCTACGATACGGAAGATCTCCCGCATGGCCCGCTGGATCTTTTTCTCGAAGTCCACGGCGTTGTCTACGATTTTCAGATTGGGATGAGCGCTCCAGGCCCGGAGCGTCTTGTCGTCCATCTCCACGGCGGAGTCCAGGCTCTCAGTCCGGGCGGAGTTGCCCAGATTGTAGGCGAACTCCGCGCCCTTGGCGCAGGTCACCAGATGGATCACCGCGTCGTATTTGGCGAGGATCGCCTCCGTAGTCAGGCCGAATTTGGCGACCACCTGCTCGAACTCGTCGTCGGTGATGTAGGCCTTGTCGTCCAGCAGGGCCCGGTCGTAGACCACCAGCACGTTGGGCTCCGGCACGGCCTTGGCGGCCTTCAGAGCCAGCTTCTCCTTGTGGAGCTGGTCCGCCACCACATAGTCCTGGAACTCCAGCATGGACAGGCAGTTGCCGAAGGGCTTGATGCCGAAGCCGGAGATCAGATCGGTGGCCGTTTCGGGGATGGTGATGACCCGCCAGCCGTCGTCCTGCTTGAATTCCTTCAGGATGCGGGAGATCAGGGTGGTTTTGCCCGCCGCCGGTCCGCCGGTGAGCACGATCTTTACGATTTTCTTTTCCATAGTCCGCGCCGCCTTTCGTTGCTTCTGCGTCCATTTTATCACATTGTGCTGCGTATTGCAACAGTTTCAATATTTCCGAAAAAACATACAAAAAATGGCGTTACGTCAACTTTTTTCGGGTTTCCGCCGAGGCGGCAGCTTCGATTGCGGGCTCTCCACATACCGGGGGAGAAACGCCCGCGAGGCCTTGAAATAACAGGCCTCGCGGGCTGTGGAAAACCATGTGGAGAATGTGAATAACTCTTATTCGCAGGAAATATTCAGGTGTTTTTTGTAAACCTTTTCCTTCTTCCTTCTTACCGATTGCCCGGGAAATATTCCTCCACGAAGTCCACGGAGGCAGCGGCAAACGCCCTTCCGACCAGATAGCCGCTCCCTTTTTCGTAGGGGCGGATGCCCACATCCGCCCTCGTTTGCAGGCAAAAATCGGCAGGCAGGGCCGATGTAGGCATCGGCCCCTACGGGCGAGTTACCGATTGTCCGGGAAAAATTCCTCCACGAAGTCCACGGAGGCAGCGGCAAACGCCCTTCCGTCCAGATAACCGCTCCCTTCTTCGCAGGGGCGGATGCCCACATCCGCCCTCGT
>JAFWPP010000070.1:0-4608 GCA_017509485.1 Oscillospiraceae bacterium | reverse complement strand
TCATTCAAACGGCCAAAAGGGGTCATCCCCCTTTTGGAAAACCCCGAAATACCGCCCGCGCCGGCGAAAAGAACGAAATGTAATCCCGGCGTGCGTATTACGCACCGTATCTGTATATTGTGAGCTGATCGATGTTTGCCCTTACGGCGTTCTCCTGTTTCCTTTTGCCTGTTCCCCGTTCCCTTTTGTCCTGATCAGCCTGTATGGGAAGAGCTTCAGAGTTTTTTGACAATCTGCAGCCGCCCCTCCGACGAGGGGCGGCTTCTCTGTTCCTTTTCGATCATTCCGCCGCGGAACCCCTCAGGGTCCGGGCCTCCCGTCCGGCTCGATGGGCCGCAGCACCCGGCAGGGGCTGCCCACGGCCACCACGTTGGCGGGCAGATCCCGGGTGACCACGCTGCCCGCCCCCACCACGGTATTGTCGCCGATGCTGACGCCGGGCAGGACGATGACCCCCGCCCCCAGCCAGCAGTTGCGGCCGATCCGCACGGGCCGGTTGTACTGATAGCCCTGCTCCCGCAGCGCCGGGTCTATGGGATGGGCCGCCGTGCAGAGGGTCACGTTGGGGCCGATCATGGTGTGGTCCCCCACGTAGATGTGGGTGTCGTCCACCAGGGTCAGGTTGAAGTTGGCGTAGACCTCCCGGCCGAAATGCACATGGCCGCCGCCGAAATTCGCGTGGAAGGGGGGCTCCACATAGCAGCCCTCCCCCGCCTCCGCCAGCATGCGGGGCAGGAGCTCGTCCCGCTTCGCCTGCTCCGAGGGCCGGGTCTGATTGTATTCGCAGACCAGCTCCATCCGCCGCCGCTGCTCCGCCAGGATCGCCGGGTCCAGGGGCAGATAGAGCTCTCCGCTGTGCAGGATCTCAAACATAGGGCGCCCTCCCGTTGCTCAGATTTCGGTCCCATTGTATCACAGCCCGCCCCCGGACGCAAGCTGTTTCAGAAAAATCCCCGCCGG
The DNA here is from genome assembly GCA_017509485.1 of Oscillospiraceae bacterium. GTDB lineage: Bacteria > Bacillota > Clostridia > Oscillospirales > Oscillospiraceae > JAFRPC01. The sequence goes on along the minus strand of JAFWPP010000070.1, from coordinate 3,648 downwards.
CCGCCGCGAAAAATGCATTGTAAAAGCGCTTCGCATTTGCTATAATACAGATCAGAACGCGGAAAGGAGCTTCGCCATGTGCTGCCGCTACTATATCCTGCCCAAGGGCGTGGAATGGGACCCCATCCGGGAGGCCGCGGAGAGCGCCCGGGTCATGCGCCGCTTCCGGGCAGCGGGGATCCCGCTGGTGACCGCCGGAGAGGTCCGGCCCGCGGACGCGGTCCCGGCCCTGGCCTCCGACCGGGAGGGCGGGCAGCGCATTTTCCCCATGCGCTGGGGCTTCCGACAGAGCGCGCCGGACCAGACGGCCCGCCCCGCCCTGCTGATCAACGCCCGCTCCGAGACCGCGGCGGAAAAGCCCAGCTTCCGGGAGGCCTGGCGGAGCCACCGCTGCGCCGTCCCCGCCACGGGCTATTATGAGTGGGCCAGGCCCGAGGCCGCGGACCGAAGGACGCCCGGGATCAAGTATGTGATCGAAGCCCCGGATCAGCCCATTCTCTGGCTCTGCGGCCTCTACCGCATCGAGGCGGGGCTGCCGGTCTTCGTGATCCTGACCCGGTCCCCGGTCCCCGATCTGGCCCCCATCCACGACCGCATGCCCCTGATCCTGCCGGACAAGCTGGTTTCAGCCTGGGTGGATCCCCGGGTGCGGCCCGAGTCCCTGCTGGACCGGGCCGTGGGCGTCTTTCACGCCGAAAAGGCGGGCTGAGCCCCTCCGCTTCCAATCCAAGGAGGTTCCTTCCCATGAAGCAGTTCCAAACTGAAAACGCCCCGGCTCCCCTCTCCTTCGAGGAAGCCGCGGCGGCCATCCGGCCCGGCCGCTACCGCCACTTCAAGGGCCGGGACTACGAAGTCCTCTTCCTGGCCCGCCACTCCGAGACCGAGGAGCCCATGGTGGTCTACCGGGCCCTCTACGGGGAGCGGGGGCTCTGGGTCCGGCCGGCCTCCATGTGGCTGGAGACCCTGGAGCGGGAGGGCCGGCGCTTCCGGCGCTTCACCCCCATTCCCGAAGAACAGGAAATGCCTGAAATCAACGAAAAGGAGATCCGAATATGAGCAGAAAAAACTACGGCGCCAAGCCCCTGAGCCTTCCCCAGCCGGTCTGGATCATCGCCACCTATGACGAAAACGGCGTGCCCAACGCCATGAACGCCGCCTGGGGCGGCATCAGCGAGGAGAACGAGCTGTCGGTCTGCCTCTCCCCCGGCCACAAGACCTGCCTGAACTTCGCCAAGACCGGAGCCTTCACCGTCAGCATGGCGGACGCGGCCCACGCCGCCGCCTGCGACTACGTGGGCATGGCCACCGGCCTCAAAACCGCCGACAAATTCGCCCGGGCGGGCTTCACCGCCACCCGGAGCGAACTGGTGAACGCCCCCATCATCAACGAGCTGGCCGTGTGCATCGAGTGCCGGGTCATCGAGTTCAACCGGGAGAGCTGCATCCTCCGGGGCGAGATCGTCAACGTCAGCGTGGACGAGTCCGCCCTCACCGACGGGGAGCTGGATATGGCCAAGGCCGCGCCCCTCTGCTTCGACCCCTTCAACCGGGCCTACCACGTGATCGGCGAGAAGGTGGGCGGCGCCTGGCAGCTGGGCGTCCCCCTGATGAAATAAACGCAAAAAAAGGAACCCGACGCTATGAAAAAGCTCTTCGGTCAGCTGAACCTGACTTGGAAAAAACTCATTCTGTTTGCGGTGATCGCCGGCGTCTACACCGGCGTCGTGGCCGCCCTGCCCATCGCGAAGGACAGCTCCTTCGCGGACATCAGCATCACCTTCGAGTGGTGGGTGCTCTTCGGCATCCTCATCATCGTCAACAGCAAGTCCCCCCTGGACTCCGGCCTCAAGTGCTTCGTCTTCTTCCTGATCAGCCAGCCCCTGGTCTATCTGGTCCAGGTGCCCTTCTCCTCCCTGGGCTGGGGCATCTTCCGGTACTATCCCGGCTGGTTCCTCTGGACCCTCTGCACCTTCCCCATGGGCTTCGTGGGCTGGTACATGAAAAAAGAGGCCTGGTGGAGCCTGCTGATCCTGGTCCCCATGCTGGCCTTCGTGGGCCATCACTATATGGGCTTCTTCCGGGAGGCTCTCTCCTTCTTCCCCCGGCATCTGCTGAGCGCTCTCTTCTGCGCCGGCACCATGATCCTCTATCCCCTCTGCATCTTCTCCAAAAAGCCCCTCCGGCTGGCGGGCCTGGCCGTGAGCCTGGTCATCCTGCTGGCCGCCACGGTCCTGGTGCTGACGGGCTCCAGATCCAGCTACAACACCACCCTGCTGGTGTCGGGCGGCAAGCTGGGGACCAGCTTTGACGACAGCTACAGCGCCCAGCTGGAGGACGAGCGCTTCGGCACCGTGGAGATCGTCTACCAGGAGAACATCGAGAGCTGGATGGTAAACGCCTCCCTGACGAAGACCGGCGACACCAAACTGATCCTGACAGCCCCGGACGGCACGCGGCAGGTCTACAGCCTCACCGTCTACCGGGACCGGTACGACATTGAACTGCTTTCCCCCGACGGCGGAGCCCCGGGAACGGAGGCGGCGCCATGAGCGAGACCGCCTTTTCCATCCCCGCCCTTCCGGCGCTGGAGGGGCTGCGCTTCACCAGCCTGCGCCGGCAGCCCGGGCTGAAGGAGCAGGCCGCCGCCTGGTTCCACAGCAAGTGGGGCGTGCCCGTGGAGGCCTATCTCGACTGCATGGAGGCCTGCCTCTCCGGCGAGACGGCCTACGACTGGTATTTCTGCCTGGCGGGCTCCCGGCTCGCGGGCGGCCTGGGGGTCATCGAAAACGACTTCCACGACCGGAAGGACCTGGCCCCCAACGTCTGCGCCGTCTACACGGAGCCGGCCTTCCGGGGCCGGGGCGTCGCCGGCATGCTGCTGAAGCTGGCGGTGGAGGACATGCGGGCCGCGGGGATCTCTCCCCTCTACCTGGTGACAGACCACACGGGCTTCTATGAGCGCTACGGCTGGGAGTTCCTCTGCATGGTCCAGGGTGAGGGCGAGCCGGAGCCCACGCGGATGTATATCCACAGATAAGCGCAAAACCGACCGCTGAAAAAGCGGTCGGTTTTCATACGGTCAAATGCAGCCAAATGGCCGAAATGCAGGGGAATTGAAAATAGAAAAGGATCTGTTCAGTCGCTCCGTAGCGGCGCACATTGTGCGCCACTTGCACAAAGCAAACAATTTCCAACGTCATTGAGGCTTCCCCGGCATTTCTCGCCTTGCGGCGAGCCATTCCGCCGTTTTTGCGGCGGAATGGTGGCGCACACTGTGCGCCGCTACGACTGAATCCATACATTTTCCATTTATTCGATAAGATGAAAAGGAAGGGAATAAACATGGACGTTTTGGATTTTTCGGGTCTGCCCATCCCGCCGGAGGCGCGGGCGGCGATGGCCCGGATCCGGGACCCGGGCCGATGGCTGCTGGAAAATAAGGCCAGGAGCTTCAATCAGCAGCTTGCGCCGCCGGACGGCAGCGGCGTGGACTGCGCCCGCTGCGGCAACAAGGGCAGCGTGGCGGTGGTGGACGAGGACGGGCCCCGGCTGGTGGTTCGGCCCTGTGTCTGCCAGAGCCGCAGGGACACCGCCCTGCGGCTGAAGGCCTGCGGGATGCTGGACCGGGCGCGGGTCCTGAGCTTTGAG
>JAFWPP010000069.1:0-52005 GCA_017509485.1 Oscillospiraceae bacterium | reverse complement strand
TACGGCGCATCCTCTACAGCCGCCGCAATCTGCAAAACTTGATATGATCGCTTACAAGCGCGTATTCTTCAGTATCTGTTGGAATACGCGCTTGTAGATTTAGGGACGGAAGAAAACGATTTGGAACCGCCCAACTATTTTACCGGCTCCCGGTTGTTCATCATTTCTTTTCTTTATGGCTCCGCCTTCGGCAAGGGCGTCCGCTTATTCTTTGTCTTCGTCTTTGTTGCCTCGAAGCTTTCATTTACCCAACGGCAGATGTCCTCATACGCCGGGTTCTCCGGGTGAAAGCGAAAGACCAGAATATGTCCGCTGTCTCCGAAATAGAACGCGCCGCGGCCAATCTCCCTGACAGAACAAGGGCTATGTACGGTTTTCACGTTTTCTGCCCCCTGAAAGGCGCTCTCTCCAATCGTTTCCAGGCCTTCCGGCAGCTTCAATTCCGTAAGGGAGCTGCAATCAGAAAAGCAGCCTTCCCCGATGGCCTTCAAGCCCTTCGGCCAGACGATCTCCCGCAGCTCCTTCAAAAGCTGCATAGAACACCTGGGAATCACGGAAATGTCGTCCGCAAAAACGACTTTCCGGATTCCCGCAAATCCATTTTCCCGAAAATAGTCCGGCGGCCGCCTGAAATCCCGGACATACATCACGCCGTCTTTTATTTCATAGCTGTTCATCATACAGTTTTAATTCACCCCAGGTGGGTTACGGCAGGCAGGAAACCCGTCCCCTACAGTCGGGGGAGATTAGCCGTCTATATGGCTAGTTTTACAAACATCCGCCTAATGTGAGTATAATTTTGGTGTGTTTATACCCTATATTCCTGCTACTACATTCCATTACGATATAATAGTCACTTTCATTTTCAGCTCTAACTACGATCCCTTGTGAATAATCCGTTACCCAAAGTGGTCTAACGCCATAATATGCTGATACAAAGGCATTTGTCGGATTTGGTTGATTAACATCAAAGCCATTTTCAAAGAGCCAAGCATGATAGTTTTTTATTGCAGGCGGAGGCCCCATTATCTGAAATGCGTTCAATATTGCTACTTGAAAATCCAGTTCTTCTTGAAGGTCAATAATATATTGCTGTGATGGGTCAAGGTCATAACCTCCAACAGCATCTTTAAAATCAGAAGTAATATTGAGTTTTATCTTATTCATCTATTTCTTCCCCATTCTCTAATTCTTCCGGTCTTGCACCTACGTAAGGATGATTCTCAGATAGAAAATTGTCGACAAGTAGAAAAGATTTCCCTAATTCATTTAAGCTAAGTATCAACATGTATTCCGCAACTTCGCCAATATGATCAATATACCTCATTGGGTCCAATTTCTTCCGAAACTCCTCAAATGAGTCACCAACTACAATCCATTCTTTTTCTTCATTATCAAACCAGCAATGAAGGTCCTGCCAAAGAGAAATATCATTATCTTCATAGAATTCTTTATCCGCTGTAAAATTTGCCCACGGGAAGAGTCTTGGGAAAACCATAGTATATGGAGTATACGGGAACCAGTAAGGATACTTATATGTTTCAACGCTCTTTCCATCTTCAACAATAATCTCTGTATCTCCCTTTCCACTGCTCTTGTTTACCCATTCCATTGAATGAAGCTTCACACTTCCTCCATTTTGAATAATTTGCATGAATTTCTTTTGAGAAAGCAAGAAATTATAATTTGTTATGTATTCAGGCAAATTCGTATATGATAATAACTTCTTATTTGAAGCTTCATCTAAAAAGATTTGACTTATCGGAACTTCAATATAGAATCCTTTTCCTTTTCCGTTACGTGCTTTCTTTATTGTTTTGGTCGTTATTTTCTCCCAAATACACATATCATCATTGGGATTATATAATACTACGATGCACGGCAGAGTATTTGTAGTCCAATAGTTATATTGCCTCTCATTAATATCGCGGAATATAACGCAGTCTCCTTTTCTCTCTCTAAACCAGCTTTCACCGGATTTAATCTGCAATGCAAGCAATTGTCTTGCTTTTCCGGATTCTTCTGTAAACTCCATATGTGCATCAATGCCGATATCGTCTACTGGCTGTTCCCTAAACATCCACTTCTTTTTCTCTGCTATTATTCCGCAATAATGTACACCTACGCGTTCTGTTGAATTAGCCATAATTGACCTCCTGGATTCGAACTGAAAATGATTCGATCCGGTTATATCATTTTTTCCGATACATCAGAAACTCGTTCACTTTCCTATACAATGAATTGTACTTTTTTACGCCAGCCCAGCATCATTTGTTGCGGAGCAGTCATTTCGATATTCTCGCAATAACTGATTGAGGTATTGCCCGATTAGTATTCGTTCTTTGTATAGCTTAATTTTTTGTTTTGTGTTTGATTCAATATAAACGCTTCCAAAATTATCACAAGTAAATCTGTCTATGGAGTCTATGCGGGATATGCAATATGCTTCGAAAGACTCTTTTTCTTGTTGTGAATGGAATAAGACTACTACCTCCATATGCCGCATATAAGCATAATACTGCTCTTCATTTTCTGGATCATAAAAGAAATGCAGGATCTTTTCAGTATCAGAGCCTTCGATATAATACTTGTATACGATTGGATCGCGGGAGCCATTGCCTCTGTGGATAAATCCCCAATCCGGGACCGGAACAGTTAGTCGTCCACTGTCAAGAACAGCAAGTTGCTTCGTCATTAGGACTGTATTATTCGCTCTCAAATCTACAAATTCAAAAGACATTCTGGAGTTTGTCTGAACATATCCATAAAACTCATCTGCATCCTTTGAAAATCTATCATTATCATCTTCGTGGACATTAAGCACAAATTCTGGACGGAAAATATTATAATATGTCTGATCCAGTTCGTTCCATTCGTGTTTATTCGCTAAATGATCCAGAATGAAAGACAATGCGGGCTTTGTCATGCCAAAACGCTTTTTCCAAAGATATTCAATTTCTGAAAACAATGCATTTCCATTATCCGGCGTATTTCTGTCTTCTGTTCGCGTATAGATACACCCGGCCTTCATTTTTCCATACTGCCGATTTAAGGACAAAGGTGTTTGATCTGTGTTAAAAACAGTTAATATATCAATTGTCTGGCCTTCCAAAGTAATCGAATCAACAGAAATAGAAGGCGCTTGAGCAGAAGCAAATGCAAGCTTTGAAATCGTGTCAAGTATATCTGATTGTTTTCGCCGCGGTTTTTGCATTCCCACAATCTCACAGGAATCGTTCACACCAAAAATGATATAGCAATCCTTGTTATGAACCGTGTTTTCAAAACAAATAATATCTTTGATCAGATCTTCGATATTATCATGCCATTCTTGTTTGAAATCCCAGTATGCACCTTCTTTTCCACGTTTTCTCAATTCGGAAACAAGGTGTTCTAATTCATGTTTATTCACAGACATCCCTCTAAACATTCCTCCAGCTGGGGCATATAATCACAGTTGTGTTCCATCAGGTAGAGTGAAAATGATTTCCGCAGAACAGCCAAGCGCTCTGGCAGCATCATAGATCTCTTTTTCTGAAAAGTTGTTTCGGCTGAATTTATTAGACAGGTTTTGACGTGATTGCCCCGTAGCGTCAGCAAGCTCCCCCATGTTTTTGTTTTGCCGCTTCATAATCAGACGTAGTTTTTCTGCTGCCGTAAGCATTTCAAGCCTCCATGAAAAAACAGTTATATAATATGATTTTGGATAAGCCAATTCAACGAGAGATAATACGTTTTTCTATCAAAATTATCGAGTAAGAGGTATTTTGATTGCCTCATAGCGGCGGCCTCTGTTGGTGACAGTTGCCTCGAACATGCCTTAAAAAAGCATCGTTTGTTTGCATCGCTTCCAACAAACGAATAATTTAACATATTCTCATTCGTTATTACGCACTGATACGGTGTATATCTGCAAACCTCTGGACGCACATCATGAATCAGGCATTTTTCAGGTGTGTGGTAGATACAAATTCTTGAATTCATGAGATTATACATTAATTGTTGCTTATCAAAAAAAGGTAGAGAAACCAAATGTTCTGTAATAACTTGCTGTTCTTTTTTAGAAGGGCGGATTTTCGCTCCTTCACAACATTTTCCTTTGCTTGAGCAAGGATGGCACCTGTTCCAAAATGGTTCCAGTCTGCATAATTCTTCTATCACTGCCTCAAGAGTTGCCATATAATATCCTTCCACACACAACAGTTTTAGCGATTCACTAATTCCTGATAACGCTTCATGAGTTCCGCTACGCACGAAGCCTCAGTCGTAGTTTTCACGTCGAAGCCATAGGCCTGCATGACGGCACGGTCATTGGCCTGGTGGGCTTTTTGCAGATCAAGAGGCATCAAGGTCTTGTCATAGAGCGCTGCCATTGGCGTATCAGGATAATTCGCTCGTGCATTCAGGATCATCTGTGCTGTCTGCTCAATTTTTGCGCGCTGTGCCTCTGACGGAGTTGGCCAGGGAAAAGTATTATAAACTATTTCTTTGCTGTAGCGGTAGTCACTTTTTAACCTTCCGCAAACAGCTCGCATCCATGCCATGTGAACATTCGACGTAAGTACTCCGAAGTGATATAGCGTCGCGTTAGGTACAATCTGGACTGCATTTGAAGAAATATTGTTAGCGCTCATAAAACCAATAGGAACATAAATGCGCTTTTCTGAGGATACACTTGGGATAATAAGATAATTCTGGTTTTCCGGTTGAGTTATCTGAGCAAATATGCTTGGAACCTTTGCGTATCCTTTTGTTGTCTTTGCTTTGGAAGAAAGCCGGAATTGCCGGACCGCTTCGACCTTTTCGTAAAGGATTTTACTGTTTTTGATGTCCAAGGGACTTGCATGGACAAGCCACAGGCAGTACCTTTTCTTTCCCTTTATGAACTCCTCTGCTCCAATGTACGGATGCAGCCACTTTTCTAACCCAGGCTCTTTTGCAAGGATTTCTTCTCGTTCTTCCGGAGAGATGACAAAGAATCCTCCGTCACGGGGCTGATTTCCGAAGTTCATTTTGGGAACGCTGCAGATAGCTTCCTTCACGGCAACAACAAACGCATCATCACCTTCCGTAAGATATGGACTTATATTTCGGACAAGCATTCTGCCGGATTCAGCAGGATATAAATACTTTTCGCCTCTGTTGAATGTGGAAAAGGCGACAATTACGCAATGGACCGCAGCCTGATCCGTAGATTCACTATTCCATCTGAAGGTTTGATAAGCAAAATTGATGTGCACATGAAAATCATTCAGCAAAACATTCCAGAGAATTGGAACTTGCGAGCCTTGGCAGATAGAGTTTGTCGAAACAAAGCAGACCTCTATCTGAGTGTTCTGAATATATTTTGCTGCAATCTTGTACCAGCATGTTACATAATCGAGGTCTTGAACGTCTTTAATATTTCCGAAGGTTTCCTGAACTTCGGTTTTCTGTTGACTGCCTTGATCCATCAGACGCGCTCCGATAAATGGTGGGTTCCCCATGATGTAGTTGAGCTTATCTTTTGGAATAACGGACTCCCAATCACGCCGCAAAGCGTTGTCTTCGACGATGTTGGCGTAGGATTTCAGGGGAAGGAAGTCGATTGCGAAGTGGACGATCTCCTCCGTTTCCCGGAGCATCTGGCTCTCGGCGATCCAGAGGGCGGTCTTGGCGACGGTGACGGCGAAGTCGTTGATTTCGATGCCGTAGAACTGGCCGATAGAGACCTTGATGGGGTCCAGGGTCGTCATGACCATCTGGCCCTCGGTGCCGCCCTTCTCCGTGGCGATAATCCCCTGGATGACCTTGTTTTCCAGGCGGCGCAGGGAGAGGTAGGTCTCCGTCAGGAAGTTGCCGGAGCCACAGGCCGGGTCCAGAAAGGTCAAATCTGCCAGCTTCCGCTGGAACTCCTTCAGCTTGGCATTTTTCGTCTTGACGATGGGGTTAGCGTCGATTTCGGCAAACTCCGCTTTCAGATCGTTCAGGAACAGCGGGTCGATGACCTTGTGGATGTTTTCGATGGAGGTATAGTGCATGCCGCCAGAGCGCCGGGTCTCGGGGTTCAGGGTGCTCTCGAAGACGGCGCCGAAGATGGTCGGGCTGATCTCGCTCCAGTCAAAGTCGCCGCTGGCCTTTTGCAGCAGGGTGGCAAGCAGCTCGTCGGTGAAAGGGGGGATCTCGATGTCTTCATCGGCAAAGAGGCCGCCGTTGACATAGGGATAGGCCGCCAGCAGGGGATCGTCGTCGGCCAGATAGCGGTCCCGCTTCTCCGGCTTCTGATCCAGTACCCGGAATAGGTCCCGCAGTCCCTTCCGGGCGGATTTTGCGTCAAACTGTGCAAGATAGTCGTGGAAGAGGTTTTTCCGACCAAAGATGCCTGAGTCCTCGGCGTAGAGGCAGAAAACCAGACGCACGCAGAGCTTGTTCAGGCTTTTCAGGGTTTCCGGGTCGTTGGGGTCCTTGTACTGCTTTAAAAAGGCGTCATAGAGCACGCCCACCAGCTCGCCGGCCTTCAAGGAAATTTCCATTTCCTTGTTGAGCTCCCTGGCCTTTTGGTTTACCAGGAATTCCAGCAGATGGTATTTCGACTGCAGCTCCATCAGCGCCAGCTTCAAGGGCTCCGGCCTGCGCTGGTTCATATCATAGATCCAGATCTCAGCAAAATTGGACGTGACAATCCAGCGGGCCTTCTCCTCAAAGGGAAGCCCGTTGTCGTACATCTTTGCCTGCTCGTAGGGCGTCATACCGTTGTGCCCGGCCTGGGGCTTGTCCAGGGCGATCCCCAGGGACTTCTGTTCAATCAGCACGTGGGTCTCTGGAATATATGCGTCGATGCGCTTGGTGTTCCCGTCCGGTCCGATCACCTTTTTCTCGAAGTCCACCCGGTCCGTCACGTTTTCGACGCCGAGGATATTTTGCAGAATGTCGATCCAATAGGAGCGGGCGTCCTCATCCTCTTTCCCTCTGCCGTTCCATTTGTAAAAGAACTGCCGGGCGGCTTCCCTTTGCTGTACGTCCGTCATGTTTTCACCGCTTTCTTGAAAAATGCTATCGTCAAAATTGTATATCTTCACAAATAGCATATCTTCACAAATAGCATTATATCAAAATCCACGAAAAAAGTAAACAGAAAAGGGAAATTTGTATTTTTCGGCCCGGGTATCATCATAATACACAGATCTGAACAGAATATTTTCTTTGTCACAGAGCCGTTGACAGCAAAAAAGACTAAAAAAGTTGGGGAAATGTACGGGTCAAGCCCTGGGAAAGAAGTCTGTTTTTCCTACAACGGAGTGCCTGGTGGGTAGTTGTATTGTTTGGAGGGCTTCTGTTGGCTGGAAAGCGGTTTTCGCTGGTCTGAGGATCGTAATATTACGGTCTGTTGTTTTTTGCCGGAACATCCGGAACGGAGGCTGATTTCTGAGGGGGGGAAAAGGATTGCGGTGTACCGGATCGTTTCTACTTCCCGGAACAGAGCCGGTACAGTGCCGGGGCATTGCTGATTACTGGATCTATCTCCAGAACAATAACATAGACTGGATTTTACGAAAGAAAGGCTTTCTTTTTGCCGGAAAGTATGGTACAACGGAACAGCAGAAGCCTTCCTATCATTGAAATGATGTTTCTTCTTATAGTACTGATATATTTCTCTCTGATATAATACTTTTAGATTGGGTACTTCTGGGGGGTTCATGGTGGACCGGGGGTGGGTCCAAAGCATGCAAAACGTGGATATTATATTCATCAAAACAGAGGCCAGGGTGAAGGAAGCAAAAACTTTCCGACAAGAAAAAGAACTGCTTCACTTTTACGGATTTCTATGGTATACTGCGAAAAAACTTTGACATAGCAAAATCCGGAAACGCGCAATAGCGTTTCCGGATCTGTCAGAGGGATGCCCCCTCGCGGGGCGTAATCTTTGTTTACTGTGTCGCAAATTTTGACCGTTGGAACTATGACCGTGGCGCATCGGTGTGCGCTGCTACACGGGGTTCAGGAACGGATTCTTCGCTTTGCTCAGAATGACCGGGTGGGACAGGTTTTGGATGGCTGGTTTGGGGTTTGACCACAGTACTGACTATTTAGCGGAAATGCTGGCTCGGAGATAACGGAGACAAGACCGGCAAAGAGGACGTTGTTTTGCCGGTTCCGGGCTTCCGGTCCCCTCTATTTTCACACCCTGACATGCGTTTCTCCCCGAAGCGTTTCTCTTTGTTTAGGCGTCACAATTTTTGATTTACAAACACAGGATTATTTTGGTACCACTTGGTTATGGCCCCATAAATGAAATCAAATTAAAGCCATTTTCTTTTCCGACTGTCAACATGTATTCCAAGCGATAGATGAGCCGACGGTACTTCGGAGTCGCAAGCATAAAGACAACCATGCAGGAATGGGATGGCTGGCTGCGCCGGAGAATCCGGATGCACATTTGGAAACAATGGAAGAAGCCGAGGACGAGAGTGCAAAACCTCATGAAGCTCGGCGTCCCGGAATGGCAAGCCTGCGCCGTTGCCTATTCGCGCAAATCCTATTGGAGATGTGCGAAACATGCCAGTGTAAATATGGCTATTACAAGCAAGAGACTCGCACAAGCCGGATACTTTAGCCTATCCGACAGGTACGAGTCCCTGCACTTATGCGATTGAACCGCCGTGTACGGAACCGTACGCACGGTGGTGTGGGAGATCGGTCACTCAACTAATGGGTGACCTCCTACCCGATTTCTGCGCAAACGCTTGTTGCGAAGAAGCCGATCTGTCAGGAAGCTTTTTTCAGCCCATCCGATCGCGCTTCCCCGCCGCCTTGACGACGGGCTCAGTCGTTTGCCAGCAGCTTATAGAGGAAGGTCACGACCTCGGCGCGGGTGCAGGTGTCGTTGGGGGCGAAGCGGGTCTCGCTCTTGCCGGAGGTGATGCCGTTTTCCAGCGCCCAGGCCACCGCTTTTCTGTAGTAGGCTGTGGGCTTCACGTCCTCGAAGGGCAGCTCCGAGGCGTCCACAGGGGGCTTGCCCGCAAAGCTGTAGAGGAAGGTGACGATCTGGGCACGGGTGCAGCTGTCGTTGGGAGCGAAGCGCTCGGGGGTCTTGCCGGAGGTGATGCCGTTGCTGCAGGCCCAGAGCACGGCTCTGTAGTAGTACTTGCCCTCGATCACGTCCACAAAGGGATTTACAGGGTTTTCCACCTCCGGATTGCCGGCAGCGTGATAGAGGAAGGTCATGACCTGGCCTCTGGTGCAGGGCTCCTTGGGCCCGAAAAGGGTGTCGGAGACGCCGGAGGTGATCTGGGGCTTGTGGTGAACCGCCCAGTAGACCGGTTTATAGTAGTAGGCGCTTTCGTCCCGGACGTCGTCAAAGAGGAAGGGCGGCGCGGGGGGCTCCGGCGGGACGTAGTCCGGGTCGGGCTCTAGCGCGAGGGTCACGCTGCAGTCGCCGCTGAGCTTGGTGAGCCGCCAGGCGTTTGGCGCGCCCAGCTCCTCCGGGCCCTTGAGGTTCTTGAAGCACTCCGCCGGCTCCGCGCTGACCGAGCGCACCAGCCAGCCGGGCTCCGGGACCACCACGAAATTCACCTGTCCGTCGCCGTCGAGGGCAAGGCTGCCGTCCGCGCTGCTGCGGGCCAGGGCGAAGGCGGCGTTGGGTCTCCCTGCTCCCGTCAGATCCTGCGTGTCGAAGGCGGTGACGGAGGCGTGCTCGCAGGGGACGAAGCTGACCCTCGGGACCGCTTCGCCGCAGAGGACGCAGACGCCCTCCTCGTCAAACTCGTGCTCGCAGGGGGGCGCGGGGGGATCATCCTGCTCCGTGATCCTTGTCACCTTGACGGTGACGTCCACCCGGTCCGTGATCTTGGTGATGCGCCATACGTTCTCCGCTCCCGTGTCCTCGGGGCCCTTCAGATTCTTGTAGTTCTCCGCAGGCTCCGCCAGGACCTCCTCGACCCGATAGCCCTCGGCGGGGCGGACGCGGAAGTTCACCTGGCCGTTGCCGCTGCTGTCGAGCTCGCCCGTCAGGCTGTCCCGGGCGAAGGCGTACTCCGCCACAGTCCCCTCCCCAGAGAAGTCCTGGGTCTCGTAGACGGCTGTCTGAGCCTTGGAGGTGGTGTGGAAGACCACGGGAATGCCCGGCAGCTCCACAGCGCTGCAGACCTTGAAGCGGTAGATTCCTGAGGCGTTGGAGGCCGTGGTCATCACCAGCCGCAGATCCTGGGTGGTCACGGTGGGGAAGCTCAGCCGGTTGTACTGGTTCAGGGCCTTGGCGCCGGAGATGGGCTCGGCAAAGCTGACGGTCCGGAAGACCCCGCTCTCGTCCTTGTACTCCAGGTGGAAGTCCGAGGGGACCCGGGTGCCGCCGTTGTCGTCGTACCAATAGAGCTCGATGGCGTTGACGCTGACGGCGCTGTCCCAGCGGAAGCCCACATAGTGCTCCGAGCCGGTGTCCTGATACCAGTTGCCCCAGCCCAGGCCGATGCCCATGTTGGAGGAGGCAGGCTCAAAGCTCGGGTCGTTGATGCCGTAGAGGTTCTCCCAGGAGGCGGTATAGTCGGAGTAGACCGCCCCGGAGGGGGCCAGATCCTCCCCTGCCTCGCCCAGCACCGGGTTGGAGTAGCTCTCCACCATGTACTCCTCAAAGAACCTTGTGCGGGCCTCGCAGTAGGTCCGCAGATTGCGGACATACACAGGCCAGTCGGTCTTGGAGTTGGTGGTGGCGTAGTAGTGCTGCTCGTAGGGGGTCCCGGCATTTTTGACGGTATCGCGGGTGTAGCGGGCCACATTGTAGTTGTCCACCGGGTCCACCTTGTTGAAATTCATCATGGCGGAGTCCGCGATCTCGGCGGAGAAGGCGTCCACCTTGCCGGGGATGGCGTCGAAGGCCGCCTTGTTGGCCTGATAGACTTCCAGCACCTCGTCCATGAAGTCCTCATGCTGGCCCAGGGCCTTGTAGATGGAGGTCCTGTAGTCGTAGATATTGCGGATGAAGAAGCCGTAGCCGGTCGTCATGCTGATGTCGGCGTTCAGGCGCAGGCCGCCATTCTCCTGGGTGGCGCCCAAGGAGGTGTCCAGATCCCAGACCGGCATGGCGTAGAACTTGTCGCCCTCGGCGGTGCCGAAGCGCTGGAAGTACTTGCTGCCGGCGCAGACGTCGTAGTCCTTGCAGTATTCCAGCACCAGGTACATCTTGGCAAAGCTGGTGAGGTCGATATAGTCGGCGTAGTAGATCCCCTTGGAATTATAGCCGTCGGGAGAACGGATGGCGTCCCAGGTGTCCTGGGTCCAGGCCTTGATGACCTGCGTCACAGCGTTCAGCTTCGCCACGCTCTCGTCCGGCTCGCCGTTCTCGTCCAGCAGCAGATTGTCGCCGATCTTCTTGACGGTGATGCGGTTATCGCCGTTGGAGCTGTCGGAGTCGCTGCCGTTGGAGCCCTTGAGGCCGATCAGCGTGAAGCTGGGGTCGCCACCTGCGGAGATGGCGGGCTCCCGGTTGTTGTCATTCTCCAGCAGGTAGCCGTCGTCGGAGATATAGGAATCGGTCTTGGGGGTCACCAGATAGACGCCCTGGTAGACGCCGTTCATCCAGACGTCGCAGCTCGCGGAGTCGGGGGCGATGCCCAGCGCATAACCCAGATCGTAGCCCACCTTGTCGCGGAGCAGGCTGTGGTCGCAGACGTTGGCAAGGAAGGAATACTTTTTTGTTTTTTCCACGTCCATGCCCAGGATCGCAGCCTTTTTGCCCAGGTTGACGTTGTAGGCCCGCTTGTCCTTGGACTGGCTCCAGGCGTAGTTGCCCCGGCCCTTCATCTTATCCAGGACGAACTCCTCACCGTCGATGTAGATCAGGCCGTGGCACTCGGTGTTGTGGTTCGGGTCGTTGTTCATGGCGGCGATGGTGCCCTGGCTCTCGTCGATCTCCATGAAGACCGGCTTGAGCTGGGCGGAGCCCTGCCAGGTGGTGACGGTAAAGCTTCTGACAGAGCTGCCCAGGGTGAAGGTATAGGTTTCGGTCTCGCCCGGGGCGGGGATGGGCAGGGTCCCGCTGGGATAGGCCGCGCCGTCAAAGGAGGCGTTCAGCCCGCCCTCCCAGCTCAGGCGGCAGACGGCGGGGTCGGCGTTGCCGGGGAGATAGAGATCATAGTCGGTGGTCTTGATGAGACGGATCGCCGCCGGCAGCCCGTTCGCCTCCGAGGGCTCCAGGAGCAGCTCCGCGGGGAGCGCCTCCGCCGCCCGCGCCTGGATGGCCGCAGCGGGCAGCAGACCCGCCAGCAGGCAGAGGGCCAGCAGCAGGGAGAGCAGCTTGCTTCGCATACAAAATACCTCCTCTTGTCATTTTTGTAAAAACCCGCTGCGGCTGCCGCCGCAGCGGGTTCTGTCTCCCGCGGCACGATGCGCGCATCGTGCCGCGGGACGGAATGGCTTGCGATTATTGATCCAGGCCCTGCCCGGTCAACGTGCGGTAGAGATAGAGCACGGTGGTGCCGCGGGTGCAGACGGTGTTGGGACGGAAGGCGCCGCCCTCGCCGGTCTCGATGCCGCAGGCATAGGCCCACTTGGCGGCCTTGGTGTACCACTTGCCCGCTTCCACATAGCCCTCGGGCACCTTGGTCTCGTCAAAGGCGGGCTTGCCCTGCTGGGCGTAGAGGAAGGTCAGCATGTGGGCCCGCTTGCAGCTTGTGTTGATCCCGAAGGTCCCGTCGCCGTTGCCGGAGGTGATGGGCGGATTCTGATTGGCTGCCCAGAGGATGGCCTTGGTGTACCACTTGCCGGCCTTCACGTCGGTGAAGGTATTCTCCGCGCTGTTCACGTCAAAGGCGGGCTTTCCGGCGGCCGCGTAGAGGAAGGTCATCGCGGTCTTGCGGTCCAGCTCCACATTGGGCGAGAAGTGGGTGGCGTCCGTGCCGGCGGTGATCTGCGGCTCGTGGTTGTAAGCCCAGTAGACGGCGTCGAAGTATTCCAGGCTCTCGTCCTTCACGTCCTCGAAGCGGAAGGGCTGCTCCGCGGGCCGGAGCTCGTCCATGGCGTCCAGCAGGGCGGCCAGGATGGCCTGGACCTCCTCGATGCTCTCCGCAGCCTCGATGTCCGCAAGGCCCTGCTCCAGCAGCTCCTGCAGGGCGGCTGCGGTCTCCTCGTCGAGGCCCAGGGCCGCGATGCGGTCGGCATAGGCCTGGGCGGCCTGCTTGGCGGCGTACTTGGCGTCGGCCAGAGCCTGGGCCTCGGCGTCCTCGGCCACCAGCATGGCGTATTCCAGCTCGGCCAGGACCAGCTCGGCATAGTTGGAGACGTAGGCCTTCTGCTCCTCGGTCAGGGATTCATAGGCCTCGCGGGCGGCCTCCAGAGCGGGCCCGCTCTCCAGGGTCACGGGGTCGGGGATGTAGACGATCAGGGCGATCACGTCCTCGGCGGCCTCCTGATCCGGGCTCACCCCGCCCCGGACCACGATGGTCAGCAGGGCCTTCGTGGTGGTGCCGGGGACCTCGCCCAGATAGAAGTGGCGGCCGGGATTGGCAAGCTCTGCGCCGGTGATCGCGGGCCAGGTGACGGTGACGTTCACGTTGTCATAGGCGCCGTCGTTGTAGCCCACGCGGACCGTCCGCGGCAGGGCGGGCACGACGCCGGGGTTGGTATAGACCGTGACGGGGTCCACGCTGGTGATGATCGCGTTTTCCAGGTCGGAGCGGACGTAGATGGTGCACTTGGTCATCAGGCCGGTGGAGGAGTTGATGCCGTTGACGACCACCTGGCCGTCCTGCGCCACCATTTCGGGGGTGACAGTGTCCCAGACCACCGGGACGCTGACCACGCCGCCGTCCTCCTGGATGCCGTTGACGGAGCCGGGGATGTTCGGGACCACGCCGGGGGTGGTGGCGATCTCGAGCTCCTCCAGACGCTCCACGTTGATGGAGTTGTAGACCTTCCAGCGGTAGATGCCGGAGGCGTTGGAGGCTGTGGTCATGATGAGCCGCAGATCGACGCAGGTGACGGGATAGAACTCCACGCGGTTGTATTTGTTGGTGGCTCTGGCGTCGGCAACGTTGGTGATCAGCACCACGTCCTGCCACGCGCCGTTCACATCCATGTATTGCAGGCGGAAGCTGGAGGGCACGCGGGTGCCGCCGCCGTCGTCGTACCAGTAGATGTCAAAGCCGCCCACGGTGACGGGGTCGTCCCACTTGTAGCCCACGTAGTGCTCCGAGCCGGTGCTCTGGGACCAGTTGCCCCAGCCCTTGCCGGTGCCCATGTTGGAGGAGCTGGGCTCAAAGGCGCGGTTGGCGATGCCATAGAGATTCTCCCAGGAGGCGGTGTAGTCGGAGTAGATGTGGCCGGTGTCGCTGGAATCGGGGGCCACGTCGTCGCCCAGGCTGCCGGTCTGGCGCTGGATCAGGGTGACGGTGATCTCGGCGCTGGTCTCCAGCTCGCCGTCGGAGACGGTGAAGCGGAGGGTGTAGTCGCCGGGCTTGGTGCCGTTGACGGAGGCCAGGGTGCTGTCGGCATTGCCGATGATTACCTGAGCGCCCTCGGGCATGGCGACGATCTCCCAGTGGTAGGAGGTATCCTTGTCATAGGGCTTGCCGTCGTCGCTCACAGTGGCCTTGACGCCGGTACGGAGATTGCCGGCCAGAGAAGTATCCTCCGTCAGCGTGACGACGGGGGGCTCATTGGAGGCGGCGCCCTCGCGCTCGCCGCCCTCGGAGAAGAGCTGGATCTCGGTGACCGCCGTATAGTGGCCTTCCTTGTTGGTAAAGGTGAAGCGGAACGCATCGGCCTCCACAGCCTCAAAGAAGATCACGTTCTGGTTGGCCTGCGGCGCGCCGGGGACGCGGTCCTGCTTGGTCACGCTCTTCCACTCGCCGCCGTCCAGGTACTCGATCTGATACTTGTCGGGCTCGGTGTAGCCGCCGCTCTGGCGATCGTTGTAGAAGTAGATGGCGGCCATGTCCACGGTCCTGGGCTCCGCCAGCTGCAGGGTCAGGGAGTCCTTGTCGTTGGGGCTGGCGTCGTTGCCCCAGAAGGGCATATCCACGGTGGTGCCGTCCACCACAGCCTGAGGATCGGGCTTCTCCTCGTTGACGGCCCGGGAAGTGGAGTCGGAGCCGTCGGCCCGGTGCTTCTCCGCCCAGGAGGCGGCACGGGCTCTGGCGGGGGTGTAGGTGGCGGTGACTTGGGCGCCCTCGGCCACATTCTCCAGATAGCCGCCCTCGCCGTCCTGATACATGCCGGACTTGGACATGAGCTCGATGGTGCGCGCGTCGGTGATGACGGTGTCCAGCGCGGTGGGAATGGCGCTGCCGCCCTTGGAGAACAGCACCTGACTGTCGTCCTTGACATCGACCTCGCCAGTGGCGGGATCGAAGACCACATGGGACAGGCGGTCCATGGTCAGGACCAGCTCCCCGTCGATGTAGAGGGAATAGCCCTCGGGCATCTCGCTGTACCAGCGGGTCTCGTCGCCGAGCTTGTCGTAGCTGACGGTCAGATCGTGGCCGTGGTAACGGGCGTTGTTGACCAGGAAGTGATCCCACTCCATGTCGATGGGAAAGAGCTCGATCTTGTCATCGGCTCTGGGCTTGATGCCCGCCATATCCTCGAAGAAGATGTAGTTGTAGTTGCCCAGGATGTTGTGGTAGATCCAGGAGCGGTAGAAGGCGTCCAGCGAACGGCCGGAGCCGTCGATGTTGTAGTACTCGGAGTTGTTGGGATAGCGGATATCACCGGAGTTGGGATAGATCAGCCAGGCCATCCACTCGGTCATCAGGCCCAGCATATTGCCGGTGACGTACTGGTGGGCGGTGTCATAGGTTCGGTAGGCCGCCTCATAGGCCCGGGCCTGAACGGTGAAGTTGATGTTGGAGAAGTTGTTGGAGCCGGGCTGGGTCTGGTTGTCAACCTGATTGGCGGTAAACATGGGGAAGATGGGGAATTCCTTGCCGTTCTTGAAGGTCCGCAGGGCCGCGCCGTACTTGGCGACGGATTCCGGATCGGTGGGGACCAGGCCCACGGCGTAGTAGTTGTAGTTGTTGGACTCGGTGACCTTGACCAGATGGGTCTTCTCGGCGTTGTGACTGTCGCCGCGGGTAGTGCCGTAGGTCTCAAACTTCTGGCACTGGTCGCACCAGAGGACCTCCAGAACGGAGGATTGGATCTGATCGGCCAGGCTGCGGTACTCGGCGGCCTTTTCGGTATCGCCCAGCAGGGTGTAGAGCTCGGCGGCCCGGTCGGCGGCGGCCCAGACGTAGGCGTTCTCGCCGTGGGCCTTCCAGCCCCGGGCGACGGCCATGGAGATGGTGTCCGCGTCGTTGCCGGTCATGTAGTTGTTCTGATAGGTGATGAGCTTCTGCCCGGAGATGTGGTTGCCGTAGTGGTCCAGCTGGCCGGTGGCGTCATGGCCGAAGTAGTAGGCCAGGTTCTCGGCCATCTCCGCGCCGCCGCCGACCACATAGAAGGCCTCGGTGCCCGACTGGGCGATGTACTGGCCGTAGTGGTTGTTCCAGTTGGAGCGGTTGCCGGGGTTATCCAGGAAGGCGGAGGACTGGGAGGAGTTGCCCGCGGAGAGCAGGGCGCCGTAGATCAGGTAGGGGCTGCGGAGCCACTTGGTGTCCTGCATGTGCATGGGCTGGGTCAGGATGATGGCGTTGTTGTAGCCCAGAACGCCCTCGATGGTGATGGGGTACTGATAGTCGTAGCCGGGGATATTGGCGTCCAGGGAGTTGAAGCGCTCGGACCACCAGCGGTAGAGGATGGCCTTCTCCACGGCGGGATTGGGCACGTTGATGTAGGGAATGTTCTGCGCCCAGTAGAGGTTGTACTCCGCCTTCTGCGTGCGGATGGCGGTGAGGTTGTCCATCTCGGCAAAGCGGACGTAGTCGGCGGCGGATTCGGGGATCTCCTTGGTGGTCATGGCGAATACGACCTTGGCGTCCACGGAGCCGCCCGCGGGAACGGTGACGCTGCGCTCCAGGCTGGTGCCGTTCTCCGCCAGGGTGAAGCCGTCGCCCAGCAGGCGGGAGTTCAGCCGGGTCAGATTGGAGGGAGACATGCGGGTGCCTGTCAGCTCATCCTGCTCGACGCCGCTGATCACAACACGGCCCGGCTCCGCGGCATAGGGGGAGCTGGCGGTCAGCTTCAGCTCCACGTCTTCCTCGCCGCTGTTGACCAGGGTCATGGCCGTGACGGCCACGTTCTGCTCGGCGATGAACTTGGTGACCTGAAGCGTCACATTGCTGACGTTCCGCAGGGTGTAGGTGGAATACCAGTTGGAGGGCTGGTTGACGCGGGTGGCCGTCTGCTCGGTGGTCTGAACGGCTGCGCCGTTCTGGGAGAAGCTGACGGTCACGAGATTGCCGCCGCCCAGGGGCTGGTGATAGGCGGGGTTGCCGCCGAAGCCCACTACGGAGGGCGTGGAGGTGTTCATATAGAGGGCGCGGCCGCGGGTGAGGAAGGTGTTGCCGTCGGCATTGCCGCCGTTGCTGGCGTTGCCGGAGGCTACGCCTGCGCGGGAGAGGACCCGGTCCATGTAGAAGGAGTCGCCGCCGTCGGCCAGGTCCTTCTCATAGATCTTCATCATGATGTCCTTGTCGCTCAGGCTTGCGCCGTTGTTCTCGACGCTCAGAAGCTCAGCCAGGCCCTCGGTGTTCTTGAAGGTCGGGTGGCCGATATCCTCCGCGTTGTCGTAAAGGGTGACCGTGGCGGAGGCCGTGAAGCTCAGACCGCCCACGCAGGTGAACAGCATGGTCAGCACCAGAGCCAGGGAAAGGACACGCTTGCGGCTGTTACGTTTCATGCTCGTTTCCATTCCTTTCTGTTTTCAGTTTGTTCTTGGGATGGGCCGCCCCAGGCAGGAGATGGACCTGCGGCGGCCCGGGGTCGCGCGCCGGAGAAAACCGGGACGTGGGGAACCGTCACGCCCGGGAAGGGGGTCGGTCAGTCGTTTGCCAGCAGCTTATAGAGGAAGGTCACGACCTCGGCGCGGGTGCAGGTGTCGTTGGGGGCGAAGCGGGTCTCGCTCTTGCCGGAGGTGATACCGTTTTCCAGCGCCCAGGCCACCGCTTTTCTGTAGTAGGCTGTGGGCTTCACGTCCTCGAAGGGCAGCTCCGAGGCGTCCACAGGGGGCTTGCCCGCAAAGCTGTAGAGGAAGGTGACGATCTGGGCACGGGTGCAGCTATCGTTGGGAGCGAAGCGCTCGGGGGTCTTGCCGGAGGTGATGCCATTGCTGTAGGCCCAGAGGACCGGGGTATAGTAATACTTGCCGGGGACCACGTCCTCGAAGGGATTCTCCGCGTCCTCCAGAGGCGGATCGCCCGCGGCGTGATAGAGGAAGGTCATGACCTGGCCTCTGGTGCAGGGCTTCTTCGGCCCGAAGAGGGTGTGGGAGACGCCGGAGGTGATTTGCGGGTCGTGGTTCAGCGCCCAGTAGACCGGCTTGAAGTAGTAGGCGCTCTCGTCCGACACGTCGTCGAACAGGAAGGGCGGCTGGGGATCGGGGCGAAGCTCGTCCATGGCGGTCAGCAGCGCCTCCAGAAGGGCCTGGACCGCCTCGATGGAAGCCGCCGCTTCGATGTCCGCCAGGCCCTGCTCCAGCAGGGCGGCCAGGGCCGCCGCGGTCTCCTCGTCCAGGCCCAGGGCTTCGATCTCCGCCGCGTAGGCGATGGCTGCCTGCTCGGCGGCATACTTGGCGTCCGCCAGGGCCTGGGCCGCTGCGGCCTCCGCCAGCAGCCGGGCATACTCGGCCTCGGCAGCCAGCAGCTCGTTGTAGTTGGAGACCAGGGCCTTCTGCTCCTCGGTCAGGGCCTCGTAGGCCTCCCGGGCGGCCTCGAGGGCGGGGCCGCTCTCCAGCGTGACGGGATCCGGGATGCCCTCGATCAGGGCGATGACCGCGTCGGCGGCCTCCTGATCCGGGTCCGGCTGGTGGATGATGGTCTCGTAGACCTTCCAGCGGTAGATGCCGGAGGCGTTGGAGGCGGTGGTCATGATGAGGCGCAGGTCGGTGGTGGTGACCGGATAGAAGGCCACGCGGTTGTACTTGTTCAGGGCCGTGGTCTCGGCGTAGGGCGTGACGATGGTGACGTCCTGCCATGCGCCGTCCGCGTCCTTATACTGCATCTTGTAGGCGGAGGGGACCCGGGTGCCGCCGCCGTCGTCATACCAATAGATGTCGAAGGCGCCGACGGTGACGGGCTCATCCCAGATATAGCCGACGTAGTGGAGCGAGCCGGTGGTCTGAGACCAGTTGCCCCAGCCCTTGCCGGTGCCGTCGTTGGAGCGGGTGGGCTCGAAATCCCGGTTGGCGATGCCATAGAGATTCTCCCAGGAGGCGGTATAATCGGAGTAGATGTGGTTGTTCGTGGGATTGGCGGAATCGACGTAGGGGGCCACGTCCTCGCCCAGCTCGCCGGTGATGGACTCGAAAGCCCGGGCCAGCAGGGCCAGCAGGCGCTCGGTTTCCTCGTCGATCTGCTCCTGGGTGGCGTTCTCGTCGCTCAGCAGGGTCTGGGCAGCCAGGATCTCGTCCAGGACCTCCTGGAGAATCGATCCGCTCAGGAGATCAAGCATGGACTGGGCCTGGGCAATGGCCGCGTTCAGGGCCTTGGTATTCAGGTTGGAGGTATAGCCGTAGACCTTCCACTCGATGACGCCGCAGCCCAGGGTCACGGGGTCCATGACCATCCGCAGAGCGGTGGTCCGCACGGCGCCCCAGTCGGTGCTGTTGTACTGGTTCAGCGTGTTGGTGAAGGCGCCAGCGTTGGGCACATCCCGCCACTCGCCCTTGGAATCCAGATACCAGACCCGGATGTTCTTGGGCTGGAAGTTGCCGCCGCCGTCGCGGAAGTAGTAGGCGTCCTGGCCGTCGATGACCATGGGCTCGTCCCAGCTGTACTGGACCCAGGCCGTGTCGCCCTGGGCGCCGCGCCAGTTGTGCCAGACGCCGTGGGAGGTGTCGTTGGAGGCAGTGGGCTCAAATTCGTCGTTGAGGCCGGCCACGCCGCCCAGGTCGTTGACGGAGTTGATGATGGCCGTGGGGGTGGCCAGCGGCGCTACGTTGACCCGGGTGCCGGTGATGACGTAGACCGGGATCGCTACCTTGATGCCGCCCTCGGCGGTACCGGCAGCCTCAAAGACGCCGATGATGGCGTAGCTGGCCGGATCGATGGGGTCCCAGGTAACGGCCCGCTCGGCGATGCTGCCGTCGGGCAGGATCACGGGCAGGGTCTCGGGCAGGACGGGAGGTACCTTGGCCCGGGTGGTGATAGCCGCGCCGCGCTGGACGCCGTCCGCGTCCTCGCCCATGACGACGGTCAGCTCCCGGACGGTGAACTTGTCCGCGTCCGTCACTGTGACCCGAACCACATAGGCCCCGGGCCCGGAGACCAGGAGAGAGGCGTACTGCTGATCGGCGTCCGCGATGGCGGCGGTCTGGCCCTCCGGCGCGGAGACGAGATCCCAGTGGTAAGTCAGCTCGCCCTGGTAGTACTGGTCGGGCTCGGCCTCCACGGCCAGGTCCGCCACGGAGGGATTGTAGTAATTGGGTGTGCCGGTGAGGGAGGTGATCACGGGAGGCGTGCGCTCAGGAGCGCCCGCAATCTCCAGGGTGATGGTCGCCTCGGAGCTCTTGTCGCCGTCGGAGACCGTCAGCATGACCACATAGGTCCCGGCCACGGTGGCGCGGGCCTCGGTGTAGTTCATCGTGGGGCTGGTGAAGCTCAGCTCGCCGCCCTCGGGTCCGGAAACCAGGGACCAGGCATAGCTGATGACACTGCCCGCGGGCGCGCCGTCGTCGGTGACGGAAGAGCGCAGGGTAAAGGGCACCAGGGCCGCCAGGGTGGGAGACTCGATGGAGTTGACCACGCTGATCTCCGCCTGCGGCGGCTGGTTTTCGCCGTCCTCCAGGACGGAGATCTCGATCACCGCGTTGGCGGCGCCGGCGGGGATCATCACATTGGCGACGCCCTCGCCGCCGGAGATGAAGACCTGGCCCTGCTGCTCGCCGTTGAGCCTGACGGCATAGAAGCCGTCCTGCACGCCGGCGCCGGAGAGCTTGATCCGGCTCACATGGGCGGAGGCCACGGCGTCGCGGAGGGTCAGACGGATCAGGCTGCCGTCGGCGGCGATCTCCGCGCGCTGCACGGCGTCCTGGACCATCTCCACATAGATCCGCTCGTCGATCAGGTTGATGCGCTTGCCGAAGCCGTCGGTGGGGATCACGCTGTAGACGCCGTCGGTCTTCGCAACGTTGGCGCCGTAGCCGAAGAGACCGAAGACGGGATCGGTGGTGACGTCGGCGGAAATGGAGAGCAGGGAGCCGTAGATGCCCTCGTCGGACTCGCCGGAGAAGTCGTTCCAGCCGTTGTTCATGACACGGGTGCCGCCGTCGTTGACGTTCTGGGCGCCGCGGCCGCCCTTGTACATGGTGAAGCGCCAGGAGACGTCGCCCACATAGTTAGCGGAGATCTGGCCCATGTTGACGGCGTTGAAGTTGGAGAGCTTGGCCGCGTAGCTCAGCCGCTCGGACCATTGGGCGGAGTCTGTGCTGTCATCCTGATAGCGCAGATAGTCGTCCATGATGAAGCCGGCCAGAGAGGCGGTGTACTGGAAGTTCCACCAGCCCTCGCCGCCGCGGAAGACGGGGTCGGCGTAGTGATACCAGGTGGGCTGGATGCCGCGCATGGCGCGGGTCTTGCGGTTGGCCATGGCCATGGCGCTGAGCGCCCGCTCGGCTCTGCCGTCGGCGGGGAAGTATTTCCGCAGGGCCTTGGCCGCGGAGTAGGCGCCCTCCTCGCCGGTGTTGTCGTACTCGAACTCGGAGCCGTAGGGATAGGTGGCGTTGGCGACCGCGCGGCCCTTGGTATAGGCGAACTTCTGCCGCAGGGCGTCGCCCTCGGCGTTCAGCCCCTCCTCATAGAGGGCCTCGATCATATCGGGGATCTGCTGCTCGCCGTAGTAGCCTGTGGTGCCGGAGCCGGCGCGGTTGTAGTAGATGCCGTAGGCAATGCGCAGATAGAAGTCCGCGGGCTGGCGGTACTCGATCAGGTCCGGGTAGGCCTTGACCAGGCGGTACATATTGAAGAAGGCCGTGGCCTCCATGACCTCGGAGAAGGTCCGGGTATAGGGAGCGGAGGAGGTGGAATTGATGCCGGAGGCGGAGAGATAGTTGGCGACGACGAAATTCTCATGGGTGTTCTTCATGTAACTGTTCCACATGAAGTCGATCAGATAGCGCTCCAGGGAGCGGACCTGGTCGGGATCGGGGTCCAGGTAGTTCTTCATCGCCATGAAGTTCACGTTGTCATGGCTCCAGTCGTCGCCCCAGTGGGAGCTCTGGCGGCTGTCCCTGCCGGAGGCAAAGTACCAGTCGGAGTAGATGCCGTAGGTGGCGGAATTGGGGTCGTTGTCCTGGGTGGTATTCGCCATGAAGTCGGCGTGGGTGTCAGCGATCTGGTCCAGCTCGGCCAGAATGTTGAACTCAAACTCGGTGAACTTCGGCGCGCCGGTGGATTTGAGCTTGTAGTCCACCCGGACGGAGTTGTTGCCGATGCAGCCGAATTTCAGCCGGTAGATGTGGTGCTGCTCCCCGTCCACGACCCTGGTCTCCACGAACTCCACGGACTCTTCGTAGTCCGGGTTGCCGTCGTGGGCGCCGCGGCCGGTACGGGAGTTGTTCACCAGATTCCGGGGGCTTGGGATGTGGGCCTCGTCGTAGGGGTCGTTCTCATGGACGCAGAGGATGTCCACGTTCACGTCCTCGATCAGGTTCTCGTCGTAGTGCAGATCGATCAGCGTTTCCATGTTGATGGCGGTCTGGAAGCTGGGCACCGCCACGGCGTCGATCATGCCCTCCCGGTAGAGAATGGAGCGGAAATTCTTCTCCCGCTCCTCGTTGGAGGCGGAGGCGTTTTGCGGGGACGCGGCGCTTTCGCCGGGCAGGCCGTCGCCGGCCCGGACGGCCGAGAACTTGAAGGCGTAGGTCTTCTCCTCACCCGGGGCCAGGACCAGGGAGCTGTCGTCGGTAAAGTAGCCGCGGCCCGTCAGGGGGCGGATGTTCTTGGAGTGGATGTAGAAGACGCTGAGGCCGGGGAACCAGCCGCCGGAGTCCGCCAGCCAGTTGGTGTAGAGGCTGCCGCTGCGGTACTCGGAGGTGCCGTTGCCGGTGCCGACCCAGTGGTCCACATATTCCACCCGGGCGCCGGTCTCCACCACGGGGGTGAAGAGCATGTAGTTGCCCTCGCCGGAGCAGCGGATCGCGTAGCCGTAGCCGGAGTCCGCGCCGGCGAAGGAGTGGACCGTCAGGCGGTTGTTGTAGGTGTCGCTGGTGGAGGAATACTTGTTGTTCCAGGGCATGGGCAGGCCGATGTCGCCGAACTCGATGTACTGATCGGACTTGTTCTTCAGGGTGATGGACCAGAGCATGGAGCCGTCGTCGGTGTCCATGTCAAAAACGGACTTCACGTCGTAGCCCTTCATGGTCCGGGCTGTGGTGGAGCTCAGATCCTGGCCGATGAAGTTCACCTCCACGGAGGAGGCGCCGTTGGCGGTCTTGGTGATATAGGGGTTATCGGCGTTGATGTTGGAGGCGGTGGTGGAGCCGCCGGCTGCCAGGGTCCGGTTGACGTCCTGCTCGGTGAAGCTGCCGGTCAGGCCCTCCGGCGTGGCGGCGGAGCGGGTGGCAAAAATCATTTCGCCCATCCACTGGTGGGCGCTGTTGTTCTGGTTGTTCGTGTTATTGGGCAGGACGAAGTTGATGCTTCTTGTATTGTTTTTGATGTTCATCACGGCGATCTGACCCAGGTCGCCGATCTGCACGCTCAGGCTGTCGTTTTCGATGGTGTTGGCCGCGGCGGAGACCTCCTGCCGCAGGGCGGGGACGGCTCCCGTAAAGAGAGAGCCTGTCA
This sequence comes from Oscillospiraceae bacterium, assembly GCA_017509485.1. Lineage (GTDB taxonomy): Bacteria > Bacillota > Clostridia > Oscillospirales > Oscillospiraceae > JAFRPC01. The sequence continues at coordinate 28,153 of JAFWPP010000069.1, read as the reverse complement.
GGATCAGCGCCAGCACCACGGAAAGCAGACGCTTCCAATGCTTACGCACGTATTTCACTCCTTTCAATTCGTTCAGCGAAGACTTTCGGCGTTCCGCAGCCGTCCGGCGGGACGGCTGCGGAACGCGGGGGTGAATTTATTCGTCCAGTGCCTTTCCCTCCAGGGCACGGTAGAGGTAGAGCACAGTCGTGGCGCGGGTGCAGACGGTGTTGGGCTGGAAGACGCCGTCCTCGCCGGTTTCAATGCCGCAGGCATAGGCCCACTTGGCGGCCTTGGTGTACCACTTGCCCTCTTCCACATAGCCCTTGGGCACCTTGGACTCGTCGAAGCCGGGCTTGCCCTGCTGGGCGTAGAGGAAGGTCAGCATGTGGGAACGCTTGCAGCTTGTGTTAATGCCGAAGCTTCCGTCGCCGTTGCCGGAGGTAATGGGCGGGTTCTGGTTGGCGGCCCAGAGAATGGCCTTGGTGTACCACTTGCCCTGCGCAACATCGGAGAAGGTTTTCTCCGCGCTGTTCACGTCGAAGGCAGGCTTGCCGGCCGCCGCGTAGAGGAAGGTCATCGCGGTCTTGCGGTCCAGCTCCGCCTCAGGGTTGAAGTGGGAGGCGTCCGTACCGGCGGTGATCTGCGGGTCGTGGGTGAAGGCCCATTCGATGGCTTCGTGCTCCGGGGTACCGTAGGGGTAGGCCTCCAGGTCCACAAACTGCGCGATGGCGCACACATGCTCCGCCGGGAGATCTCCGCCCTTCAGGGCCTCGTCGATGGCCGCGACGCCGGCGTCCACGATGGCACGGAGCTCCTCGGAGCTCTTGGCCTGCAGCAGGGCGGCTATCGCCTCCTCCAGCGCGGCCTCCGCCGCGGCGACATGGGCTTCGTCGTGATTCTGGGATGCGTGCTCGAAATACTCGCGCAGGGTATCGATGGCGGCCTGGACGGTATCGTTGAAGGCCTGCTCCGCCAGGAGTCTGTAATACTCGATCTCCGCCAGCAGCAGATCCAGGTAGTTGCTGACGCGGGCCTTCTCCTCGTCGGTGAGGGCGTCATAGGCCTCCCGGGCGGCGGTCAGCGCCTCGATGTCCTCCAGGGTGATGGGATCGGGCAGGGCGTCGATCAGATCAATCACAGCCTGGACCTTGTCCACCAGAGCGGCGATGGCGGCCAGCAGGGCCTCCGTCGCGGCGTCCACCTGCTCCTGGGTGGCCTCGCCGTCGGCCTCCACGGCCTTCGCATCGGCCAGGACCGCCTGCAGGGCGGCCCAGCTCTCAGGCGTCCAGAGGCTCTCGTCCAGCGCCTCGGCCTGGGCGATGGCCTCCCGGAGGGCAGCCTTGTCCACATAGTCGGGGGTCAGCTCCTCCAGGGCGGCGATGGCGCCCAGCAGGGCCTCCGCCGCGGCGTCGATGCCCGCCTGGGAGACGGCGTTCTCGAGGGTATTCTTCGCCTCAGCCAGGACCTCCTGCAGGGCGGCCCAGCTCTCGGGGGTATAGCCGCTCTCGTCCAGCGCCTCGGCCTGAGCGATGGCAGCCTCCAGGGCGGCGGTGTCCAGAGTGACGAACTCGCCGTAGATCTCGATCTCACCCACGCCGAGGCCGAAGGAGCCGGCCTGCCGCTGCATGACGATGCGGAAGGAGGTGGAGGTGATCGGCTCGAAGGCGGTGGGATTGACGATGTTCTCCTCCAGGCCGTAGCCCTCGGCGGAGGGCACCTCGACCCACTGCCCGGCGTCGTTCAGATACTCATAGGTATAGGAATCCGGGAAGTCGATGCCGTACTGCTCGTGGGGGCTGTTCTCGTTGTAGAGGAAGTAGGCGCCGGCGGAGAAGATCTGCGCGGGCTGGGCAAAGCTGAAGGTGATATACTCGGGGTCGGCGGTGGCGTTGGAGCGCCAGGAGCCGTAGGCCGTGTTGTCGCCCGCGGTGTTGGAGGCGGAAGGCAGCACGCCGTCGTTGACGCCGCCCAGGTTGTTCCAGCTGGCGCAGTAGGGCGCTTCCACATTAGCCGCCTGCGGCGCGATGTTGGGGTGCTGACCGGGATCCGGCGCGGCGTTGACCGTCACGGTCATGCTCTGCTCCAGGGTCTGGGTCTGCTCGCTGCTGTCCAGGTAACTCACAGCGACCTTGATCACAGCCTCGCCGCCGCCGTTGTAGACGATGGCAGCCGTGTTTGTGCCCTGGCCCTCGGCGACCTCGCCGCAGCCCTCCACGGACCAGCTGTATTCCGCAGCCTCGGCGTTCTTCAGAACGGCCAGGAAGTGCTCGGTGTCGCCCTCGTTGCGGAGCTTGTAGTTCTCCACGGAGCTGAGCTGGAGGTAGGCGGGATATTCGCCGCGGTTGTTGCGGATCAGGGTGTGGTCGGAGCCCTCGTAGCGGCCCGCCGCGCTGTAGCGGGTGAATTCCACCGACTCGGGGTTCAGGGTGATGACGGAGGCCGTGGCGACGGAGGGGCTGAAGCCCGCAGCCGTGGCGCCCACATAGCCAGCGTTCAGATAGGTAAACTTGATGATCTCCTCGGTGTAGTTGCCCGAGGCGGCCACCTGGCCGTTGGGGATGCGGATGGTATCGCCGGGGGCAAAGAAGTTTACGGTGCCGCCCGCGGGATAGGCCTCCGCGTAGTTTTCGCTGTGGTTGTGGCCGTAAAGGAAGACGATGTCCAGATCCTCGGCCTTTTCGTTGATCATATTAAAGAGGATATCCGCGTGGATGTTGTCGCTCCACCAGGAGTTCATGGTGGTGCTGCGGGAGCTCCAGTGCAGCGGCACATGGGTATAGATGAAGATCACGCGCTGATCCTCCGCGGCGATCAGGCCGTCCAGATAGGCCGCCAGGGTCTCGGTGGTGGCGTTGATCTTCTCCAGACAGGTGTCCTCGCTGGAGTAGCTGGAATAGCCCGCCTGCCACCAGGGGAAGTCGTCCTCGTTGATCTGATAGAGGACGAAGTCCTCGTGCTCCTTGGGGCCGGTTTCGTCCAGAACGGTGCCGATGTGCTGGGAGCCGTCATGGTTGCCCTGGGCGAAGTAGAACTCCACGTCGGACCAGTAGGCCCCAAGGGTGTCCCGGATGTACTGGACGCGCTGGGGGGTCTCGGTGCCGGAGGTATCGGAGCCGTCGGCATAGACGGAGCCGTCAGCGTAGTCGCCGCACCAGAAGGAGACGTCGATCCGGTGGCCGGCCTCGCTGGCGCTGCGGACGATGTCGCTCAGATACTTGTCCCAGCTCACGCCCTGGCTGGAGCTGCTCTGGATGTCGGAGCCTGCAAAGAACTGGACGGGCTCCTGGACGGCGCCGAAGACGCCGTAGATCTCAAACTCCGCGACGCCCAGACCGAAGCTGCCTGCGGCGGACTTTTGGAGCAGCACCCGCAGGGCGGTGGTGGTGACATGGTCGAACACGGAGTAGTTCATCTCATCGGGCAGGTTATTCATGCCCCGGGCTCTCTGCACGGGAAGCCAGTCCTCACCGTCGAGATACTCAAAGGAATAGGAGGCGGGGAAGTCGATGCCGTTGCGGTTGTTCATGCCGTCGTCATGCCAGAAGTACATGCCGGCGCCGTAGAGCGTGACCTCCTCGGCGAAGCTGATGGTGATGGGCTCCGGCGCGGCGTTGTTGTTCTGGCCCCAGGAGCCGTAGGCCCCGGCCTGATTGCCGGAGGACTGGGCAGGCACGCTGCCGTCGTTGACGCCGGCGACGTTGTTCCAGGAGGCGCAGTACTGGGCGGTGGCCGTGCCCTGCGGGGCGATGTTCTCCTGGGCGGGCTTCTCCACCGGCTTCACCGCAAGCGCGTCGATGGCCGCGTTCAGGGCTGCCGCCGCGGCGTCGATGGCTTCCTGATCGGCGGGATTCTCCAGCACGGCCCGGGCAGCCGCAAGGGCCTCCGTCAGAGCGGCGACGGACTCGTCGGTGTAGTTGTCCAGATTCGTGATGGCCTCGGCCCGGGCGATGGCGGCCTCCAGCTCGGCGGTGACCAGCTCGGTCAGCCAGCCGTAGGCCTCGATCTCCGCGACGCCCAGACCGTAGCTGTTGTCGTCGGCGGCTTCCTTGATCATGACCAGGCGCAGGCCCCTGGTGATCACGGCGCCGAAGACGGTTTGGTTCATGACGTCCTCGTCTACCGCCATGCCCTCGGCGTCGGGGACGGGGGACCAGGTCTCCCCGTCCTCCTCCAGATACTCAAAGCTGTAGGAGAGGGGGAAATCGATGCCGGTGCGGTTGTCCTTGCCGTTGTCATGCCAGAAGAAGACGCCGGCGCCCTCCAGCTCCACAGGCGCGTCCCAGAGCAGGGTGATGATCTCGGGATCGCAGGCGTTGTTCTGGCCCCAGGAGCCGTAGGCTCCGGCCTGATTGCCCTGGGAAACGGCAGGCACGCTGCCGTCGTTGACGCCGGCGACGTTGTTCCAGGAGGCGCAGGTGGCGGTGGAGGCGGTCGCCTTCGGCGCAACGTTGGTGGGGACGGGGTTGACGACCCGGTAGAGGATCACGTTGGCCGCGTAGGCCCGGCCTACCTCGGTCTCGGGCGCGGTGGTGTTGAAGCTGAAGGATTTGGAGCTGTTGGAATAGCGCAGGGAGCCGGTTCCGGCCGAGTTGCCGATGGCGTAGTTGTGGACGCCGTTGCAGGTTCCCTCCACGATCTTGTGGACCACCGGCTCCTCGGAGGCAGCGGGGACGGCGTCGCCCAGATACAGGCCGTTCCCGGCGTTTTGGATGGTAAACCCGCCCTCCGCGGGAGCGATGTTCCAAACGGCTGTCAGCGGAAGACCCTCGTTGGTCAGCAGACTGTAGTCCTCGTTTTTCTCGGCGGGCAGGGAGTTGTCGTTGACGCTGTGGAAGATCATGCCCTCCGCGTTGCTCTGGCCGATGTAGCGCCACAAGGTAATGACGTACTGCCCCTCGGTCAGGTTTGCCAGCTCGTCCACGACCTCGTAGCTGGGCTCTCGCGCCGCGGCGGTCAGGGCCAGCGGAAAGAGGGAGAACAGCATGGTCATCACAAGCAGCAGGGATAGGATCCGTTTCGTTTGTTTCATGTCGCACGCTCCTTTTTTTGTTGATTTTTTGCATGATTATTGATATTAAACGTTTACCTTGCAAGTTTATTTTAGGTCAAGCAGGTTTTGTTGTCAATATTTTTCCATTTAAAATAGCAGTTTTGTAGACATGATGAAATTCGTCCTGCTAAATTGGCGATTTTGCACAAGCGGTCGCTTATTTGCGCTGTAAATTGAATAAACGTTTTATTAATTTGAAGAGAAAAATTGACTTTTCTTTTGGGCTGTGCTATATTGGGGACAGAGAGGGGAGATGAGGATGATCATGGCAAGAACCCGGATTATATCAAGGTTTTTCCCCGCGCTGCTCCTGATTTTGATCCTGACGGGCTGCGGGCAGCGGCAGCCCGCAGATATGCAAAACGTTTTATCTTCCGGCGCGTCGGAGCGGGAGGAAAAGGCCCAACCCTACGACCTGGATCTGCTGTCCTGCGGCCCCAGGGAGGTCTACAGCGCGATCTTCCGCATGATGAACCAGCCGGAGGAATTTATCGGCAAGCGGATCCGCATGGTCGGCGTCTTAGCCTGCTATCCTTATCCGGATCACACGGTCTACGGCTGCATCATCGCCGACGCCACCGCCTGCTGCAAGGACGGCATGGAGTTTGTCCTGGCCGAGGACAGGCCGGAAAACTACCCGCCCCCCGGCTCGGAGATCGTCGTCTCCGGCTATTATGAGACCTATCCGGCGAGAGACTTCACCTTCTGCCGTCTGTCCGGCTGCCGGGTGGAGTATGTGATCTCCACGCCGGAGGAGCACAGCGAAGCGGAACATTAGAACATGAAACGAACGGCCGCCGGGAGCGCTTCCCGGCGGCCGTTCGTTTCCGAGTGATCAAAATTCGAGATTCCTGTCGTCCTCTCTGGAGAACACGTGGACCACGTTGCCCTGGAAGGCGAAGCGGATGCTGTCGCCCATGCCGGGGATATTCCGCATATCCACGGTCGGCACGATCAGAATGACGTCCCGGCCCTCGGCGCTCACGTGGAGGTGGACCGAGGAGCCCATCATCTCGCTGACGTCCACGCGGCCCGAAACGCCCTCCTTCGCCAGGTCGGTATGCTCCGGGCGGACGCCCAGGGTCACCTCCTGCGTCTGCACATTCTTCGCCCGCAGACGGGCGCATTTCTCCTCGGAGAGATGGACCTTATATCCGCCCAGGACGGCAAAGTAATGCTCGCCCTCCCGCAGCAGCTTCGCCTCGAAGAAGTTCATGACGGGCATGCCGATGAAGCCGGCCACAAACAGATTGGCCGGATGGTTGAAGACCTCCTGGGGCGTGCCGATCTGCTGAATGTAGCCGTCGCGCATGATGACGATGCGGTCGCCCAGAGTCATGGCCTCAGTCTGGTCGTGGGTGACGTAGACGAAGGTGGTATCGATCCGCTGGCGCAGCTTGATGATCTCGGCCCGCATCTCGTTGCGGAGCTTCGCGTCCAGGTTGGACAGGGGTTCGTCCATCAGCATGACCTTGGGGGCCCGGACGATGGCGCGGCCAATGGCCACGCGCTGCCGCTGGCCGCCGGAAAGGGCCTTGGGCTTGCGGTCCAGATACTGAGTGATATCCAGGATCTCAGCCGCCTGCCGCACCTTTTTGTCGATCTCCGGCTTGGACACGCGGCGCAGCTTCAGCGCGAAGGCCATGTTCTCATAGACCGTCATATGGGGATAGAGGGCGTAGTTCTGGAAGACCATGGCGATGTCCCGGTCCTTGGGCGCCACGTCGTTGACCAGCTTGCCGTCGATGTAGAGCTCGCCGCCGGAGATCTCCTCCAGACCCGCGATCATCCGCAGGGTGGTGGATTTGCCGCAGCCGGAGGGACCCACCAGGACGATAAACTCCTTGTCCGCGATATGCAGATCAAAGGCCTGGACCGCCACCACGCCCTCCTCCGTGATCTGCAGATTGACCTTCTTCTCCTCCGCCGGAGCGCCCTTCTTCTTTTTCTTTGCGCTCTCCGTATTGGGATAGACCTTTTTGAGATTTTTTAATATGACCTCTGCCATACTTCCTCCTTACGCGGCAGCCGTCTGCCGCTTTCTTTCCATGGCTCCGGGCTCAGCCCTGGCCGTAATAGGCGTTTTTGCCGTGCTTGCGGAGATAGTGCTTGTCCTGGAGCTCCTGCGGAGCGGGCTGAACCTGGGGGTTGATCTGCTCGCAGCGGTAGGCCATCTTGGCGACCTCCTCCAGCACCACCGCGTTGTGGACCGCCTCGAAGGCGTCCTTGCCCCAGGCAAAGGGGCCGTGGTTCTTGCAGAGACAGCCGGGAACAGCCTTGGGGTCCTTGCCCAGTCTTGCAAATTCCGATACGATCAGAAGCCCGGTGTTTTTCTCATAGGCCGCGTCAATCTCCTCTTTTGTGAGGCAACGCAAGCAGGGCACGTCTCCGTAAAAGTAGTCCGCGTGGGTGGTGCCGTAGCAGGGGATGTCCCGGCCTGCCTGGGCCCAGGAGGTGGCGTAGCTCGAATGCGTATGCACGATGCCGCCCAGTTCGGGAAAAGCCTTGTACAGCTCCAGGTGGGTCGCCGTATCGCTGGAGGGCTTCCATTTGCCCTCCACAACTTTGCCCTCCGGATCCACCACCACCATATCCTCCGCCGTCATGCCCTCATAGGGCACCCCGGAGGGCTTGATGACCACCAGGCCCGTCTCCCGGTCGATGCCGGAGACGTTGCCCCAGGTGAAGGTGACCAGGCCGTACCTGGGAAGCTCCAGATTGGCTTCCAATACCTGCTGCATTAATTGCTCCAACATGTCAGAATACCTCCGTTGCCAGCTTTTCCACGGGCAGCGCGGCCTTGTAGCGCTTCAGGAAGGCGTTGAAGCCCTCCACGTCGGCAGGCTCCGCCATCAGGGTGACGGTTTCGGCCTCGGCAAAGACCTTGTTGTCCAGATAATCCTCCAACGATTCGCCCTCCGCCTTGTTCAGCAGATAGGCAGCCAGCAGGGCCATCCCGTAGGGGCCGCCCTCCCCGGCCGTCTCCATGATGGACACGGGGGCGTTTACCGCGGCGGAGAGCAAGCGCTGGCCCACGACCGGGGTCTTGAAGTAGCCGCCGTGGCCGTAGAGCTTGTCGATGGGCACCTGCTCGGCGTCGGTCAGGATGTCCATGCCAATTTTCAACGTGGCCAGAGCGGAGAGCAGATGGGTCCGCATGAAGTTTGCCAGGCTCAGCTTTGCGTCGGGCTGCCGCAGGAACAGGGGACGGCCCTGGTTCAGGTCGGTCACGCCCTCGCCGGAGAGGTAGTTAAAGCTGAGCAGGCCGCCGCAGTCGGCGTCCCCCTCCAGAGCTTTCCGGAAGAGCTTGGTGTAGAGCTCGCCCTTGTTGACGGGCATCCCCATCAGCTCGGAATACTCCGCAAAAAGCTTCACCCAGGCGTTGATGTCGCTGGTGCAGTTGTTGCAGTGGACCATGGCCACGGGCAGGCCGGTGGGCGTCGTCACCATGTCGATCTCCCGGTGGACCCCCAGGGGCTTCTCCGTGACGATCATGGCAAAGTCGGAGGTACCGGCGCTGACGTTTCCGGTTCTGGCCCGGACGGAGTTGGTGGCCGCCATGCCGGTGCCCGCGTCTCCCTCGCAGGGAGCCAGAGGGATGCCGGGAAGCAGATCGCCCGCCGGGTCCAGGAAGGCGGCCCCCTCCGGGGTCAGAGCCCCGGCGGAATCGCCCGCCGTCTTCACCCGGGGCAGGACGTCCCGGAGCCTCCAGGAGAAGCCCCTGGCTGCCAGCGTGACGTCCAGCTTGTCCAGCATGGTCTGGTCGTAGTCCAGCGCTTCACTGTCGATGGGGAAGATGCCGGAGGCCTCGCCCACGCCGACGGAGCGCTCCCCGGTCAGGCGGCGGTGGATATAGCCCGCCAGGGTGGTGAGATAGTCCAGCCGGGGCAGATGGTCCTCGCCGTTCAACACCGCCTGCCAGAGGTGGGCGATGGACCAGCGCTGGGGGATATTGAAGCCGAAGAGCTCCGTCAGCTCCGCCGCGGCGGGGCCGGTCATGGTGTTCCGCCAGGTGCGGAACTCCGCGAGCTGGTTCCCGTTCTGATCGAAGGGCAGATAGCCGTGCATCATGGCGGAGACGCCCAGCGCGCCTACGGTGCGCAGAGGGATCCCAAATTTATCCTTGACGTCCTTTTTCAAATTGGCGAAGCAGGTCTGGACGCCGGTATGGACCAGGTCCAGGGAATAGGTCCAAATTCCGTTGACCAGCTGGTTCTCCCACTCAAAATCACCGGAGGCCACGGGGATGTGGTTCTCATCAATGAGGACTGCTTTGATTCTTGTGGAGCCCAGCTCAATGCCAAGGGCACATTGCTTCAATTTCAACATATTCTTACCTCCAGGTTTGGGGAACGGATTGCCATGACCAGTTTGCGGACTGGTCTCGCAATGACAGATACGAGGCCGTTCTCCTATTGCCTATTGCCTGTTGCCTATTGCCTTATCGCAGCTTCCAGATCAGATCCTTCACCAGCAGCTCCTCCTCCAGCTGTTCGGGGGTGGTATCCTTGCCGATGTGGACGAACTCGATGTCCATCATCCGGGCCCAGTCACGCAGCATATCCGCGGTCACGTCGTAGGAAAGGACCGTATGGTGGGCGCCGCCGGCGGTGATCCAGCACTCCACGCCGGTCAGCAGATCCGGCATGGCCCGCCACATGACCCGGGCCACGGGCAGCTTGGGCATGGGGAGGATGGGCTTCACGGCCTCAATGTCCTGGACGATCAGCCGAAGTCTGCCGCCCATGTCGATCAGGCTTGCCACAATGCCGGGGCCGGCCTTGCCCTCGAAGACCAGACGGGCCGGGTCCTTCTCGTTCATGCCGATGCCCAGGTGGTGGGTCTCGATCCGGGGCCTGTCCGCCGCCAGGGAGGGACAGACCTCCAGCATATGGGCGCCCAGGGAGTATTCTTTTCCTTCTACCAGATGATAGGTGTAGTCCTCCATGAAGGCGGAGGCGCCGTTGCCGCCCTCGCCCATGGCCTTGAGAATCGCGGTCATGGCGGAGACCTTCCAGTCGCCCTCGCCGCCGTAGCCGTAGCCCAGGCTCATCAGGTGCTGGGAGGCCAGGCCGGGGAGCTGCTCCATGCCGTAGAGATCCTGGAAGGTGTTGGAGAAGGCGCAGCAGCCCTCCCGGTCCATCATCTTCTTCATGGCGATCTCTTCCTTCGCCTGGTAGCGGATGGCGTAGAGATTGTCGGTGGCAATGTCGTAGGCAGCTTCGTATTCAGCAACCAGGGCGTCGATCTCTTCCTCGGTGACGGCGTTCATTTCCTTCACCAGATCGCCCACGGCCCAGGTGTTCACCTGCCAGCCCAGCTTGATCTGGGCCTCGACCTTGTCGCCCTCGGTGACGGCGACCATGCGCATGTTGTCGCCGAAGCGCATGACCTTCATGTCCCTGGAGACGGCCACGCCGACAGAGGCCTTCATCCAGTCGGAAAGGCGCTTGTGGACCCGCTCGTCCTTCCAGTGGCCCGCGATGACCTTCCGGGGCTTGCGGAGCCGGGCCCCGATGAAGCCGTGCTCCCGGTCGCCGTGGGCGGCCTGGTTCAGGTTCATGAAGTCCATGTCGATCTCGTCGTTGGGGATCTCGACGTTGTACTGGGTCGCCAGATGGCACCAGGGCTTTTGCAGGTCCCGGAGCCCGTCGATCCACATCTTGCTGGGGGAGAAGGTGTGGCACCAGGTGATAATGCCGGCGCACTCGGGCCGGTAGTTGGCCTCCCGGACGGTCTCGGTGATCTCCCGGTTGGTCTTGGCTGTGACCTTGTAGACCACGGGCCAGGGCAGGACCTTGCTCAGCTCCGCCGCCATCTCCTTTGCGCGGCAGTCCACGGTTTCCAACACCTCGGGGCCGTAGAGAAACTGACTGCCCACCACAAACCAAAATTCATACTGTTTCATTGCGCATCCTCCATAGAATCGGTATTGTTTTCCTGCCTCTCCCGCGCCTTCCGCTCCTCATAGGGGATCAGCACCAGATCCTCCGTCACGTCAAAGACGAGATAGCAGATCGGATACTGGCAGAGCACCGGGAGGAGGAACAGGACCAGCGCCGGTGTGATCACCGGAAGCAGGGCCAGAGATAAGAAGAACAGAAGCAGAACGATGACCAGCGCCAGCAGACCGGAGCCGGGTCTCGCCAGCCAGAGGATCAGCGCGTTTTTCAGCGCGCCGAAGTTGTTGATCTCCAGCACGGCCACCAGAACGAAGAAATACTCCCCCAGGATCAGCGCCGTGCAGGCCATGAGGATCCCGATGGCCCAGAAGATCAGGGCCGGGAAGCCCAGGGCGGCGTTGCCGTTGCCGAGACTCATAAAGAAATAGCCGCCGAAGAGCAGCAGGCCGAAGCCCAGACCGGGCAGGATCGTCCGGGCGAAGCTGCGACGGAATTCCTTCCAGAATTCGTCCCAGAGGAAGATGTTGCCCTCCTTGTAGATCACCACGCAGACCCGGTCCAGCGCGGTCAGCGCCGCGGGCAGCGTGAGCACCGGCAGCGAAAAAAGGACGAACAGGAGATTGACCCGGATCAGCTTCCAGAAGTGCGTCAGGCCCATGACGCCCACGCGGCGCCACCCGCTCTCCGGCGCGGGACGGCCCGCGCCCTCCCGCCGCCAGCGGTCCTTGAACCAGCCCATGGCTCAGCCCTTCATGCCGGTGAGGACAATGCCCTCCACGAAATACTTCTGGCCCAGCAGATAGAAGATGATGCCGGGCGCGAAGGACATGCAGGTAGCGCACATGATGGCGGAGTAGTCCTGCTTCAGGGAGCCCTTGAACTGGGACAGGCCCAGGGCGATGGTGTACTTCTTGGCGTCGTGGATATAGAGGGACTGCTGGATCAGGTCGTTCCACATCTGGGTGAAAAGCAGCAGGGCCACGACGATCATGGCGGCCTTGATGGCCGGAACGATGATGTTCAGCAGGATGCGGAAGTGGCCCGCACCGTCGATGGTGGCAGCCTCGTCCAGCTCCCGGGGGATGGTCAGGATGAACTGACGGATCAGATAGATATTGAAGGCGCCGCCGCCGCAGAAATAGGGCAGGATCAGCGGCCAGTAGGTGCCGTTGAGATGGAACACATTGGTCCACATGATGTACAGCGGGATCAGCGTGACCATGATGGGCAGGAACATGGAGCCGATGACCAGGGTGAAGAGGAACTTCTTGCCCCGGAAGCGCATCCGGGCGAAGGCGTAGCCGCCCAGGACGGCCGTGACCGTGCCCGCGATGACGGAGGGAACGATGATGATCATCGTGTTTTTCAGATAAGTCCAGAAGTCGAAATTCTGCAGGGCCTTGGGGTAGTTGGAGAAAAGCCAGTCCGGCGGGAAGAAGGGGACCTCATTGGCAAAGAGCTGGTTGTTGCTCATGACGGAGGATCGGAAGATCCACCAGATGGGCAGCATGCACAGGGCTGCAAAGAAGACCACCAGGACGAAGCAGACCGCGTTGACGATCCGCTCCCGCTTTTTCCGGCTGGCAAGACTTGCGTGCTTTTCCATCAGTCGTCCCCTCCCTGTGCAAACATCCAGGATCTGCTGGTGGCAAACAGGATGACGGTGAAGATGCCGATCAGGATGAAGAGCATCACCGAGACTGCCGCCGCGTAGCCGAACTTCCGGCTCTCAAAGGCATATTGATACATGACGTAGGAGACAAAGCGGGAGGAGGAGCCGGGGCCGCCCTTGGTCAGCGCCAGGGCGGGCGTGATGACCTGGAGATTGGTGATCAGCGCCATCAGCAGATTATAGAAGATGATCGGGCTCATGCAGGGGACGGTGATGTGCCAGAAGCGCTTCCAGGAATTGGCTCCGTCCACCTCGGCAGCCTCCAGATAGGTCTTGGGGACGTTTTGCAGACCGGCCAGGAAGATCACGATCAGATTGCCCGCCAGCCACACGGAGACCAGGGCCAGGGAGGGGGCCACCAGCTTGGCGTCATTGACGAAGCCCACCCGGGGCAGGCCGAACACCCGGTTGAGAATGAAGTTGAACAGGCCGTAGTTGATGTTGTACAGCCAGTTCCAGCCCAGATAGACCGCCACGGCGGGCAGCAGATAGGGCAGATAGAAGACCGCCCGCCAGAAGCCGCGAGCAGGGATTTTTCGATTTAAGAGCAGGGCGATGAAAAGCGAATAGATCATGCTCCCGATCACAGCCATAAAGGTGTAGTAGAGCGTGACCAGCACGGAGGTCTTAAAATATGGGTCTGTGGTCAGCAGCTTGATATAGTTCTGGAGCCCCACGAATTTGAAGCCCGTGAAGCCGTTCCCCTTCCAGCTGAAGAAGCTCAGGCCAAAGACCTCCAGCAGCGGAACGTAGGTCAGGAAGATCAGGCCGATGATGGAGGGAATCAGGCAGAGATAGGCTGTGCGGTTCTCGCTGCGCATCAGCGCGCTGCGGGGCTTTTTGCTGCGTTTGGACAAGAGAGCTCACCTCGTTTCTTGTGATTGCGTTTTGCGCTTTCCTCTGAAAAAGGGCGTCCGTCCGTGATCGGACGGACGCCCCGCATTCAGCGAAATGGGGTTTCTCGGATTATTCGCCCTTGAAGATCTCGACCAGATGGGCTTCCGCGCCGGCCAGAGCGTCGGCGGCGGTCTTGTCGCCGGTCCAGACGGGGCCGAGCTCGGAGCGGAGGTACTCCAGGAACTCGTTGGTGTGGGGGACGTAGTACCAGCAGGTGGACTCGGACTTCTCCATGGTGTAGTCCACAACAGCGGCCTTGTACTCGTCATAGGGCGGGAAGTTGGGGTTGTCGACCCACTTGTGGGTCAGCTCTTCGTTGGTGTAGTACTCCTCCAGCGTGGGCATCCAGATGCCGCTCTCCACCAGGCCCCAGTTGTTCTCAATCTGGGAGTACCAGCGGATGAACTCCAGCGCCTCGGGCAGGTGCTTGGTCTGGGAGAAGACCACCTGCGGGCCGCCGGTCACGATGGTGACCTCGTTCTTCATCACGGGCAGACGGGCCACGCCGTACTTGAACTTCACGGTGTTCATGCAGGTGCCCACGTTCCAGGCGCCGCCGGTGGCCATGGCCACGTTGCCGGCAGCGATGGTGGACTGGATGCCGGAGTCCTCCAGGCCGTCGCGGTACTGGGCCACATGGTGGACCAGGTACAGGTCGGCGACCTTCTGGATGGAGTCAGCCACCTCGGGGCTGTTGATGGTGCACTCCTTGCCGTCCTTGGAGAACCAGCGGCCGCCGTTGGAGAGGGCCCAGACCTCAAGCTGCCAGGTCCAGTTGTCCACGTTGCAGCCGTACTGCACGATGTTGTTGGGATCGAAATCGGGGTCAGCGGCGTTCTTGCCGTTGGCGTCCAGGGTCAGCTTCTTGGCGGTCTCCACGAACTCGTCCCAGCTCATGGGGGTGCGGGCGTCGGGGTAAGCCAGTCCGGCAGCGTCGAACATGTCCTTGTTGTAGTACAGGAACAGGGCCTCGTTGGCGCCGGAGTAGGCAACCGGAACGCCGTCAGCCTTGAAGGTGATGGAATCCAGCGGCATGGAGCTGGCGCCCTCGTACATGGCGGAGACATCGGCCAGCAGGCCGTCGGCGGCGAAGTCGAGAACGCCGTTCTCGTTCATAATGCCGCAGTCGGGAAGCTGATTGCCGGCAGCCATGGAGTTGAGGGTGGTGGTGTACTGCTCGTTGGGGATCGCCAGCAGCTCCACGAAGATGTGGTCGTTTTCAGCGTTGAACTTGTCCAGGATGGCCTGGGTGTCCCGGGCCTCCTCGGGGGTGCCCCAGTAGGAGTAGGTGATCTTGACCTTCTCGCCGCCGGGAGCGGGCTCGTCGGGCTTCTTGGTCTCGGGCGGGTTCGGATTGTTGCCCTGGGTGGCGGGCGGATTCTCGGACGGCTTGGGGTTCTCCGCGCAGGCCGCAAACAGGCCGGCAAGCAGCAGAACGCAGAGGAGGATCGCTAAGAGCTTCTTCATTGTTGCATACATCCTTTCATGTTTTTTTGGTTGATCTATCGTGATACACCGACCTAAGGCCGAGGTATACGCACAAAATTACGGAACGAGGAGCCGCTCCCGGACGGGCAGCAGGGCCTTGAGCCAGACCGTCATCTCCCCCGGCTCCCGGTTGCACCACAGGCCGTAGGGCACCGCGGAGAGGCGTTCCTCCGTGAAGCGGAAGTCCGGCGCGCCATAGAGCTTCCCGACCCCGGAATCCAGCCGCAGCCCCTGAAAGCGCAGCACCGGCAGCGAGCCGGGCAGGGCCGGGTCCGGCTCGTCCAGCGTCACAGGCGTGTCGGGCCGGACATAAAGGCTCGAAAGGTTTTCGCCGTTGTCCGTCTGCTCCAGGCAATAGACGTATGGGCCGAAAGCCAGCGCCAGTCTGCCCGCGTCCGCCCGGACCCGGGTGTTGGCTGCCACCCAGCGGGGCCGGGCGCGCCCGGTCAGGCTGAGCTGCTGTCGGCCCGCCCGGGCGAAGGTCAGCACAGCGTAGCCGTTTTCCAGCTCCGGCTGAATGGGCTGCCCGTCCAGCCGGAAGGCGGGCTCCTCCAGCCAGGCGGGGATGCGGATGCGCAGCGTGACGCGCCCCTCTCCCTCCAGCTCCAGGGTGAAATCGCCCCGGAAGTCCTCTCGCAGCGCGCTTTCCAGCTCCAGCCGGAATCGGACGCCCCCGAACGCCTCCGCCACGGAGGAGGAGATGAGCTGATTGACGTAGAGCGAATCCGCGTCCCGGGCGTAGAGATACTGGCCGAGAGAGGCCAGGGTCCTGCCGATGTTGGCGGGACAGCAGGCCACGTCAAACCAGCGCTGCCGCACGGGCTTCACGTGGGCCATGGAGGTGGAGGCCAGGCAGTTGTCGGGCCAGAGCTCCAGCGGGTTTACATAGAAGTAGCGGTCTCCCGTATCCTGGACCCCGGCCAGCACCGTGTTGCAAAGGGCGCGCTCCACCGTGTCGTAGCAGGACGCGCAGCCTGTCAGCGCGGCCATCCGCTGGCCGAACATCATCAGCCCCACCGAGGCGCAGCTCTCGCAGTACATCCGGTCGTTGGGCAGGTCGTAGTCGGCGGTAAAGCGCTCCAGATGGCCCGAGGAGCCCAGGCCGCCGGTGATATACATTCTCTTTTCGGTCACATTGCGCCAGAGCTCCAGGCAGGCGGTCTTCATCTCCTCGTCGCCGCATTCCCGGGCAATGTCCGCCATGGCGGAATACATGTACATGGCCCGGACCGCATGGCCCTCCGCCGTTCGCTGCTCCCGGGGCAGCAGATGGGTCTGGGCGTATTTTTCGTCGTAGTCCGCGAATTCCGGAAAGATCCGGTCCTTCCCGGTCCGGTGCAGCTCCTGCATCAGATAGTTGGGGCGGCGGCCCCGGATCGTCAGAAAATGCCGCGCCATCTCCAGATAGCGCCGATCCCGTGTGAGCCGATAGAGCTTCAAAAGCCCCAGCTCCACCTCTTGATGTCCCGGGTATCCCTGGCATTGCTGATCTTTGTCTCCGAAGACCTCGCAGATCAGATTCGCCAGCCTGATCGCCACGTCCAGGATCGTCCGGTTGCCGACGGCCTGGTAGAAGGCCGCTGCGGCCTCCATCAGATGCCCGGCGCTGTAGAGCTCGTGGCCCTCCGCCAGATTCTTCCACTTCAGATCCGGGTGGTCGATGGTAAAGTAGGTCTGCAGATAGCCGTCCGGCTCCTGTGCCGCCGCGATCAGCGCGATCAGCTCCTCCGCCGCGGGCAGAAGCTCCCGGCCCCGGCCGCAGGCCAGACAGTAGGCCAGCGTCTCCAGCCATTTATAGGCGTCCGTATCACAGAAGACCGCCCCGCGGTGCTGTCCCTCGGCAAGGCCTGCGGCAATGCGGAAATTGGCGATACAATAGGAAGCTTTCACATCGGGGAGCCTGTCGTTGAGGACCTCCCACTGGTAGGGGAGCAGCTTTTCGGTGACCCGGTCGATATAGCTGCCAAATAAGGGATCCGTGACCCTTATGTTCGGCAGAGAAGGCGGGACGATATAGCTCTTCATGGCTTCCTCCAAACTGTTAATCGTTTACCTTTTCCTGCGCAAATTACGCCTCCATTTCCGGGCGGGGACGGAGGCAAGGATCGGTTTTTGCTGTGTTGCAAAGGGTATGCAGCAGACCTGCATGAATATGTAATTTAAACGTTTACCATTCTATTTTATACTATACAACAGTTTGCTTCATTTGTAAATTGTCTAAAATGCTGTTTTTTCACTGGGCTTTTCATGCGCTTTCCACAATTTCCAGAAATGCTCTTGATTTTTGACTGAAGTGTTGTATACTAAAAATGAAAAAAACGGTTCACCGCAGTGTTTTTCTGAGCCCATCTTTCCTGGAGGCGTTCCCATGGCTACGATTCGATCCATCGCAAAACAGGCAAATGTTTCCATTGCCACTGTCAGCAAGGTCCTCAACGGCAAAAGCGGCGTAAAAGAGGAGACGCGGCAGCTGATCCTGAGCATCGCACAGGAGCTCAATTATCGCCCGAACCTGAACGCCAGAAGCCTGAAGTCGGGAAAGGCCCGCACCATCGGCATCATCGCGGAGGACCTCACGGTATTCAATACGCCGGAGATCATCGACGGCATCGCTGTGGCCTGCGACAATGCCGGTTATCATTATATTCTCGCAAATCTGCGCCTGTTCAAGCGCTTCGGCCATCATATGCCGGGCGAGGCCGCCCACTCCGCGCTGATCCGCGAGGCGCTGGACGTCCTGCTCTCCAAGCAGGTGGCGGGCGTCATCTATATCGGCAGCCACAGCCATCCGGTGCCTCTGCTCTGCGACTATGACGAGGTCCCCATGGTCTGCGCTTACTGCACCTGCGATCAGCTCCCCTCCGTCGTCTACGACGACGAGATGGCCTCTTATGAGCTGACGGAACGGCTTCTGGCCCGGGGCGACCGCAGGATCGGAATGATCACCGGCCCCCTGGACAGTCTGCACAGCATGTCCCGGGCCCGCGGGCTGATGCGCGCCCTCTTCGACCATCAGATCCCCTACGATCCCACCCTGACCTTCACCGGCGACTGGGAGCGGGACAGCGGCTATCATCTGGCAGGCAGACTTCTGGATGCGGGCGTCACCGCGATCTACGCCCAAAACGATATCATGGCCTTGGGCGTTCTGGACTGCTGCAGCGCCAGGGGCATCGACGTGGGCAGGGATCTGCGTCTGATCGGCTTCGACAACCGGGACATCTCCCAGGTCTGCCGCCCCCGGCTCTCTACCGTCGCGCTGCCCCTCTTCGAGATCGGCCGTACCGCCACAGAGCAGATCTTAATGCTCGTCTCCGGCGAAGAATGCCCCGCCCTGCTGACAAAGCTCCCCTGCACCGTCGTCGAACGGGAATCAACCTTGAAAACGGAGTGATCCTATGCGTGCAAAGCTGCGTATCACCGGACCGCTGGCCCCCGTGGACGAGCGGCTGTACAGCTCCTTTATCGAGCATATGGGCCGGGCCGTCTACACGGGCATCTATGAGCCGGGCCACCCCAGCGCCGATGCAGCCGGTTTTCGCGGGGACGTGGCGGAGCTGATCCGCCCCCTGGGCCTGTCCCATATCCGCTATCCCGGCGGGAATTTTCTCTCCGGCTATCACTGGCAGGACGGGATCGGCCCCAAGGAGCGCCGCCCGGTCCGCCCGGACCTGGCCTGGTTTGCGCTGGAGCCCAACCAGGTGGGCACCGACGAATTTCTCCAGTGGTGCGAGCGCCTGGGCGTCTCGCCCATGCTGGGCGTCAATCTCGGCACCGGCACGCCCAGGGACGCGGTGGAGCTGCTGGAATACGTCAACGGTACCCTGCCTACCTACTGGGCGGACCGGCGCCGGGAGAACGGCAGGGAAGCGTCCTACGGCGTCAAGCTCTGGTGCCTGGGCAACGAGATGGACGGCCCCTGGCAGATCTGCGCCAAGACCGCGGAGGAATATGCCAGGATCGCCTGCGAGACCGCCAAGATGATGAAGTGGCTGGATCCCTCCATCGAGCTGGTCGCCTGCGGCTCCTCCTTCCGGGCCATGCCAGGCTTCGGCAGCTGGGAGCGCACCGTGCTGCAGTACTGCTATCCCTATATCGACTATATCTCCCTGCACCAGTATTACACAAACCACGAAAACGACGTGCCCTCCTTCCTGGCCCGCCCGCTGGAGATGGAGGACAGCATCCGCGAAATTGCCGCCATCTGCGACGAGGCGAAGGCCGCGCACGGCGGCAGCCGGGACATCGGCCTCTCCTTCGACGAGTGGAACGTGTGGTATCACTACGAAAAATCGGGCACAGTCCCGCCCAAGTGGACCGTGGCCCGGCCCATCGACGAGGAGGAATACGACGATATAGATCCCTTGGTGACGGGCTGCATGATGAACGCCCTGCTCCGCCACGCCGACCGGGTCAAAATTGCCTGCCTGGCCCAGCTTGTCAACGTGATCGCCCCCATTATGACGGAGCCCGGCGGCCCCGCCCGGGTGCAGACCATCTACTATCCCTTCCTGCTGGCGTCCCGTTACGGACGCGGCACGGCCCTGCTGACGGAGGCGGAGGTGCCGTCCTATGACTGCGCCGTTCGCGCCGGCGTCCCCTGTCTCGACTGCGCCGCGGTGGAGGGCGGCGACGGCAGCCTGAATCTCTTCCTGGTCAACCGGGCCGAGGAGCCGCTGTCTCTTGCGCTGGCGCTGCCGCAGCCCTTTGCCGCGGCAAAGCGCACGACGCTGCGCGGCCTGCGCCTGGAGGACTTCCCCTGCGCCCTGACGGCCTCCGCCGCCGAGACCGTCCTTCCCCCCCGCTCCTGGAGCCTGCTGCGGCTTTGGAACCCCGGGGTATGAGCCCAGCGACCATAAAAAGCGCAGGCTGCCGGCATGGCCGGCAGCCTGCGCTGGCCCTGTAACGACCCATGAAAGGAGAGCCCATGGAAAAATTCAGTCCCTGTGAGAAGCTCTCGAAAAAGAAGCAGCGGGAGCTGAACGCCGCCCGCCGCACCACCTGGCCCATCAACCCGATGACCCGCAAGACCGCGAATCCCAAAGCCTATCACCGCAAACCGGCACGGAACTGGAAAGACGATTCCAGTTCCGTGCCGGTTTTTTGACCCAAGAATGAGCGTTTTTAGGTGCGTTTTTGTGTATTATCGGCATGGAGTCTCCATGGTGATCTTGTTCTGCCACCCGCGGGATACCAGCGCAGGCGTGATATAGTTCAGCTTGATATCCTCCTCTGTCATCTGATTCTTCGGCAGAATCATACCCGGATCCCTCCCTTCGACAAAATGCTTATAAAACTCCATTTATGATTATAGCAAAAAGGCCCGGAAAAGAAAAATATCAAAGGGTAAATTGTGTTTTCTGTTTCTGAAATCATAATAGCGTAAGCTGTCAGACAAGACGCTTTCTCGCTTTTCCAGAATGAACCGTACCAGAAAAAATCTCAAAATGCTGTGGGGTTACTACGGGTCATGCCCTGGGAAAGAGGGCTGAATTTCCGACAACGGAGTGCCTGGCGGGTAGTTGTATTGCTGGGAGAGCTCTGTTGGCTGGATTCGGTTTTTCTCGGATCGTGACGGAAAACCGTAGCATCTTAATCAACGGCATACGTAAAATTTCTGTTTTCTCTTCTTATAGTACTGTTATATTCTTTCTGATATAATACTTTTAGATTGGGTACTTCTGGGGGTTCATGATGAACCGGGGGTGGGTCCAAAGCATGCAAAATGCGGATAATTTATGCAACAAAACAGAGAGCAGTTTGAAGGAAACAAAATCTTGCCGACAAGAGAAAGAACTACTTTCTTTTTACGGCTTTCTATGGTATACTTGAAAAAACAAGAGGGGGGAGACGCATGGTTTTCGAGCTTCGACACTTTGATACGGTTTTGCTTCGGTTTGACGCACAGATGGACACTGCGGAGTTTGAGCCGAAGATTCTTTGGGTTACAGAAGACCAGCGCGCGCTGCTCCCTCTTGATTTGGAAGTGTCCGGATCAGGCGTTGCCAAATGGCTGAAACGCCGGACAATTCCCAAAAACCGGGCCTATGTTCACAATTTGCTCTCCAAATCAGGGCTGAGTATGAACCGTCCCATGAATATTATTCGGGTCACAAAGGGACTATCGCTGAACGATTGCTATTGGATCGTGGAGGATGGGTTCGAGGGGCGCTTTGCGCGTTATAATCTGTATGAAAACCGGTTCAGCAATGTCCTGGCGCTGATCGCCTTTACGGGCTATGGAAGCAGTGTGCGGACCTCTTTGGATTCAAGCCCGGAATTTACAACCAACGGCATGCTGCCCAAGTGCTGGCGCAGAGCGTCCGGCGTGATCCGGCTCTACAAGGGCGGGACCTCCGGCTTCTCCAACACGGGCAACGAGCCCTATTCCGAATTCTACGCCGCGCAGATTGCTGAACTTCTCGGCGTCGATGCCATTCGTTACAATCTGGCGCGGTGGAAGGGGCAGCTCTGCTCCACCTGTGAGCTGTTCACGGGAAAAGACCGCTCCTTCCTCCCGGTTGGACGGATCGTGAACAAGGGCGGTATGCCCGCTGTCCGGGAGTACTATGAAAAGCTCGGCCCGGAGTACGTTGAAGCGCTGAATGATATGCTGGTGCTGGACGCTCTGATTTGCAATACGGACCGACATTACGGCAACTTCGGTTTCCTGATCGACAGCCACACGAATCAGATCGCCGCGCCTGCTCCACTCTTTGACCATGGCAACTCTCTGTTCAATTTCGCCGGGAAGGACGACCTGGAAAACGAGGCGACATTAGCGGCTTATGCCGACACGCTGGAGCCCTGCGTGTATGACGATTTCCTCGGTACGGCAAAGGCCGTTCTGACACAGAAGCATCGGGAAGGGCTGCGGCATCTGCTGAGCTTCCGCTTCCGCAAACACTCCCGCTACAATCTCCCGGACAAACGTCTGCGGCTAATCGAAAAAGAAGTCCAGAAACGCGCAAGGGCGCTTCTGGATCAGGCAGAGGGATGATCCCTGCGAGGCGTAGTCTTTGTCTATTGCGTCGCAGATTTTGACCGCTGGAAATGTGTTGCCGTGGCGCACGATGTGCGCCGCTGCACTGGCTGCTGCGGAGACGATTTGAGGTCCTGGACAGCCTGCGAAAACTGGTTTGACCACAGTTTTGACTATTTTGCGGAAATTTGACAGCGGAATGGATGGAGACAAGACCGGCAAAGAGCAGTCCTGATCCGGCGGAAATGGGCGGAAAGAGCCGGAAATGGGGCGGCGGAGGTCCTTAGAGCCGTTCGGGTCCAAGAGGCCGTGGGTTCGAATCCCGCCACTCCGACCAAAATCCTCAGATTCTTGTGCAGGAAGCACAAAAATCTGAGGATTCTTCTTTTGCAAAGCCTGGTTATTTGTGCGATACGCCAAAACCCGGAAACGCCCAAAAAGCTGACCACAGAACTGACTATTTAGCGGAAACGCTGACACGGAAATAACGGAGAAAAACCCGTCAAAGATGAAGCGTTTTTCACTTTCTAATGCCGATCTTTCAGCTCTTTTCGTGCGCCTTACAGCCTTCTCCCAGACGATTTCCTTCTCTTTGATTACTGTGTCACAATATTTGACAACCGCTGGTTCTGTTATCTTTTCACGGGAAAACTTGTTTTCTTTTATGATTTGTGTTATTATTACAATACAAAACATTTTGAGGAGCGGGAATATGAAGCTGTCAAAGATATTTGAAGATAAGCCAAAAAGATGGGGATTCAGAGGCGATCCATATTTTTGGGATTACCTGAAAGAACGCGCTGAGAATATGGATATGATATCTCCCGACGAGCTGGAAGCGTGGATCAAGCAGGAATACTATTCCCTTTCCGGCAAGGTTCTGACCGACAAATATATGGACTTTGCCGTAATTGAACAGTTTGCCCATGGCGGGATGAGCTCCGGCGGCGTTGACAACGGATGGTGGATGGAGGAAGGAATCCCGCTGCTGAAAAGCAGGTTGACCTTACTCTGATCGCTGCTACAGAAGGCGGGCTGATAGCCCGCGGTGCATTGCGGATACGGATAAACGGATTGCTGCGACCGGTCTGCGAGAGGGGAAACCCGTCCTCTACGATCTCTCAATGACGGAAAAAGGGCCGGAAAACCGGGGCTGACCACATAGCTGACCATCAAAACCGAACAGCGGATATTTATGTAATAATACCTTTGCATCTTAAGACTTGCTTTTTGACGTTTTCAACAAAAAGCAATAGGAGGAATAGATAAATCTGGACATTTTCACTTTCTATGGTATAATAATACAGTACTGCAATCGCGGTGCAAATCTGATTGATGGGAGAGTTTTATTCCTATGAAACACCCGCTGAAAAAGATTCTCGCGCTCGTTCTTTCGGTCCTTCTGGTGATGACCATGCTCCCGACCATCGCTTTGGCAGGGAATGGGATTGCAGGGGAAGGCCGGGCGGACACCCGGATGCCCAACGATTATATTCCCTTTGAGCGGCACGGCAGCAGCGCCGTCTCCGACGCCTACGCCCGGGGCGACATGGCCGCCTACAACCGGCTCTTAGGCCGTACTGCCAATCGCGGCACCCTGCCCTCCAGCTACGACAGCCGTGACTACGGCTATATCACCTCCGTCAAGAACCAGAATCCCTACGGCACCTGCTGGACCTTCGGCACCATGGCGCCCATTGAGGCCTACATGATCAAGCACGGCATCATCAACAAGGCCACCGGTGCCGCCGCCACCACCAGCATGGACCTCTCCGAGTATCATCTGGCTTGGTTCACCTATACCAACGCCTACGACGCCGAGGGGATGCTGACCGGCGATAAGACCACCGCGAAAACCGACAGCAGCGCATCTTCTTATCTGGACCGGGGCGGCAACTACGCCCTTGCCACCTATACGCTGATGCGCTGGGAAGGCGCGGCCTCCGAGTCCACCTCCGCCCTGGCCTACAGCAAAGCCTCCACCTCCGGTCTGAACTCCCAGTACGCCTACGCCTACAACGTGGCCCACGTGACCGACGCCACCTGGATCAACGCCTCGGACCGGGACGCCGTCAAGCAGGCTATCATGGAGTACGGCGCGGGCACCATCAGTTACTACCACAGCGACAGCTATCTGAATACCTCCACCTACGCCTACTACTATAACGCCGGTACCTCCTCCAACCACGCCGTCACCGTGGTGGGCTGGGACGACAACTACGCCGTCTCCAACTTTAAGTCCGGCAAGCGGCCCTCCAACCCCGGCGCCTGGATCATCAAGAATTCCTGGGCCTCCTCCTGGGGCAATAACGGCTACTTCTACCTCTCCTATGAGGACACCTCCGTGGCCAACAGCGCCTGCTGCTTCTATAAGGTCGCCGCGGAAGACAACTACGCCCACTGCTATCAGTACGACGGCACCGGCAACGTGGTGAACTATCAGAGCATGGGCAACAACTGCCAGATCGCCAACATTTTCACCGCCAACGGCACCCAGTCCCTGAAGGCCGTGGCCCTCTCTCCCTGGGATGAGGCCACCACCTACACCCTGTACATCTACACCGGCCTGACTTCCGATACCAACCCCAGCTCCGGAACCCTGGCGGCCACCCAGAGCGGCTACCTGCCTTACTCCGGCTACTTCACCATTCCTCTGGACCAGAGCGTGTCTCTGACGAACGGGGAGAAGTTCTCCGTGGTCTTCAAGCTGAGCACTCCCGAGCCCGATCCCGATGAGAACAACACCTACGTCCACATCCCCTATGACGCCACCAGCAGCGACGTCAGCTGGGTCACCTTCACCCACACCAACCACGGCAACACCTCTTACTATAAGGAAGCCAACGGCTCCTGGACCAACGTGCCCAACAACGGCGACTTCCGCATCAAGGCCTATACCGACGACGCCTCCTACACCGTGACCGCTGTTTCCAACAACACCAGCTACGGTACCGTCAGCGTCAACGGCAACAAGATCACCGCCAGCCCGAAGACCGGTTACTATGTCTCCGACGCCCAGGTGACCTCCGGCACTGCCACGGTTTCCATCAACGGCAACGTCATCACCGTCAACGCCTCTTCCGACTGCACCGTCAAGGTCATCTTCGCAGCCAAGCCCCAGTATACCGTGACCTACAAGGCGTTGGGGAACACCCTGAGCAGCACGACCGCTTACATCCAGGACGTCATCAATCTGCCAAGCACAGCCACTGCCGTCGATGGCTATAGCTTCGTGGGCTGGACCGCCTCCACCGTGGCCGAGACCACCGAAAAGCCCAGCTACTACGCCCCCGGCGCGGAGTACACCGTCACCGCCAACGCCACCCTCCACGCCCTCTATACCCGCAGCGAGGGCAGCGGCGAGACCGTATATGAGATCGTCTCCGAGCCCATCACTGACTGGGCCGGCAAGTACGTCGTCACCTGCGGCAAGGACAGCTCCATGCTAGTCCTGAAGGGCCTCTCCGGCAACACTTCCTATGAGAGCTCCTCCGCGGGCGGCGCCGCCAGCTTTTCTGCCACCGGCATGACCCTGGATAACGGTGTGCTCAAGAACGTCGGAAACGCCTATATCTTCGAGGCTGCCTCCGCCGACGGCGGCTGGAGCCTCAAGAACGCCTCCACCGGCACCTACCTGGGCAGCTACAACAGCTATCTCTACAGCCGTTCCTCCTATTCCTCCAGTTACTGCGTCTGGAGTCTGGAGTACGACACCTACAACATCTGCATGAAGCTGAGCAACGCCGCCAGCTCCAGCTACCCCTACCTGGTGAAGGGCTCCAACAGCTACTTCGTCATCAACAGCGGCTACACCACCAACAAGACCCAGCTCTGGAAGCAGACCACCGCATCCACCACCTACTACAACACCAATCCTTCCGCGACCCACAGCCACACCGCCGCGGCCGCCGTGCAGGAGAACTACGTGGCGCCCAGCTGCACCGCCGCCGGCAGCTATGACGAGGTGGTCTACTGCGCAACCTGCGGCGAGGAATTGAGCCGCACCAACAAGACCGTGGCCGCCCTGGGCCACAACGCCGGCTCTCCCGTCCAGGAGAACTACGTGGCCCCCACCGAGACCGTTGACGGCGGCTACGACACCGTGACCTACTGCACCCGCTGCAATGCCGAGCTGAGCAGGACCCATACCACCCTGCCCGCCACCGGCCCCACCGTCTACTACACCGTGAGCTTCTCCGTGCCCGCCGCTGTGACCGCTCCCGCCAGCCAGACCGTGGCTGCGGGCGGCTCCGTCACCCTGCCCACCGCCGGCGCGCCCGACGGCTACAGCTTCGTCGGCTGGGTCACCGCCGCCTGTGAGAACGTCACCGTCAAGCCCACCGTCCTGACCGGCTCCTACACCCCCGCCGCCAACGTCACGCTGTACGCTCTGTACTCCTTCACCGAGGGCAGCGGCGGCGACACCGTCTACCAGCTGGCCGACGCCTTTGAGAACGGCGGCAAGTACATCCTCGTGGCCTCCGGCGCCATCTCCGGCACCAGCGGCAAGGCAGTGGGCAACACGGCCGTCACCAGCAGCCACTATCTGAGCCCCGTGGCCGTCACCGTTAACAGCGACAACACCGTGACCGCCAGCTCCGCCAACCTGCCCAAGGTCCTGTGGGTCGCCTCCGGCAACAGCACCAACGGCTACACCCTCTACAACGAAGCCGTCGGCAAGTACATGGGTCTGGATTCCTCCGAGTACCTGGCTCCCACCGCCAGCGGCCTGGCCTGGACCTACACCTCCAACCAGTATCTGGACAACAAGGTGGACAGCGAGGGCTACTACTACCTGTCCTATTCCTCCAGCTCCACCGTCCGCTACACCACCAGCAAGTCCGGCGCCGTTATCAAGCTCTATAAGCAGACCAGCACCGGCGCCACCTACTACACCACCGTGATCGGCGAGAGCACCCACACCCATACCGCCGCGGCCGCCGTGCAGGAGAACTACGCAGCTCCTACTTGCACCGCCGCCGGCAGCTATGACGAGGTCGTCTACTGCGCCACCTGCGGCGAGGAGCTGAGCCGCACCCACAAGACCGTGGCCGCCCTGGGCCACAACGCCGGTACGCCCGTGCAGGAGAACTATGTGGCCCCCACCGAGACCACGGACGGCGGCTATGACACCGTGACCTACTGCACCCGCTGCAATGCTGAGCTGAGCCGCACCCACACCACTCTGCCCGCCACCGGCGTCACCACCTATACCGTGAGCTTCACCGTGCCCGCCGGCGTGGCCGCCGTGGCTTCCATGAGCGCTGAGGCCAACAGCTACATCACCCTGCCCACCGCAGGTGCTCCCGAGGGCTACACCTTCCTGGGCTGGGTCACCGAGACTGTCAACAACAGCACCACCGCCCCGAGCAACATTCTCACCGGCTCCTACAAGGTCACCGGCAATATCACTCTGAAGGCGCTTTACTCCTACACCGAGACCGGCGCCGGCGGCGAGACCGCCTATGAGCTCCTGAGCGCAGCGCCCTCCGACTGGACCGGCAGCTATCTTATCACCTACGGCACCAACACCTCCAGCCTCTACGTGCTCAAGGGCCTCTCCGGCAACACCAAGTACGAGTCCTCCAGCAATGGCTCCGCCGTCCTCTACAGCAACACCGGCATGAGCTATGCCGACGGCTATATGACGGGCGTCACCAACGCCTACGTCTGGAATATCGCCAAGACCGGCTCCTACTACACCATCCAAAACGCTTCCACCAACACGTATCTGGCCAACAAGAGCAACTACCTCTACAGCCAGAGCTCTTACAGCTCCAGCTACTGCCGCTGGACGCTCAGCTGCAGCAGCGGCAACATCACCGCCAAGAACACTGGCAGCAGCCGTTATCCCTACCTGAGCTTCTCCAGCAGCAACTACTTCATGGTGAACCGTTCCGTTCCCACCGGCCTGTACTTCTGGAAACAGACCACCACCTACGGCAGCACCGTCACCTACTACACCACCTGAGCTGCCTGACCCCGCAACACCATAAAAAAGGGCTGCCTCCTTGCGAGGCAGCCCTTTTCAGACTGTCAAAAAGACCGTAACCGTCAAAATCAAGCTTCCGTATTTGAACCCCGCGATTCCTGTTTCATTCCGCAAAGGGTCTGCGATCTTCTGTGCTGTTTGCGCAGAACCGGCTTGCTTCGCAAGGATTTTGACTTACTGCGCAGCG
>JAFWPP010000068.1:0-16047 GCA_017509485.1 Oscillospiraceae bacterium | reverse complement strand
GGACCTGAATAAAGGATGCCAGTTCCACGGCATAGCCGCGCAACTGGCGATAAAACTCTCGCAGCCCACCGGGCTGCTCTGCCCCCCATTCAAACGGCCAAAAGGGGTCGTCCCCCTTTTGGATATCCCCGAGATACCACCAACGCTAACAGGATTGCTCGTCCCGTGATCCCGGCCTGCGTTTTACGGATCGTTTGCCTTTTCTGTACGGAACAGTAATAAGGCTTTCTTTTTCATCGTTCAAATGGCAATTTGAACGATACCGCAATTCTCAATTCTCAATTCTCAATTCTCACTTCTCAATTGCTCCGTGCGGGGACGACATGGCACACACTGTGCGCCGCTGCGGGCGGGTCTATTCCCTATTTCCTATTGCATTTCGTGTAAATATCTGCTAAAATATAAATATCTATACGCAAGGGAGGTTGATCCTATGGACAACAAACCGAACAGCGGTCGGGGCAAAAAAATAATCGGTAAAACCGACAGCTTCGGCAAGACCGGCAGCGGCCTTGGCGCCGGCAAGCCGGCGGGCAAGGACGTCAGCTACTCCAAGCGGCCCCAGAGCGGCGGCTCCTACTCCGGCGGCTCCGGCGGTCATAACCGCGCAATGACCCGCGGCCTGGGCGGCGGCGGTCTCATCATCGTCATTATCCTGGCCTTCTTCCTGCTGAAATCCTGCGGCGGCTCCGGCGGCGGACTGCTGAGCGGTCTCTTCGGGGGCGGCGGCTCCAGCATCGGCAGCGGCGGACTGAGCATCCTGGACGGGCTCTCCGGCGGCGGCTCCTATTCCGGCGGCTCCGGGAATTCCGGCAGCAGCTCCTCCTCGTCCTCCTCCGGCCTGGACCTCTTCAGTGGTCTGGGCGGTCTGCTGGGGGGCGGCGGCAGCTCCTCCGGCTCCTCCGGTCTGGACCTCAGCTCCATGCTGGGCGGCTACTCCGGCGGCGGCTCCGCCTCCACCGGCTGGGCCCGCACAGCCAACACCGGCAAGCTGGACAGCACCGTGGCCAAGGGCGCCCGCGCCAAGTACACCAACATCCTCGGCAACGGCCGCGACACCTGGACCTTTATGATCTACATGTGCGGCACCGACCTGGAATCCAAGTCCGGCATGGCCTCCAACGACCTGCAGGAGATGGCCAAGGCCACGCTGAACAACAACATCAACATCATCATCTTCACCGGCGGCTGCAAGCAGTGGAAGATCAAGGGCATCTCCAACACCGTCAACCAGATCTACAAGCTGGAAAACGGCGCTCTGACCTGCCTGGTCAGCGACGCCGGCAAGGACTCCATGGTGAAGCCCGCCACCCTGACCAGCTTCATCCAGTTCTGCACCAAGAACTACCCGGCCAACCGCCAGGCTCTGATCTTCTGGGACCACGGCGGCGGCTCCGTCTCCGGCTACGGCTACGACGAGAAGAACGCCTCCCTGGGCTCCATGGGTCTGAGCGGCATCGACTCCGCCCTGAAGAACGCCGGGACGAAGTTCGACTTCATCGGCTTTGACGCCTGCCTGATGGCGACGCTGGAGACCGGCCTGGTGATGAACGACTACGCCGACTACATGATCGCCTCCGAGGAGACGGAGCCCGGCATCGGCTGGTACTACACCAACTGGCTCACCAAGCTGGCCCAGAATACCTCCATGCCCACCATCGAGATCGGCAAGAACATCGTGGACGACTTTGTCTCCGAGTGCAACCGCCGCTGCGCCGGGCAGGCCACCACCCTCTCCGTGGTGGATCTGGCGGAGCTCAGCGCCACCGTCCCCGCCTCCCTCAAGAGCTTCTCCACCGGCACCTCCAAGCTGCTCTCCGGCAACGAGTACAAGACCGTCTCCGACGCCCGCAGCGGGACCCGGGAGTTCGCGGCCTCCAGCCGCATCGATCAGATCGACCTGGTCCATCTCTGCTACAACCTGGCCACCCCCGAGAGCGAGGCGCTGGCCAAGACCCTGCTGGGCGCGGTGAAGTACAACAAGACCTCCTCCTCCATCACCAACGCCTACGGCATCTCCATCTTCTTCCCCTACAAGAACAAGAACTATGTGAAATCCGCCGTCAACACCTACAACGCCATCGGCCTGGACAGCGAGTACTCCCGCTGCATCCAGCAGTTCGCCACCCTGGAGCAGGGCGGCCAGATGGGCTCCAGCTCCGGCTACAGCAGCTTCGGCGGGCTGGACATCGGCAGCCTGCTGGGCGGCAGCTCCAGCGCCTCCGGCAGCGCGGCGGACTTCGGCTCCATCTTCGGCTCCCTGCTGGGCGGCGGCCGCTCCCTGGATCTGGACGCCGCCACCGCGGCCCAGACCGTGGCCGACAACCAGTTCGACGCGGCCAATCTCAGCGCCTGGACCAACTACGAGGGCCACAAGGTCCTGAAGCTGGATCCCGCCCAGTGGGAGCAGGTCCACAGCCTGCAGCTCAACGTCTTCTACAACGACGGCGACGGCTTCATCAACCTGGGCCTGGACAACATGTACAAGTTCACCAAGGACGGCGCCCTGCTGGGCGAGTATGACTGCACCTGGGTCGCCATGGGCAGCTACAACCCCGAGAAGGACGAGGCCGAGAACGTGCAGCCCGTGATGTTCAACTATCAGGACGCCGTGCTGGACGGCGACGAGCTGACGACCACCGGCACCGTGCCCGTGCTGCTGAACGGCGAGATGGCCAACCTGGTGGTGGTCTTCGTGGACAACATCAAGACCGGCACGCCCCTCGACGCCTACGTGGCCGGCGTCCGCTACGACTACGAGAAGCTGGAGCTGGAGCAGGACGCCGTCAGCGCCGAGGCCAAGGTGGCCGAGCTCCAGGACGGCGACGAGATCCAGTTCGTGGCCGACTACTACACCAAGGACGGCGAGTTCGAGGACTGCTACAAAATCGGCGATCCCATAAGCTATCAGCTCTTCAACGCCGACAAGCGCTATGATGAGGAGGGCTACGACCGGGCCGACTTCGTGCCCGACGGCAACCTGATCGTGGGCTATACCGACATGAGCGCCCTCAAGGACCAGCTGGTGGCCACCTACCTCTTCACCGACATCTACAACAACGAGCACTGGACCCTGCCTCTGAGCAACGTTGTCTATGAGAATTAAATCCGTGTAATCACTTGCAAAAAAACCAGTATTGTGCTATAATGTCCCAGCGGGGCGAAAGCGCCCCCAATGAAATGAATGAAAATGAAAACAAAAATGGAGGTACCAAACATGAAAAAGATTCTGGCATTGGTCCTGTGTCTGGCGCTGGTGGCCGCTCTGTTCGTGGGCTGCTCCGAAAATAAGCCCGCTGACGACACCAAGGCTCCCAACGGCAGCGACGCCAAGTCCATCAAGGTCGGCCTGATCTGCATCGGCGACGAGAACGACCAGGGCTACACCTACAACTTCATCCGCGGCAAGGACGCCGCCTCCAAGGCTCTGGAGGCCAAGGGCATCAACGTGGAGTGGGTCGTCAAGTGGAACATCCCCGAGGGCGACGCCTGCGAGGACGCCAACCGCGAGCTGGCCGAGGCCGGCTGCAAGCTGATCTTCAACAACTCCTTCGGTTTCGAGGACTACATGCTGAAGGTCGCCCCCGACTACCCCGACATCCAGTTCGTGGCCTGCACCAACCAGGCTTCCTGGGGCGACGATCTGAAGAACACCCACAACGCCTTCGCCAACATCTATGAGGGCCGGTACCTGGCCGGCGTCGTGGCCGGTCTGAAGCTGCAGGAGCTCATCGAGAAGGGCGAGATCAAGGCTGAGGAAGCCGTCATCGGCTACGTGGGCGCCTTCCCCTTCGCCGAAGTCAAGTCCGGCTACACCGCCTACTTCCTGGGCGCCCGGAGCATCTGCCCCAGCGTCACCATGAAGGTCCAGTTCGTCAACAACTGGTCCGACGCCACCGCTGAGAGCAACGCCGCCTCCGCCCTCTGCGACGCGGGCTGCAAGCTGATTTCCCAGCACGCCGACAACTCCACCCCCGCCACCATGGCTCAGTCCAAGGGCGCGTTCTTCACCAGCTACAACAACGACATGATCTCCGTGGCTCCCGAGGCCTGCCTGGTGGGCACCCGCATCGACTGGTCCGTCTACTTCAGCGAGGCCATCGAGGCCGTGGCCAACGGCCAGGATTTCCCCCAGGACTGGAGCAAGGGCCTGAAGGACGGCGCTGTGGTTTTGACCGAGCTCAACGAGAAGATCGCGGCCCCCGGCACCAAGGAGAAGCTGGCTGACATCGAGGCCGGTCTGAAGGACGGCTCCATCAAGGTCTTCGACATCAACAACTTCACCGTGGGCGGCAAGAAGCTGGAGCACGCCTTTGCGCTGGACACCGACGGCGACTTTGTCCCCGACAAGGAAGAGGCTGTCTTCGACGGCTGCTTCAACGAGTCCTACTTCCAGTCCGCTCCCTACTTCGCCCTCGACATCGACGGCATCACCCTGCTGAACTGATCGCAATCAACGCCTAAGCCAACGGGCGCACGGCATCGCGCCGTGCGCCCGTGTGTTTTCCGTTGAACACCGTAGGGGCGGATGCCCACATCCGCCCCCGGCTCCTCGAAAGGGCCGATGCGGGCATACTTCGTGACTCTTCGAGTTCGGCCCCTGCGGTGTGACCAAAACCGAAAGAAAGGATGACAGCCTTGGACAAAAACTGTTACGCCATCGAACTGAGAGGCATCACCAAACGCTTCGGGCCGGTGGTCGCCAATGATCACATCGACCTCGGGCTGACGCGGGGGGAGATCCTGGCCCTGCTGGGGGAGAACGGCAGCGGCAAGACCACCCTGATGAACATGCTGGCCGGCATCTATCTGCCCGACGCCGGCGAGATCTGCGCCGACGGCCGTCCCATCTCCATCCGCTCCCCCAAGGACTCCTTTGCCCACGGCATCGGCATGATCCATCAGCACTACAAGCTGGTGGACGTGTTCACCGCCGCGGAGAACATCGTCCTGGGCCTGGAGGACGAGAAAAAGCTGGACCTCAAAAAGGCCAACGCCAGGGTCCGGGAGATCTGCGGGCGCTACGGCTTTGAGATCGACCCGGAGAAGAAGGTCTACGACATGTCCGTCTCCGAAAAGCAGACCGTGGAGATCGTCAAGGTCCTCTACCGGGGCGCGGACATCCTGATCCTGGACGAGCCCACCGCCGTGCTGACCCCCCAGGAGACGGAACGGCTCTTCGCCGTGCTGCGGAACATGCGGGACGACAACAAGGCCATCGTCATCATCACCCACAAGCTGGGCGAGGTCATGGCCATCTCCGACAAGGTGGCCGTGCTGCGGAAGGGCAAATACATCGGCACCGTCAACACCGCCGAGACCAACCCCCAGGCCCTCACCGACATGATGGTGGGCCGCAGCGTCACCCTGAACATCGACCGGCCCCTGAACGAGCATCAGGCCGAGCGGCTGACGGTCAAGGGCCTGAGCTGCTACGACCACGAGCACGTCAAAAAGCTGGACGGCGTCAGCTTCACCGCCATGGGCGGCGAGATCCTGGGCGTGGCCGGCATCGCGGGCTCCGGCCAGAAGGAGCTGCTGGAATCCATCGCGGGTCTCTACCCCGTGGCGGAGGGCTCCATCACCTACTTCCCCCCCGAGGGCGGGCAGAAGGAGCTGGTGGGTCAGACTCCCATGCAGATCCGCAGGCACGGCGTCTCCCTGGCCTTCATCCCCGAGGACCGGCTGGGCATGGGTCTGGTGGGCTCCATGGGCATGACCGGCAACATGATGCTCCGCAGCTGGCGGAAGGGCAAGCTGCCCTTCGTCCGCCGGAAGGAGCCCCAGGACCTGGCGAAGAAGGTCTTCACGGATCTGGAGGTGGTCACCCCCGGCCTGGAGTTCCCGGTGCGGAAGCTCTCCGGCGGCAACGTCCAGAAGGTGCTGGTGGGCCGTGAGATCGCCACCAGCCCCAACGTGCTGATGACGGCCTACGCGGTGCGGGGCCTGGAC
This sequence comes from Oscillospiraceae bacterium, assembly GCA_017509485.1. GTDB lineage: Bacteria > Bacillota > Clostridia > Oscillospirales > Oscillospiraceae > JAFRPC01. The sequence goes on along the minus strand of JAFWPP010000068.1, from coordinate 10,095 downwards.
ATCAACACCTCCTACACCATCTACAACCTGATGACCGAGCAAAAAATGAAGGGCGCCGCCGTGATCTTCGTGGGCGAGGACCTGGACGTGCTGCTGGAGCTCTGCGACCGGATCCTGGTGCTCTGCGGCGGCCGGGTCAGCGGCATCGTGGACGCCCGGACCGCCACCAAGGAAGAGATCGGCCTGCTGATGACCAGCGTGGGCGGAAAGGAGGAAGTCTGATGGATGAAAAGATCAAATCTCCGCTGATCCGCCTGGAAAAACGGAGCAAGGACGCCGTCCGGCCCGCCGCCGCCTGGGGCATCCGCCTGGGCTCCATCCTGGCGGCCCTGCTGCTGGGCTGCGTTGCCATCCTGCTGACGGGCAACAGCCCCTTCAAGGCCTACGGCACCATGGTGAGCGGCGCTCTGGGCAGCAAGGTCTACCTCCAGCAGACGGTCAAGAAGGCCGTGCCCCTGCTGGGCTGCGCCCTGGCCATCGCCCCCTGCTTCAAGATGCGCTTCTGGAACATCGGCGCCGAGGGCCAGATCACCGCGGGCGCCCTGGCGGCCACCTTCATCGCCCGGAGCTTCACCGGCAAGCTTCCCTCCCTGCCCCTGCTGTTGCTCATGGCCTTGGCGGGCATGCTGCTGGGCGGCCTCTGGGGCCTGATCCCCGGCTTCTTCAAGGCCCGGTGGAACACCAACGAGACCCTCTTCACCCTGATGATGAACTACATCATCATCGGCGTGGTGGCCTGGCTGCAGGCGGGGCCCTGGGAGGCCCGGCAGGGCCGCATCGCCCAGTTTGACCCCGCGGCGCAGCTGCCCAAGGTGCTGGGCGTCCACTGCGGCTGGATCATCGTCCTGGCCCTGGTGCTCTTCATCCACATCTATATGCGCCACACCAAGCAGGGCTACGAGATCGCCGTCATCGGCGACTCCGTCCGCACGGCCCAATACGCGGGCATGAACGTGGGCCGGATCATGATGCGGACCATGTTCCTCTCCGGCGCCATTTCCGGTCTCGTGGGCTTCATCATCTGCTCCGGCGCCAACCACACCCTGGCCAAGGAGATCGCGGGCGGCGTGGGCTTCACCTCCATCACGGTGGCCTGGCTCAGCCAGCTCAACGCCTTCGCCATGATCTTCATCTCCATGATGCTGGGCATCCTCACCAAGGGCGCGGATACCCTCCAGACCGTGATGAACGTCCCGGTGGCCATCTCCGACATCATCACCGGCCTGCTGCTCTTCTGCATGCTGGGCTCGGAGTTCTTCATCAACTACCGGATCATCTTCCGGAAAAAGACCGGGAAAGGAGGGGCCGCGCAATGAACGCTGTGGACACCATCATCCTGCTGCTGATCGCGGCCATCGCCTACGGCACGCCCCTGCTCTTCGGCACCCTGGGCGAGATCCTGACGGAGAAATCCGGCAACCTGAACCTGGGCGTGGAGGGCATCATGTTCATGGGCGGCGCCATCGGCCTGGGCGGCGTGTTCTACTTTGAGCAGCTGACCGGCATTTCCAGCTATCCCCTGGCGGTGCTGATCGCCCTGCTGGCCGCCTTCCTGGCGGGGGCCGCGGCCTCCCTGATCTTCAGCTTCCTCACCATCACCCTGCGGACCAACCAGAACGTCACGGGCCTGGCCCTGGCCATCTTCGGCACCGGCGTGGGCCAGTTTGCCGGCGAAATGATGCGCATTCGGGTGGGCGGCTACGTGAGCCTGAGCCTGAAGCTGAAGGACGCCCTGCCCGGCTCCCCCTTCCCCCGCTTCCTCCAGGACATTCCCTATGTGGGCAAGCTGCTCTTCGGCAACAGCGTATTCTTCTACCTGGGCATCCTGGTGGCCGTGGCCATGCACCTCTTCCTGAAAAAGTCCCGGCGGGGCCTGTATCTCCGGGCCGTGGGCGAGAACCCCGCCACCGCGGACTCCGCGGGCATCAGCGTCACCCGCTACAAGTATCTGGCCACCATCATCGGCGGCGGCATCTCCGCCATCGGCGGCGTGGTCTACATCGTCACCACCGCGGGCTGCACCTGGAACAACGAGGGTCTGTCCGGCGTGGGCTGGCTGGCGGTGGCCCTGGTCATCTTCTGCCTCTGGCGGCCCCTGTCCGCCCTCTGGGGCTCGGTGCTCTTCGGCGCCCTGATGATCCTCTACATGCGGCTCCAGCTCAGCTTCGTCCCCACGGAGCTTTACAAGATCCTGCCCTATATCGTCACCGTCGTGGTGCTGATCATCTCCAGCCTCCGCAACAACAAGGAAAAGCAGCCGCCGGAGGGCCTGGGACTGGCGTACTTCCGGGAGGACCGGTAGGGCAATTTGGAATTGAGAAGTAATAAGTAAGAAGTAAGAATTGTCGCAGATCAGCAAATTGCAATTTGCGAGACAAAAAAGGATCGCTCCCTTGCGGAGTGATCCTTTTTTGTTTACAGCACTTCAAAAATCAGAAGCGCGCCAATGGTGTTGATTGCGATATTGGCGCAGCCGTGAATGAGCCAGCTTGCTGCGATGCTTTGGTATTTTTCTGAGATCCACTGTAAGAAGAGTCCGACGGCGGCCAGGCCCGCCAGGCAGAGGATAAACAGGAAGGGGTTGAACCAGCTGATGAAGATGCCGATATGATAGGCAGAGAACAGCAGCGCGCTGACCAGGGCTCCCTGCTTCTTGTTCCGGAACAGCCGATACACAAAGCCCCGGAAGAAGGCCTCCTCCAGGAAGGAGTTGCAGACGATGATATAGGCGAAGACCGGCAGGCAGTTTTGTCGGGTAAGGCCTTCCTTCCGCATCAGGCTCTCCCGGATTCCACCCAGGTCCAGTTGCTTCCGGAAGCAAAGGAAGAGGAGGGCAACCCCGGCAAAGAAGCCCAGCATGCACAACAGAAGCGCTTTGGTTTTCCTCATGCTTCGGAGCCGGATCGTTTCCGAAACACGCTGTTTGCTGAGGGCGGCGTACGCGAGAATCGCGGCGAGAAAGGCCGCCGCTTTCAGCAGACTTTTGGTCCAATATCCCGGTTGGAGGACCTGTTCCACCAGAAAAACCAGCACAACGGCAGACAGCGCCAAAAGCAGGCCGATCAAACTTTTCTTCATTCCGCCGTCCTCCTGCAGCTGTGGACGCGGACGGCAGCGTGCCGTCCCTACGGTGAAAACGTCCCGAATTTGTCATTGTGAGGCCAGTGCGCACACTGGCCGTAGCAGTCCGCATCCCCCGTCCCCTATTTCCTGATGCCTCGTCCGTGCGGGGAAAGGCGGACAAGCAATGCTTGTCCCTACAGGCGGGTCTGTTCCCTGTTCCCTTTCCTCACCCTGATCCTTGATCCCTAATCCCTTGTCGGAGCGGGATACCGGTGGCGCACACTGTGCGCCGCTGCAAGTGGACGTTCATACTGAACTCCATTAAAATGCTTTAAAAAGCATTTTATAGCGCCGTAGGCGCGTTGGAGTTCGCATGAGACGTATTTTGTGCCAGAGGCACAAAATGGCAGCGTGCACAGCACGGTGCCGCTCCGATTAAATATTTTTATCGGAGCTCAGTATCAGATCCTCCGCCACTTGGGTCCCTGGGGGGTGTCGATGATCTCGATGCCCCGGGCCTTGAGCTCGTCGCGGATGCGGTCCGCCTCGGCGAAGTTCTTCTCCTTCTTGGCGCTGGTGCGGGCGGCCAGCAGGGCCTCGATCTCGGGGTCGTGCTCCTCCGCGGCGGCGGCCTTGGCCTGCTCCTCCCGCTTTCTGGCGGCGGCCTGGATCAGGTTCAGCCCCAGCACCAGGTCGAAGTCCTGGATGGCGGCCAGCTTGGTGCGGTCGTCGGTTTTGGCCTTCAGCACGTCGTAGAGGGCGGTGATGCCCAGGGAGGTATTCAGGTCTCCGTCCATGCCCTTCATGAAACGCTGCCGGAGCTCCGCCAGCATGGGCTTGTCGATCTCGCCGGGGGCGGCGGGGTCCAGGGCGGCGATCCTATCCACCAGCTTGTTGTAGGCAAGCACCGCGTTGTCCAGGTTCTCCCAGGAGAAGACCAGGTTCTTCCGATAGTGGCTCTGCAGGCAGAAGAAGCGGTAGGCGATGGGATCGTAGCCCTTCTGCTCCAGCAGGCTGACCGTCAAAAACTCGCCGGAGGACTTGGACATCTTGCCCGCGGTGGTGTTCAGGTGCAGGACGTGGAACCAGAAGTTCACCCACTTGTGGCCCAGGTAGGACTCGGACTGGGCGATCTCGTTGGTGTGGTGGGGGAAGGCGTTGTCGATGCCGCCGCAGTGGATGTCCATATCCTCGCCCAGATGCTTCATGGAGATGCCGGTGCACTCGATGTGCCAGCCGGGATAGCCCACGCCCCAGGGGGAGTCCCATTTCAGGGCCTGGTCCTCGAACTTGGACTGGGTGAACCAGAGGACGAAGTCGTTCTTGTTCCGCTTGTTGGCGTCCTCTTCCACGCCCTCCCGAACGCCCACGTCCAGATCCTCGGCGTTGAAGTCCTGGAAGACGTAGTACTTCTCCAGCCTGGAGGTGTCGAAGTAGACGTTGCCGCCGGCCCGGTAGGCAAAGCCCTTCTCCAGGAGCCCCTCAATGATGTGGATGTAGTTGTCGATGCAGTTGGTGGCGGGCTCCACCACGTCGGGCCGCTTGATGTTCAGCTTCCGGCAGTCCTCAAAGAAGGCGTCGGTGTACATCTTCGCGATCTCCATGACGGTCTTGTGCTCCCGCTTGGCGCCCTTGAGCATCTTGTCCTCGCCGGTGTCGCCGTCGGAGGAGAGGTGGCCCACGTCGGTGATGTTCATGACCCGCTTCACGTTGTAGCCCAGATAGCGCAGGTACTTCTCCAGCACGTCCTCCATGATGTAGGTGCGGAGGTTGCCGATGTGGGCATAGTGGTACACCGTGGGTCCGCAGGTGTACATCTTCACGATATCGGGGTGGTTGGGAACGAAAAGCTCCTTCTTGCGTGTGAGAGAGTTGTAGAGGTACATATTCAAATCTCCTTTCGGATCGTTTTCCTTTTGTAGGGGCCGATGCCCACATCGGCCCTCCGTATCGTTTGGGGAAAGGGCCGATGTGGGCATCGGCCCCTACGGACGAAAAAACGCCCCCGGATATTGCTATCCAGAGGCGATTGCTCGCGGTTCCACTCTGATTTATCACTTTGGCGCTGACGCGGCCTCACGGGGTCTCCCCTCCGCTCCCGGACGCACTTCCCCGCGGGCTCTGCCGCCCCCGCTTCCAGCCAATGACGGGCGCTCTCTGTCGCAGTCCGCTGCGGGTACTCTTTCCGATCTCAGCGGATATTCAATTCACGGAAGTATATTAGCAGATAATCCCCACGCTGTCAATCCCTTTTTCCTCTTCTGAAGAAAGATACAGTTCCTCGGTTTCCAGCTGTGCCTGGATCAAACGCTGTTTTGCCTCCGTTTCCCCTTCTGTTTCTAAAACTGCGATTGCGTCAGTGACCCTGTTGAAAAGTCTGGAATACATCTTCCGATAAATTGTTTCTTCCATCGCTCTGATCCTCCCTTTTTGATCATTATACCCATTATCTCGGGTATCGTCAAGAGAAAAAGAACAAATTATAATAGAACCGACCGTGAGGTGGTTCTATGATTCGCTATACGCCCCTTTGGGAAACTCTGAAACGAAAGAAACTATCGACCTATACGCTGATTAAGGATCACGGCTTCAGCAAGGGAACCCTGGACGCACTGAAGCATGACCGCAACATCACCATGGCGACGCTGAACGACATTTGCAACCTGTTGGATTGTACGCCCGACGACGTGATCGCCTATACGCCAGATCAATAACAGCACAGACAAGCATTCTGACTTGTCTGTGCTGTTATTGCATGATATTAAATTCCTCTATCGGCGCTTGGAATTACTTGCCGTAGGCCGCGTACAGGAAGGTGACGATCTGCGCTCTGGTGCAGGTCTCGCCGACGCCAAAGAGCGTAGTCGTCTTTCCGGAAGTAATGCCATTCTCCACTGCCCAGAGCACGGCCTTGTAATAGTACTTGCCCGGCTGGACGTCTGTGAACTTGGTGCTGGTGGATTTCGGATTCGGGGCGCCCTTCGCGTTCCACAGGAAGGTCACCACCTGCTCGCGGGAGCAGGACTTGCCGACGCCGAAATGGGTCGCGTCGGAACCGCTGGCCACCCGCGGATTGTGATAGTAGGCCCACAGCACGGCGTTGTAATAGTATTTTCCGGATTCCACATCCTCAAAGGGACTCGTGTTCCCGGAGACGGACGGTTTCCCGGCGGCCGCGTACAGGAAGGTCACAACCTCCTCGCGCTTACAGGTCTTATTGGGCGAGAAGGTCGTATCCGAAGTACCGGCGCAGATGCCCGTATAATAGGCCCAGCGAAGCGCGTTCCAATAGTACTTGTCGCTGCTCACGTCCGTAAAGGGCAGGGTGGAGGGCTGATCCAGAACCCAGACCTGCTTCTTGTCATTCTCGTTGTAGGCCGCCAGCTTCAGCTGTGCGTGCCAGTCTGTGTTGACCGGCGCGATCACAAAGCGGCTGTCCACCGCGCTTTGAATGATATAACCGCCCGTCACCTTGGTCAGATAGAACTGCTGGTAATTGCTGCCGCTGTAGCTCCACTGGGAGATGGGGGTGCCGGCGCCCACGCCGGAGCTGCTGTAAACATTCACAGCGCCGCCGTCGGAATGGGTGATCATCAGAGAGTATTTTCCGCTGCCCTTGTAGTCAAAGCGGAAATTCTGCTCGGGGGAATCGTCCGGCTTGGACATAATGATGGGCTTATAACCGGATACCCCGGAGAGCCCGCCCACCGCGTAATTCATGTAGTAGCCGGAGCCCAGGTTTTTCAGACGATAAATGCCGGGAAGGACGTTCTGTGTGGTTCCGGGGGTAGGCGCGCTGATCACCACGTCGTCCTGCAGCGGCGGGCGGAAGACGCCGCGGATGGTGCCGGTGCTGTGCAGCTTCTGCACGGTGACATACTGCATCTTGTTATAGTTCTGCTGGCTGACCATGACCGTGCTGCCGCTTACAGAATAAATGATACCGACATGGCCATGCTGACTGCTCGATGATTTGTTCCAGATAATCACGTCGCCAACGCGGTAATTGCCCGAGCCGGAAATCTTTGTCCACCCGGAAGGCGCGTTATAATCAAATATCTGGTACGCCGATCCCACCGGATACATCCCGATCGGATTGCTGATGCCCCATACTTCCTTCAGATAGTAGTTGAAATAATCCACACACTGACCGCCGTACTGTCCATCATAGTCCAAGGTCTTTCCCTTTTTGGAATCCATCCAGGCTACGACCTCGGAAAAGGTTTTCGCGTCCGCTGTCGTGGATACGATCGGGAGCAGCGCGGCAAGCAGACAGACGCAAAGAAACAGGGAAACGCATTTTCTCATAGGTAGTCCTCCGTTCATTTTATATTTTATTCTCGCGCATGACAAGCATCCATGTCGAGTAATAAACGAATAGAATCAAAGCACTGTCAGGCTGTACTACGGCGCGATTTGGGCCCGCAGGGCAGCATCGATGTCGGGGTGGTCGTATTTCAGCACGATGGGGCGGCCGGCGGTGTTGGTGAAGCAGTGCTCGGAGCTGCCGGTGGCGATGAGCTCGCCGTCGGAGACACGGGTCATTTCATAGGCGATCTTCAGCCGCAGACGGTCGAAGGACAGGATGCGAACGGACACCCGGATCTCCTCGTCAAAGTGGGCGGGACGGCGATAGCGGCATTCCACGCCGATCACCGGCGAATAGATCCCCCGGGCCTCCATGCCCGCGAAGCCCGCGCCGATCCGCTCCAGATAGGCCACCCGGGCCTCCTCCATCCAGCGGATGTGGTTGGAGTGGTGGACGCAGCCCATTTTGTCGGTTTCGTAGTAGTGAACGCGGTGAATATAGGACTCCATAAGCTACTCTTTTTCCTTTCAATGATCAACTTTCCCAAACATGCTGCGCAGCGCTTGGCGGGCGCCTTCGCTGTCGAAGCGGGATACGATCTCCCGGATCTTCCCCACGAAGGCGTCGGTGGTCCAGCCGGAGCAGCTCTCATGATAGGGGCAGCCCCCGCAGCGCTCCGGATCGCAGCGGAGCAGGAAGCGGTCGAAGGGATTCTCCCCCGCCGTCCGTACCCGGACCGTCTCGGCGACGGTCTTCTCGTCGAAGAGGAGCGCGAGACCGGAACGGGTCCGGTCCGGATCCTGCCCGGCGGCAAGCTGCTCCCCATAGGCGCAGAAGCAGGCCAGCCAGGTCCGCTCGGCGGGCTCCGCCGCCTGCTGGGCCATACGGGCATAGGACATGGCTCGCTGGGGGTCCCGCTCCCATTCCATCCAGCCATACAGGACCAGGCCCAGGAAGCGGGCCCGGCTGCGATTGGTCCGGTCCGGGTTCCTGCCGGACAGGAAGAGCAGGTCGCAGGCCTCCTCCCCGTAATTGCTCAGCAGATAGTCCAGCAGCAGACGATACTCCTGCCGCTCCCCGGCGCTCAGCAAGTCGGGACGCAAAGGAGCGCCGCGGTACTGCTCCAGCATCCAGGAGATGGGGAAGCCGTCCAGCAGCTGGGTGGGCATGATCTCGCTCATGCCGGGGACCACCACCCGGACGGAGGGGAAGCCCATATGGGAGATGTTCCGCAGATAGACGCGGAAGCCCCTGGCGTTCAGATAGTCCAGGTATTCCTGCAGCAGCTCCCTGTTGCTCCGATCGGAGCGGTCCGGGAAGGGGCGGAAGGGGTAGCTGGGGGGCTCGGAGAAGAAGCTCAGGGGGTAGCGTCCGGTGCCGTGGGTCAGGAATTTGATCAGCTCCGCGCTGCTGCGGCTCTTTACGTCCCCCAGCGTCACGGTCGTGGTGTCCGCCACGGTCTTCAGGCTGCGCCCCTGGAACATCTCGGTGAAGCTGCGCTCCAGGGCGATCTCAAAGGCCGGGAAGGCCCCCAGATGCACATGGTAGGCGTGGGTCTCCGGGTTCACCACCACAGCGGCCACCAGGGGGAAGGGCTCTCCCAGGGAGCAGTCCTTCACCAGCACCCGGAAGCCGGAGCTCCTCAGATCCTCGATGATCTCCCAGATCTTCGGATACCGGCGCAGATGCTCCTCCGGGATGGAGGGGGGCACATAGTCGCCGAAAAACATCCGCACCAGATTCCAGCGCTCGTAGATCTCGCTGAGGCTCTGGACGGCGGCCTCGGTCAGATCGTTGCCCGCCGCCAGGCCGTTGGTGTTGTAGAGGAAGGAGACGGCCTTCTTGGGGAACCAGACGGTCTCGTCCCGGACGGGATCGTAAAAGGGCAGAGCGGTCACGCCGTCCCGCTCTCCCTCCGCCTCGAAGACCTTCTGCCAGATCTGCCAGGCGGGGATCGGTCGGCCCAGCAGCTCGGAATGGTGCACACGCATGGCCTCCAGCCAGGCGGCGCAGGAGGCGGCGCAGTCCTCCTGGCGCATCTCGCGCTCGTCGGGGAAGTCCAGCCTCTGGTCCCGCCAGATCCGGCGGCTCAGATAGCCGCCCTGAAGCCGCTCCATGAACTCCGCGTAGCCGCTGGCTCTGGAATAAGCCTCGGTCATGCCCTTGCCGTTGGCGCCGAACTCCACGTCCTTCACGGAGACCCGCATGGAATGGCAGTGCCGGACGCCGCTGGGAACGCCGGATTCGACGGTTTCGATCTCAAAGGAAGACAAGATGCTCTGGATTTTCGCAACAGTGTTCTCAGGAGCGGTCTCCTTGAATTTGCGATCAACAAACATGGCTGTTCTTCCTTTCATCAGATTCGGATTTGTCGGGATGCCTTCCCCTTGGGGGGAAGGCTTTGCGGAGAGCAATCACCGTAGGGGCCGAACTCGAAGAGTCACGAAGTATGCCCACATCGGCCCTCCGTATCGTCCGGGGAAAGGGCCGATGTGGGCATCGGCCCCTACGGAGGTTCAAGGATCGAGGTGCAAGTCCGCTTCTTCCTTTCAACAGATTCGGATTTGTCGGGATGCCTTCCCCTTGGGGGGAAGGTGGCGCGCAGCGCCGGATGAGTGGAGGTATCGACGACAGAATGCTCCCCATCAACGAGCAAATAACATGCAGCGCCCCTCATCCGTCATCCGGCTTCCGTGAGACGCCGGATGCCACCTTCCCCCGAG
>JAFWPP010000034.1:0-8124 GCA_017509485.1 Oscillospiraceae bacterium | reverse complement strand
TTGGCCGTTTGAATGAGGGGCAGAGCAGCCCGGTGGGCTGCGAGAGTTTTATCGCCAGTTGCGCGGCTATGCCGTGGAACTGGCATCCTTTATTCAGGTCCAGGGCGGGGGGAGAGATTCGGAATCTTCCCCCGCCCTGGCCGGTTCTTTCCTCCCTTTCTTGCCGGAACAAGAAAGGGAGCCGCCGGAGGCATGCCGGCCTGCTATAAAACGCAACGCAGGCGATGATCGGAACGCAAGGGGAAACGGATTGCCACGCCAGTGACATCGGTCACTGGCTCGCAATGACAGAACTGGGAGGCTGTAAGCTCGGGCGGGCGCTCGGTGAGCGCCCCTACGGTGTGGGTGGTAGTCGGAGGCTGGTGCCGCGGGCGGGCGGCCGATGTCCGCCCCTACGGCGTGGGAGGTAGTTGGAGGTTGGCGCCGCGGGCTGGCGGCCGATGGCCGCCCCTACGGCGTGGGTGGTAGTTGGAGGTTGGTGCCGCGGGCGGGCGCTCGATGAGCGCCCCTACGGTGTTGGCGGTGGTCGATGGGTGGTGCCGCGGGCGGGCGGCCAGTGGCTGTTCCTGCGGAGCAAACGCTGAAGATAGCCGATAAGCAGAAGCGGGGCAAAATAATGATTGAAACTCCGTCAGAAACCGGATTATGTTGACTTATGCGGCACTGTATTTCTTTCTCCGCAGCTTTCATGCACTGTGGAAAACCCTGTGGAAACTGTGAAAAACTCCCGGGAAAGCATGGGTTTTCCCGGTTTCTCCGTCGGAAACAGGAGCGACAATTTCGGGTCCGCAGCTGCTTTGTCCCGTTATGCGGCGAATATTATGTCGGCTTCTGTCGAACGGATTATGGAAACAAAACGGACAAAAAGCGGCCCCGGCGTCTCAGCGCCGGGGCCGCCTCACGGGGTCCGCAGATTATCCTTCGATCAGAATGGTGCGCTTCTCGGGGAGCTTGGGCGCGCTCTTCTTGGGGACGTTGAGCTTCAGCACGCCGTCCTCGAAGCGGGCCTTGATCTCCTCCTCGGTGAGGGCGGAGCCCACGTAGAAGCTGCGCTGCATGGCGCCGGAGTAGCGCTCCTGGCGGATGACGCGGCCCTTCTTGTCGGTCTCGTCCTTGTCCACGCCCTTGGCGGCGCTGACGGTCAGGTAGCCCTTATCCAGGCTCAGCTCGATCTCGTCCTTCTTGAAGCCGGGCAGGTCGATGTCCACGTCGTAGTGATCCTCGTGCTCGTGGATATCGGTTTTCATCACATGGGGGGCGTGCTTGCCGTAAAGCTGCTTTTCGGTGTCCGCCAGGCTGCGGCTCACAGGCCAGCGCATCCAGTCGTCAAAGAAATCATCGTCAAAAATTCTGGGCATCAACATAAGTCATTTCTCCTTTCACTCATTTACATTGTGTTGTTTGCCTATGTAATTGAGCAAGGTATTGAGAACGCTTCGGTTCTCTTCCTTTGTTCTGGCCTTATTATAGCACAATTTTTAGCACTGTCAATAGGAGAGTGCTAAATTTTCGGTGAACTCTTTGTTATGAAACTGTGAACACACGGAACAATCGGGATTTGTAGGGATGTTGCGAAAACGCCCGTAGGGGCCGATGCCCACATCGGCCCTCACACCGATACGGGATAGGGCCGATGTGGGCATCGGCCCCTACGGGTCGCGCTCGTCGAGACGCCCCTCATCCGGCGCTTCGCGCCACCTTCCCCCCAAGGGGAAGGCGTCCCGACAAACCCGAGTTTACGGCCTGAACAGCTCCGCCAGCCAGTCCAGGAGGCGGAATTTGAGCTGCACGTTTGGGGCGTCGGCGCTCATGTATTCGATCTCGCCGTCGGACAGGCCTGCGGCCATGGCGGCCTCGCTGAAGGCCGCCTCGGGCTCCGCCGCCGGCAGGCACAGGGCCGGGAAGGCCACGCACCACCAGTTGCGGCCTTCCCCCGCTCCCAGGACGATCCGCAGGGCCCGGTAGGGACCCGCGGGCAGGGAGAAGCGCTCGTAGTCCCGCCGGGGGAAGGACTCCCGGGCCAGCCGCGCCGTGACGCGCTCCCCGGTGCCCAGGGTCCGGGCCGCCGTCTCCGCCAGCTCCGGCAGGGCGGCCCCCAGCCGGAGCGCGGCGCTCTGCGCGTCGGGGCAGTCCGCGGTCAGGGCCGTGATCCGGGGCAGCAGGGCGTCCCGGACCCGGAGCTTCCGGGCCTGGTCCGCCGGGTCGTCGGAGGCCGCCACCACATGAAGGCGGATCAGCCGCCCCGCCAGGGCCCGCTGCTCCGCGGCAACCCGGACGCAGAGCCCCGCGGCGCTCAGCAAGGCTGTCACAAGCCCCAGGGCAATCCATTTTTTACACATATCCATCACCGATCCGTTTCACAATCTGCAGGGAGTATGGACAGCTTTTCGGCGAATGATACGAATATTCACAAAATTGTTCGATTCGGTCCGGGAAGAAGCCCCCTCCGGTCTGTTCCGGGCCCGGGGCGCATAGACTGTCCCGGAGGTGAGGGAGCATGGCCATGTCCTGGATCTGGGTCCTGCTGCTGGGACTCTCCCTGGTCTGCGGCCTGGGCCGGGGCGGGGCGGATCTCAGCGGGGCGGCCCTGACGGGCGCCGGCCGGGCGGTGGAGCTGGGCCTGGGGCTGACGGGGAGCCTGGTGCTCTGGAGCGGCTTTGCCCGGGTGCTGGAGCGCTCCGGGCTGCGGGCGGGGCTGGCGCGGCTGCTGGCTCCCCTGCTGGGGCGGCTCTTCCCCACGGCCCGCCGGGACCCGGAGACCCTCGAGGCCCTCTGCGCCAACGTGACGGCCAATTTCCTGGGCCTGGGCAACGCGGCCACCCCGCCGGGGATCGCGGCGGTGCGGCGGATGCGGACCCTGGCCGGGGGGAAGGACGCCAGCGACGAGATGTGCCGGCTGGTGGTACTGAACACCGCCTCCTTCCAGCTGCTGCCCACCACGGCGGCGGCCCTGCGGAGCCGGCTGGGGTCCCCGGCTCCCTTCGACATCCTCCCGGCGGTGTGGCTCAGCTCGGCCCTCTCCGTCGCCGCGGGTCTGACGGCGGCGGCCCTGCTGCGGCGGCTGTGGCGATAAGCGCCTGGTTGATCCCCGCCCTGCTGCTGGGCGTTTCGGCCTTCGCTCTGGGGCGGCGGACGGACGTCTACGGCGCCCTGCTGGAGGGGGGCCGGGATGGGCTGGAGCTGATGAAGACCGTGCTGCCCGCCCTGGTGCCCCTGCTGACGGCGGTGGAGCTGCTGCGGGTCAGCGGGGCCATGGATGCCCTGGTCTGCCTGCTGGGGCCCGCCGCGGCCTGGCTGGGTATCCCCCCGGAGACCCTGCCGCTGGTGCTGATCCGGCCCCTCTCCGGCAGCGCGGCCTTGGCGGTGGGAGCGGATCTGATGGCGGTCCACGGACCGGACTCGTTGGTGGGCCGGACCGCCGCCGTGATGATGGGCTGCACGGAGACCACCTTCTATACCATCTCCGTCTATTTCGCCGCCGCCGGGGTCAGGAGGACCCGCTGGGCCGTCCCCGCCGCCCTGGTCGCCGACCTGACGGGCTTCGCCGCCGCGGCGATCACGGCAAGGTACCTGTGAAGGAGCCCGGGATTTGTCGAATGAAAAGGGGCAAGGTTCAAGGGATCTGCGATCTTGCACCTTGAACCTTGAACCCTCCGTAGGGGCCGAACTCGAAGAGTCACGAAGTATGCCCACATCGGCCCTCCATATCGTCCCGGGAAAGGGCCGATGTGGGCATCGGCCCCTACGACGAAATCTGTCAGCCTGCTCCGCGGAAATGTCAGCCTGCACCGCGGAAAAGCCTTTACTTTTCCCTGTTTCTCTGCTATAATATATCGAACAATTCAGGAAACAGGTGAACACTATGGAAAAAATCGGGAATCTGATCTCCGACAAGGTCTCCGCGGCCTTTGCCGAGGCCGGATACGACGCGGCCTACGGGCGCGTGACGGTCTCCAACCGGCCGGATCTCTGCGAATACCAGTGCAACGGCGCCATGCCCGCGGCCAAGGCCTATCACAAGGCCCCCATCCAGATCGCGGGCGACGTGGCGGCCAAGCTTCAGGGCGACGGGGCCTTCTCCTCCGTCCAGGCCGTCATGCCGGGCTTTCTGAATCTGAAGCTGGACGGGGCCTGGCTGTCGGACTACCTGGAGCGGATGCGGACTGCGGAGCGCTTTGGCGTGGAGCCCGACCCCAGGGCCGGCACCGTGGTCATCGACTACGGCGGGGCCAACGTGGCCAAGCCCCTGCACATCGGCCACCTCCGCTCCGCCATCATCGGCGAGAGCATCAAGCGCATCCAGCGCTTCTTCGGGGCCGAGACCGTCGGCGACACCCACCTGGGGGACTGGGGCCTGCAGATGGGCCTGGTCATCGCGGAGCTGCAGGCGCGGCAGCCGGAGCTCTGCTACTTTGACGAGAGCTTCTCCGGTCCCTTCCCGGAGGAGGCTCCCTTCACCATCTCCGACCTGGAGGAGATCTACCCCGCCGCCTCCGCGAAATCGAAGGCAGACGAGGCCTTCGCCGCCAAAGCCCACGACTACACCGTCCGGCTCCAGCGGGGCGAGCCCGGCCCCTACGCCCTGTGGCAGCACATCATGCGGATCTCCCGGGCGGATCTGAAGAAGAACTACGACCGGCTGGGCGTCCACTTCGAGGCCTGGCTGGGCGAGAGCGACGCCCAGCCCTACATCCCCGACATGCTGCGGGAGATGGACGAGCAGGGCATCCTGGTGGAGAGCGAGGGCGCAAAGGTCATCGAGGTCCAGGAGCCCGGGGACAGCAAGGAGATCCCCCCCTGCATCCTCATCAAGTCCGACGGCGCCACCCTCTACGCCACCACGGATCTGGCCACCATCCGGCAGCGGATGCAGACCTGGGCCCCCAACAAGATCCTCTACGTGGTGGACAAGCGCCAGAGCCTGCACTTTGAGCAGGTCTTCCGCTCCGCCCGGAAGGCGGGGCTGGTGACGCCGGAGACGGAGCTGCGGCACATCGGCTTCGGCACCATGAACGGCAGGGACGGCAAGCCCTTCAAGACCAGGGCCGGCGGCGTGATGCGCCTGGAGACCCTGATCAACGAGATCACCGATTTCGTCCGGGCCAAGGTGGAGGAGAACCAGCTGGTCTCCGGCGAGGACGTGGAAAACGTCACCGCGAAGATCGCCCTGGCCGCGCTGAAATACGGCGATCTGATGAACGCCCCCACCAAGGACTACGTCTTCGATCTGGACCGCTTCGCGGCCTTTGAGGGCAACACCGGCCCCTATATCCTCTACACCATCGTGCGGATCAAGTCCATCCTGGCCCGCTACGGGGCCTGGGAGGCGCTGCCCGTCGCCACCCCGGAGACCCCGGAGGCCAAGGATCTGATGCTGGCCCTGACCCGGCTGCCCGACGCCCTGGAGCTGGCTTACCGGGACTGCGCCCCCAACGCGATCTGCGCCTATATCTACGAGCTGGCGGGCTTCGCCAACAAGTTCTACCACGAGACCCACATCCTCACCGAGGAGGACAAGGAAAAGCAGAAGGGCTACGTTGCCCTGATCGGCCTCACCAAGCGGGTGCTGGAGACCTGCATCGAGCTGCTGGGCTTCGAGGCCCCGGAGAAAATGTAACCAAGCAGAAAGCAGCGCCGCCGGAACGAAGCGACAGCGTCACGCAAAGCCCTGTTTTGTCAAAAGTGGGCACCCGGCGGGGAAACTATCCGACAGAAATGAAGAGCCTCCGGCGCGCAGCCGGAGGCTCTTCTTGTTTGTTTTCAGCTCCGTTTGAACATGATCTGCTCCACCCGTTTGTAGAGGAGCATGGACAGGACGCTCACCACCACGCCCTTCAGCAGGTTCAGCGGGGCCACCGCCAGCAGGACGAAGCTGGTGACGCCGGTGATGCCGCTGTGGATCTTGGCGCCCATGTCCACGATGGCCTCCAGGGGCATGTGGAACATCTCGGCAAAGGCGGGCAGCAGATACACCGCGTTGAAGAGGCTGCCGAAAACCGTCATGACCGCGGTGCCCACGGCCAGACCGCCGATGGCGGTGCGCTTCGTCCGCCGGAAGTGGTAGATCATGGAGGCGGGCAGCACCAGGGCGCAGCCCACCGCGAAGTTCGCCAGCTCCCCCACGAAGGCCGTGGTGCTGGACTTGAACAGCAGCTTGATCAGGATTTTCAGAAACTCCGTCAGCACCCCCGCCACCGGGCCCAGGTAGAAGCTGCAGATCAGCACCGGCAGCTCGGAAAGGTCCACCTTATAGAAGCTGGGGGCCAGGAAGAGCAGGGGGATCTCCAGCAGCATCAGGATCCCCGCCAGGGCGGCGGAGATGGCCACCGTGGTGATGTACTTGGGCGAGGACAGCCGCAGCCGGTCCCGGCAGAAGAAACGCTCGAAGAGCCAGGCCAGGAGCAGCAGCCCTCCCACCACGGCAAAGCAGATCAGCAGAAATCGTGTCGTCGCGTTCATAGAAATCCCTCCCACAAAAAGCAAACGCCTGAAGACAGAGGTCTTCAGGCGGATTCTTTGCGCACAAAGAACAGCTTCTTCTCTCATCCAGACTTTCCGCTGCAAGCAGATCACTGTCGGTCCCGGAATCGCACCGGGTCGGCCCGAAGGCTCGCGGACTCTCACCGCCGGTCGGGAATTGCACCCTGCCCTGAAGATGTACCGGATTCAGTTCGGCGTTATTATACAACGCTGCGGGGAAAAAAGCAAGCGTTTTTCGGAATTCATTGCGGGAGAATCCTGCAGCTTTTCTTACGAAAAGTATCTGAAAATCGTAAGAAAAACATTCAAAAGTGTCTTGACAATTAGACTGTATCGTGGTATAATTAGGGTATCTTAGAAAGGTAATTTCAAAGGAGGCGCCCGTCATGAAACAGACCCCAGGCCGCAAGCAATTCACCTTTTACCGCTCCTACATCGAGAACGTGATGAAGCTGCCCAAATGCCGCCGCTTCGAGACCCTGCTGGGGATCATTTTCTATGCCCTGGACGGCACGGAGCCCGATCTGAGCGGGGCCTCGGACGCGGTCTTCGGCTGCATCCGGCCCAACATCGACAGCAGCCGCGTCAAGGCTGAGACCGCCCTGCGGACCCGGGAAAAGGCCGGAGCCGCGGAAGCGGAGGAGGCCGGGGAGCCCTGCGCCCTGCCGCCCCGGGGGGAGTCCATTGGACAGCGCGGCAGGAAAAGCGCCCCGCAGGAGAACAAGAACAAGAATAAGAATAAGAACAAGAATAAGAATGAGTCTGAGAAAGAGAGAGAGGAAGAGACAGAGGCAGAGGAAGAGACAGAGGGCAGCGCCGCGCCGGTTCTCGAAAGGAGCCGGACGGACGGCGCTGCCGCAGACGGGGATCCCGGGCTCTCTCTTTCTGCTTTGGAGAGAGAAAGGGATTTTTCAGAGGGTTCGGAGGCCCCGGAGCCAGGCTGGTCTATGACCGCCTTCGACGGGGGGATGGATTCTCCGGCCGATGCGGAGGAGCCGGAAAACCGGCTGCCCTATTCGGCCATGCTGGAAAACGACTGCGCCCTGCGGGTCCTGTGGAAGACCCTGATGGATCAGGAGCGGTGCGGCGGCCCCATGAGCCGGAAGCGGAAACGAAGTCTCCTGCGGGAGCTCCACAGCGCCCCGCCGGGTCAGCGGACAGGGATCCTGGCCTGCGTTTTACGGATCGTCTACCCATCCCTGTACGGAACAGCACCAAGGTTTTCTTTTCATCGTTCGAATGGCAATTTGAACGATACCACAATTCTAAATTCTCACTTCTCACTTCTCACTTCTCAATTCTCAATTGCTCCGTGCGGGGACGACATGGCGCACGCTGTGCGCCGCTACGCACCCACACCGTAGGGGCGCTCACCGAGCGCCCGCCCGCGGCACCAACCTCCGACTACCACCCACGCCGTAGGGGCGCTCACCGAGCGCCCGCCCGCGGCACCGGCCTCCGACCGCCACCCACCCCGTAGGGGCGCTCATCGAGCGCCCGCCCGAGGCAGAAACCTTCCGGATCTGTCATTGCGAGCCAGTGACCGATGTCACTGGCGTGGCAATCCGTTTCCCCTTGCGTTCCGATCATCGCCTGCGTTGCGTTTTATGGCAGGCCGGCATGCCTGCCGGCGGCCTGACTTTC
>JAFWPP010000033.1:0-40503 GCA_017509485.1 Oscillospiraceae bacterium | reverse complement strand
GTCAAAATCCTTGCGAAGCAAGCCGGTTCTGCGCAAACAGCACAGAAGATCGCAGCCCCTTTGCGGAATGAAACAGGAATCGCGGGGTTCAAATACGGAAGCTTGATTTTGACGGTTACGGTCTTTTTTGACAGTCTGAGACCGGGACGGCGGGAAACCCCGCCGCCCCGGTCTTCTTGTTCTGTATTACAGCACCGCAACGGCGGTCTTTTCCAGGGGGAGCGCCCTCCGGTAACGGGCCAGGAAGGCGTTGAAGCCCGCCCTGTCCCGCTCGTCCGCCATGATGGAGACGGAGCTCGCGCCGGCGAAGACCTTGTGGTCCAGGTAATCCGGCAGATTCTCTTCCGCGTCCCGCCAAAGCATATAGGCCGCCAGCAGGGCCATGCCGTAGGGGCCGCCCTCTCCCGCCGTCTCCATGACGGAGACCGGCGCGCCCACCGCGGCGGAGAGCATCCGCTGGCCCACCTCCGGCGTCTTGAAGAAGCCGCCGTGGCCGCAGAGCCTGTCGATCTCCACGCCCTCGCTCCGGGTCAGAATGTCCATGCCGATCTTCAGAGTCGCCAGGGCGGAGAGCAGGTGGGTCCGCATGAAGTTTGCCAGGGTAAAGTCGGCGTCGGGCAGGCGGGCGAAGACCGGACGGCCCTCGTCCAGATCCGTTACCCCCTCGCCGGAATAGTAGTTGTAGGACAGCAGGCCGCCGCAGTCCGGCGCGCCCTCCAGGGCCTTTCGGAAAAGCCGGGTGAAAAGCTCGCCCTTGTTCGCCCGGATGCCCATCATTTCGCAGAACTCCGCAAAGAGATTGACCCAGGCGTTGATGTCGGAGCTGCAGTTGTTGCAGTGGACCATGGCGACCGGCAGGCCGTCGGGCGTGGTCACCATGTCGATCTCCCGGTGGACGCTGAGGGGCTTGTCCGTGACGAGCATCGCGAAGTCCGAGGTGCCCGCGCTGACGTTGCCGGTCCGCACCCGTACGGAATTCGTGGCGGCCATGCCGGTGCCCGCGTCGCCCTCGCAGGGGGCCAGGGGGATGCCGGGCTTCAGGACCCCGGTGGGATCGAGGAGGCGCGCGCCTTCCTCGGTGAGGGTCCCGGCCTGTACGCCGGCGGGCAGGACCTTCGGCAGGATGGCGCGGAGATCAACGCCGGTGAGCGAGCGGAATTTCTGCACCATGCCCTCGTGGTAATCCAGCGTTTCGCTGTCGATCGGGAACATGCCCGAGGCCTCTCCCACGCCCATGAGCTTCTCGCCGGTGAGCCGCCAGTGGATGTAGCCCGCCAGGGTGGTCAAATAAGCAATATCCTTCACATGCTCTTCGCCTTTGAGGATCGCCTGGTACAGATGGGCGATGCTCCAGCGCTGGGGAATGTTGAAGCCGAAGAGGGCCGTCAGCTGTTCGGCGGCCTCGCCGGTGATGGTGTTGCGCCAGGTGCGGAATTCGGCGAGCTGCTTCCCGTCCCGGTCAAAGGGCAGATAGCCGTGCATCATGGCGGACACGCCGAGGGCTCCGACCGTCGTCAACTCGACGCCGTATTTGGCCTTGACGTCGGCCTTGAGATTGGCGAAGCAGGCCTGCACACCCTGGTGGACCAGGTCCATGGGATAGGTCCAGACGCCGTTTAGGTACTGGTTTTCCCATTCAAAGTCGCCGGAGGCGAGGGGAAGGTGGTTTTTGCCGATCATGACGGCCTTGATTCTCGTGGAACCCAGCTCGATGCCGACGGTGCATTGTTTCAGATCTATCATACGCACTCTCCTGTTGCCGGTTGTCTCACTTCAGCTTCCAAACCAGATCCTTCACCAGCAGCTCGTCCTCCAGCTTCTCCGGGGTGGTATCCTTGTCGATGTGGACGAACTCAATATCCATCATCCGGGCCCAGTCCCGAAGCATCTCGGCGGAGACGTCATAGCTCAGCACTGTGTGGTGGGCGCCGCCGGCGGTGATCCAGCACTCCACGCCGGTGGTCAGATCCGGCATGGCCCGCCACATGACCCGGGCTACCGGGAGATTGGGCATGGGCATAATGGGCTTGACGCATTCGATGTCCTGGACGATCAGCCGCAGTCTGCCGCCCATGTCGATCAGGGAGGCGACCAGGGCCGGACCTGCCTTGCCCTCGAAGACCAGACGGGCGGGATCCTTTTCGTTCATGCCGATGCCCAGGTGGTGGGTCTCGATCCTGGGCCTGCCCGCCGCCAGGGAGGGGCAGACCTCCAGCATGTGGGCGCCGAGGGAGTATTCCTGTCCCTCCACCAGGTGATAGGTGTAGTCCTCCATGAAGGCGGAGGCGCCGTTGCCGTTCTCGCCCATGGCCTTGAGGATGGCGGTCAGGGCGCTGACCTTCCAGTCGCCCTCGCCGCCGTAGCCGTAGCCCAGGGCCATCAGATGCTGGGAGGCCAGGCCGGGCAGCTGCTCCATGCCGTAGAGGTCCTGGAAGGTGTTGGAGAAGGCCCTGCAGCCCTCCCGGTCCATCATTCTTTTGATGGCGATCTCTTCCCGGGCCTGGTAGCGGATGGCGTCGGTATTGTCGGTGGCCACGTCGTAGGCCGCCTCATACTCCGCCACAAGGGCGTCGATCTCGGCCTCGGTGACGGCGTGCATCTCCTTGACCAGGTCGCCCACCGCCCAGGTGTTCACCTGCCAGCCCAGCTGGATCTGGGCCTCAACCTTGTCGCCCTCGGTGACGGCCACGTCGCGCATATTGTCGCCGAAGCGCATGACCCGCATCTCCCGGGACACCGCTGCGCCGACGGCGGCCCGCATCCAGTCGGAGAGCCGCTTATGGACCTTCTCGTCCTTCCAGTAGCCGGCGATGATCTTGCGGGGCTTGCGGAGCCGGGCGCCGAGGAAGCCGTGCTCCCGGTCTCCGTGAGCGGCCTGGTTCAGGTTCATGAAGTCCATGTCGATCTCCTCGTTGGGGATCTCCTGATTATACTGGGTGGCAAAGTGACACCAGGGCTTCCGCAGCTCGCGGATGCCGTCGATCCACATTTTGCTGGGGGAGAAGGTGTGGCACCAGGTGATGATGCCCGCGCACTCGTCCCGGAAGTTGGCTTCCTTCACCACGTCACAGATCTCCTTGCTGGTCTTGGCCGTGACTTTATAGACCAGGGGATAGGGCAGGACTTTGGACAGCGCCTCCGCCATCTCCTTCGCCCGGCCCGCGACGATCTCCAGCACCTGCGGCCCATACAGAAACTGGCTTCCGACTACAAACCAAAATTCACGTTTCATATTACTTGTTGCCCCTTTCCTTGTTGCTGTCCTTTGCTTTGTTTTTCCGCATCAGCACCACGCTTTGCAGCAGGATGAACAGACACAGCATCGCGCCGGTGGTGATGCTCTGCCACCAGGGATCCCGAAGACCGGAGGTGGTCACGATTGACTTGATGGTGCTGAGCGTCAGCACGCCGAAGAAGGTGCCCACCACACTGCCGACTCCGCCGGTGAGGAGGGTGCCGCCGATGATGGAGGAAGCGATGGCGTTCATCTCCGCTGCGGTGGCGTTGGTGGCGTTGCCCGCGCCGGTGTGCATCATGAAGACGAAGCCGGCGATGCCGGCCAGAAGGCCGGAGAGCAGATGGGCCATGAAGCGGGTCCTGCGCACGTTCACACCCAGCATCAGGGCGCTCTGCTGATTGCCGCCCACGGCGTAGAAGCAGCGGCCCAGCTTGCGCCTGCGCAGCAAAATGAAGACCAGGACCACGATCACCAGGGCGATCACCACGCCGATCTCCATGCGGGCAGGAATCAGCACGCCCCGGTTGTTGACGGAGCCGAGCCAGGGGATCTCAATGCGGGTCTGGAGAATGTCCATCAGGTTCTGGGGGGCCTTCTGGGGATCCACGCTGATGATGGTGATCATGCCCCGGGCGAAGAACATGCCCGCCAGGGTGATGATAAAGGGCTGGATCTCCAGATGGGCGATCAGGAAGCCCTGGACCGCGCCGAAGGCCAGGCCGATCAGCAGGGAGGACACTAAGGCGAAGACGATCCGCCAGTTCTCCGTGAGGCCCAGGGAGGCGATGATGCCGTTGAACAGACCCAGATTGCCGTTCAGGATCATGACGCCCACCATGGCGACCAGGGCCGTCACACCGCCTACGGAGATGTCGATGCTGCCGGTGATCATCACCATGGTCAGACCGCAGGAGATGATGACCAGATAAGCGTTGTCATTGAGAATATCGAAAAGCATCTGGGGCTTCAGATAGCCGCCGCCCCAGATCAGAACGGCCAACAGGTACATGCCGACGAAGATGCCGATGGTGATCAGCAGAAGCAGCTGAGAATCCGTGATGGGTTCTCTGCGGCGGAGGGAGCCTTTATCGGAACGCAGTTTCATGGCTCAGGCCACCTCCTTTTCCCCGGCGGGGCGGCTTCTTCTGAGCTTTTTCCAGAAGCGGCTCATGCTGTCCTTCACCACGGGGGAGCCCATGGCCACCAGAATGATGATGACCACAGCCTTGTAGGCCTTTACGTCCGTGGAAGGGACCTTCATGGCGTAGAGGGTGATGGTCAGCATCTGGATGGCGTAGGCGCCCAGCACGGAGCCCAGCAGCTTGAACTTGCCGCCGCCCAGGCTGTTGCCGCCGATGGCCACGGCAAGGATGGCGTCCATCTCGATGTTGATCAGCAGGGTTTCATGGTTGATGAGGCCCAAGCGGCTCACGCCGATGGTGCCGGCCACGGCGCAGCAGGCGCCCAGGATAACGAAGGAGAGCAGCTTGATCCCCACGGTGTTGACGCCGTTGAGCCGGGCCGCACCCTGGTTGATGCCCACGGTCTGGATGTACAGACTCAGGGTCGTAAAGCGGAAGAGCAGCCCGAACAGGAGCCCGATCGCGATCACGATCAGGATGGGCGTCGGGATGGGGACCCCGGGAATGAAGCTGCCGATGGCGTCGAGAATGGGACTCTCCACGGTCGGCGTGGCGCCGCCGTTGATCCAGTAGGCGATGCTGCGTCCGCAGGTAAAGAGGATCAGCGTCGCGATCATGGGCTGGATGCGGAAAAAGGAGACCAGAGAGCCGTTAAAGGACCCGAAAAGCATGGCCACGGCGCAGCAGGCTAGGAAGGCGAGAAGAACTGTGGGTCCCGTCACGGCGCCGCCCTTGAGGATCTTGACGAAGACGCTGCCCGCGATGGCCGCCAGAGCGCCGACGGAGATGTCCTGGCCTCCTGCGGCGGCGGTCACCAGGGTCATGCCCATGGAGAGGATCACCAGCTCAGACGCGCCGTTGAGGATGGACACCAGATTGCCCTGGAGCACGGGGTCGCCCTTGTTGTTTGCGGAGATGCCCACAGAGAAAAAGCCGGGATCGCGGAACAGGTTGAAGATCACCAGCAGCAGGATCGCGATCAGCGGGATCAGAAGCTGGCTGTATTTTCCAAAGAACAGGGAGGTTTTTGCTTTTTTCATCTCATTTCCCTCCTCCCGCGATGGTGCGCATCACACGCTCCTGGGTCAGCTCCTCGTCCTTCAGCTCGCCGACGATTTTGCGGTCGCGCATGACGATCAGGCGCGAGCAGGTCCGCAGCATTTCCTCGATCTCCGAGGAAATGAAGGTGATGCTCATGCCGTCCTCCGCCAGCTTCAAAACCAGCTTCTGGATCTCGGTCTTGGTGCCCACGTCGATGCCCCGGGTGGGCTCGTCCAGAATCAGATACTGGGGATGGGTCAGCAGCCAGCGGGACAGGATGACCTTCTGCTGGTTGCCGCCGGAGAGCAGCTTGATGGGCGTGTCCGGAGACGAGGTTTTGATGGACAGCGCTTGGATGTATTCGTCCGCGAAGGCCTCCGCCTTGGCCCGGGAGATGGGGTGGTTCATTCCCTTGATTACCTGCAGGGCCAGGATAATGTTCTCCCGCACGGACAGATCGGCGATGATGCCGTCCCGCCGACGGCCCTCGGGCAGATAGCCGATCCCGTGCTTCATGGCGTCCAGAGGCTTTGCGATTTTTGTTTTCTTTCCGTTGATTTTCACGGTGCCGCCGGTGACCGGATCGGCGCCGAAGATGGCCCGGACGCTCTCGCTGCGGCCGGAGCCCAGCAGTCCGGTGAAGCCGTTGACCTCGCCCTTGGCGATGCGGAAGTCAAAGGGGCGGCTCTCGGAGCTGGAAAGCCCCTCGGCCTCGTAAAAGATCTCGCCGTCTGCGGCGGTCTTCTGATTTTTGATGGAGGAAAGGTCCTCCAGGTCCTTGCCGATCATGGTCTCCACCAGCTTCACCTGGGGCAGATCCTGAATCTCGTATTCGCCCACCAGCCTGCCGTTTCGCAGAACGGTGATCTGATCGCTGACGGCGTAGACCTGTTCCAGGAAGTGGGTCACGAAGATGATGCCGACGCCGCTGGCCTTCAGCTTGCGCATCAGACTGAAAAGCATCTCCACTTCCTTCTCGTCCAGAGAGGAGGTGGGCTCGTCCAGGATCAGCACCTTGCATTCGGTGTCCACCGCCCGGGCGATGGCAACCATCTGCTGCACGGCCAGAGAGCAGCTCCCCAGCTGCTGCCTGGGTCTGGCGGGGATTCCCAGCGAATCCAGCAGCTCGCCGGCGCGCTTTTCCATCTGCTTCCAGTCCACGCGGCGCTTGGCCTCGCGGCCGATAAACATGTTCTCTGCCACGGTGAGGTTCGGGCAGAGGGTGATCTCCTGATAGACGGTGCTGATGCCGTAGCTCTGGGCCTCCTGGGGAGAGCGTATGATGATGGGGCCTTCCACGCCGTCGATCCGGATCTCGCCCCGATCCATGGTGTAAACGCCGGTCAGGACCTTGATCAGGGTGGATTTGCCGGCGCCGTTTTCTCCCATCAGCGCATGGATCGTTCCTTTGCGCAGGGTGAAATCCACGTCTTCCAGAGCCTTTACGTTCGGGAAAAACTTGCAGATTCCGCGCATTGTCAACACAATGTCCTCTTTCATCCGCTCAACTCCTGTCCTGTTTTCTTGTTTTCTGAAGGAACATATGATTTCGGTTCTTTTGATTTTGGATCAAAAAGAGCGCGATGTGGATCGCGGATTTAACCACTCTATCCCACACCGCGCTCTTGCTATGGCTTCGTGTTATCCTGGTTCGTTTGTGCGATTATTCGCCCAGACCGTAGGTGTCGATGTCAGCCTGGGTGATGGTCTTGGCGTCAAAGCCCTTCTCCACGGAGATGATCTGCTTGGCGTCGTTCAGACCCTCGATGGCCTTGCCGGCCTCCAGGTTCTTGATCATGTCGCTGATGACCTGAGCCTGGAAGGGGGAGCACTGGCCGTCGTAGTTCCAGTTGCCGGCCAGCAGCTCGCGGAGCGCCCACTTGTTGCAGTCGAAGCCCATGACCACCACGTCCTTGTCGACGCCGTGGGTGATGCCGGCCTCGTCCAGAGCGGCGACAGCGCCCTTGGCCATGCCGTCGTTCTCCGCGTAGATGACGTTGAAGGGCTCCTTGGAGTTGATGACGGACTCCACGATCTTCTTGGCCTCGGCCTCGTCCCAGGTGGCGGTCTGCTGCACGACCTTCTTCATGGTGCCGGCGGCGAACTGGGCGTCAAGCGCGCCGGTACGGCCGATCTGCGCGTCGCTGCCCATGGCGCCCTGAATGTGGATCACGTTGTACTCGGGGAGCTTCTGGTCCAGCAGCCACTGGACGGCGGTGTCGCCCTCCGCGGCCATGTTGGAAACCACGGCGGCCTCAAACAGATCCTTGTCGCAATCGATCATACGGTCAAAGAGGAAGACCTTGACGCCGGCGTCCTTGGCGTCCTTCAGGACGGCGTCCCAGCCGGTGGTCTCGGCAGCGGAGATCAGCAGGTAATCCACGCCGTCGGTGATGAACTGGCGGGCGGAGCTCAGCTGCTCGTCGTTCTTGAGGCTGTAGAAGAACTTGGCGTCGTAGCCGTTGGCTTCGGTGAAGACCTTGGTGAAATCGTTGACGTTGGCTTCGCGGTAACCGGACTCGGAGGGAGGATTGTTGACGACGCCGACCTTGATCAGGCCGCCTTCCTTCTCGGGCTTCTTTTCTCCGTTGCTGCAGGCCACCAGAGTGAAGATCAGGGCCACAACAAGAAGCAGAGCAAACAGTTTACGCATATTCTTTCCTTCTTTCTTGATAATTTTTCGTTTTTTCGTCCGGAAAGGTCCGGACCTTGTGCTTACAGCATACCACTCCGCGGAGAGAAAGTCAATAATATGTACACACAAAAATCATTTTTTGTATCCATGCACAATACAAATTTTTGGAAAGGACCTGCCCGGCAGAATACAAATTCCTCTCAACGGGGAAAAACCGGAGTATATCAAGGGTTTTTACACTTTTTTTCAGTTTTCGAGGGCCCGGAACGCTTCGTTGCTTTGCACAATCAACGCTGAATTTGATACATACAACTAAATTTTTTAGCGATTTCCAAAAAAACTTGTATTGACACAAAATTCAAATCTGCGTATAATAAAGAAAAAGTTGTATGGACGGGAGTCTGCATATGAATCCGAAGTATCAAGTTCTGGCGGAAACGCTGCGGACCGGGATCCTTTCCGGGAAATACCAGAAGCTTCTCCCCACAGAGCAGACGCTCTGCGGGCAGTTTCAGGTCAGCCGGCAGACGGTGCGGCAGGCGCTCTCTGTCCTGGAGGCCGAGCGGCTGATCGAGCGCCGCCAGGGCAGCGGCTCCTTCATCCGGGAGAAGCAGGAGCCCGTGCCGCTTCCGCGCCGATCCATCGCCGTGGTGACTACCTATATCAGCGATTACATCTTCCCCAGCATCCTGCGGGAGATCGAGGCGGTCTGTTCGGAGAACAACAGCGCGCCCCTGCTGTTTGCCACACAGAACCAGTTCAGCAGCGAGCGTCGGATTCTGCAGACCCTGCTGGAAATGGAGCGGCTGGACGGGGTACTGATTGAGGGCACCAAGACCGGCCTGCCCAATCCGAATCTCAAGCTCTGCCGCCAGCTGATGGAGAAGGGAATCCCCCTGGTCTTTATGCACGGCAACTATGAGCAGCTCCCCGACACCCTCTCCGTGCTGGACGACAACCTGGCGGGCGGACGGATGTTGGTGGAATACCTGTATGGGAAGGGCCACCGGGGGATCGGCGGGATCTTCAAATACGACGACCTCCAGGGCCGGCAGCGCTTTGCCGGTTATCTGGAGGGGCTCCAGGAATACGGGCTCACCCCGGAGGACGGCAATGTACTCTGGTACGACACCGCCCAGAAGGAGCACTTTCTGAAGGACGATTACTCGGTGGAACGGATGGCGGGGCTGCTCTCCTCCTGCAGCGCCGTGGTCTGCTACAACGACGAGATCGCCGCCCGGGTGATCTCCTATCTGACCAGGAAGGGACTTTCGGTGCCGGGGGATATCGCCGTCGTCAGCTTTGACAACAGCCCCTACAGCGAGATGTCCACGCCCCGCATTACCTCCCTGTCCCACGGCAGATACAACGTGGGGCGGATGGCGGCTGAGACGCTCTTCCGGCTGCTTCGCGGCGAGTCCTGCGCGTCTCAGCTGGCCCCCTGGATCCTGGTGGAAAAGGAAAGCAGCAAATAGGCCCGACGCCGCGCGCTGTCGGAAACAAACACCGTGAAATCTTCGGATTTCACGGTGTTTTGCGCGTAAAACCGTATTTCCGGGGCAAAAGCCCGAAGGACAGCCCCAAAAAACAGCCAAAAATATTCACGCAACGGCCATTTTGCGCAGTTTTGCCGAAAAGATGTTGCTTTTTTCATGCAATTGCTATATAATACAATATTATGTGGAGCGGCAGGCAATTTTGCGCGCTTGAGGCTCCCGCCTGCAGCGCTCCGGAGGCGCAGCCCGCCGCCGGATCGCTGGAAAGCGAAGATGAAAGGTGTAAGGCGGAAGATTATGAACTCAAAGACACTGTTTTACATTGTGAAGCGGATCGGCCTTGCGATCCTGACCGTCTGGGTCGTGATCACCGTGACCTTCTTTGTCATGCACGCCGTCCCCGGCGGTCCGTTCATGAGTGAGAAGGCGGTCACGCCGGAGGTCCAGGCCGCGCTGGAGGCCAAGTACGGTCTCGACAAGCCCCTGATGGAGCAGTATGGGACCTACCTCAAGGACATCGTCACAAAATTCGATTTCGGCCCCTCCATCAAGCAGAGAGGCCGCCAGGTCATCGACATCATCCTCGACGGCATGAAGACCTCCGTGAAGCTCGGCGTCATCGCCGCCGCCATCGCGGGCGTCACCGGGATCGTGCTGGGCGCTTGGGCTGCGCTCCGCCGCAACAAGCTGATCGACAAGATCATCATGGTCATCACCACGGCCTTCGTCTCCATGCCCTCCTTCATTATGGGCTCGCTGCTTCTGCTGCTCTTCGCTATCGTATGGATGCTTCTGCCGGCCAACGGCGCCGCCGAGGGCGGCCTCATTCTGCCCATCATCACCCTGTCCCTGTATCCCATGGCCTATATCACCCGTCTCACCCGCTCCTCCATGCTGGACGTGCTGGGCCAGGACTACATCCGCACCGCCAAGGCCAAGGGCGTGTCCGGCGGGAAGATCATCTTCGGCCATGCGCTGAAGAACTCCCTGATCCCGGTCATCACCTATTTTGGCCCCATGCTGGCCTACATCGTCACCGGTTCTCTGGTGGTGGAAAAGATCTTTGCCGTCCCCGGTATCGGCCGCGCCTTTGTCAAGAGCATCACCGACCGCGACTATCCCATGGTCATGGGCACCACCATCGTGCTGGCCGTCCTCATCGTGGTGATGAATCTGGTCAGCGACATCCTCTACAAGGTGGTCGATCCCCGGATCAATTTCGACTAAAGGAGAGAGCAGCTGATGGATAAAAGATTTACGATGCACATCGACGTGGACGCCTTTCTCCCGGCTACCGAGGACGAAAAGGCCTACATGGTGCAGATGCGCCCCTCCTCCACCTTCTTCCGCGACGGTATGAAGCGTCTGCTGAAGAACAAGGTGGCCGCGGTCAGCCTCATCGTCATCATTCTGATCACGCTCTCCTCTCTGATCCTCCCGGCCGTCTGGCCCTACGCTTACGACAGCATGCTGGGCGTTCAGCCCGGAGAGCCCGTGGACGCCAGCTACAACAATCTGTCTCCCTTTGAATACGGGAAGACCGAGCAGGCCCGGATCGCGGCGGGAGAAAAGATCTTCCCCCACGTTTTCGGCACCGACGCTTCCGGCCGCGACTACTTCATCCGCGTGGTCTACGGCACCCGGATCTCCCTGGCGGTGGGCTTCTTCGCCAGCATCATCGTGCTGATCATCGGCATGACCATCGGATCCATTGCCGGCTACTGCGGCGGCAAGGTGGACCTGATCATCATGCGGATCGTGGATATCATCTACTCTCTGCCGGATATGCTGATGGTCATTCTGCTGGCCTCCGTGCTGAAGCAGACCCTGGCTCCGGCTCTGGAAGGCACGGTGCTGGAGAAGATCGGCAGCAATATTATCAGCCTCTTCATCGTCTTCGGCGTCCTCTACTGGGTCAGCATGTCCCGCCTGATCCGCGGCCAGATCCTCTCCCTGCGGGAGCAGGAGTACGTGCTGGCCTCCAAGGCCGCCGGCGCCAAGGGCGGCTGGATCATCCGCAAGCACCTGCTGCCCAACTGCATCAGCGTGGTCATCATCTCCACGGCCCTGCAGATTCCCAGCGCCATCTTCACCGAGAGCTATCTGTCCTTCATCGGTCTGGGCGTCAACGCCCCCATGCCCTCTCTGGGCTCCCTGGCCTCGGACGCCCTCAACGGCCTGTCCTCCTATCCGTACCGTATGGTCATCCCTGCTGTGGTCATCTCGCTGATCGTCCTGTCGCTGAACCTCTTCGGCGACGGCCTGCGCGACGCCTTTGACCCGAAGCTGAGAAACTGAGAAAGGAGTGCAGAACATGTCTACTGAACCTCTTTTAAAGGTACGGGACCTTCACACCTCTTTCTTTACCCCGGCCGGCGAGGTGAAGGCCGTCAACGGCATCTCCTTCAATCTGGACCGGGGCAAGGTCCTGGGCATCGTGGGGGAGAGCGGCTCCGGCAAGTCTGTTACCGCCTACTCCATTATGCAGATTCTGGCTCCCACGGGAAAGATCGTCTCCGGCTCCATCAAGCTGGACGGTCAGGAGCTGGTGAACGCGGGCGAGTCGGTGATGAAGACCGTCCGCGGCAACAAAATCTCTATCATTTTCCAGGATCCCATGACCTCCCTGAACCCCACCTACACCATCGGTCACCAGCTGGTGGAGGCGATCCGCCTGCACACCGACCGCAACAAAAAGGAGGCCTGGGACCGGGCCGTGGAGATGCTGAAGCTGGTCAACGTGAACGAGCCGGAGAAGCGCATGAAGCAGTATCCCTACGAGCACTCCGGCGGCATGCGCCAACGGGTCATGATTGCCATGGCCCTGGCCTGTGAGCCGGATATCCTGATCGCCGACGAGCCCACCACCGCCCTGGACGTGACGATCCAGGCCCAGATCCTGGATCTGATGCGTTCCCTGCAGGAGCAGCTGGGCATGGCCATCATCATGATCACCCATGACCTGGGCGTTGTGGCCCAGATGTGCGACGAGGTCATCGTCATGTACGCCGGCTCCATCTGCGAGCAGGGCACCGCGGACGAGATCTTCTATAACCCCAAGCACGAGTACACCAAAGGCTTGATGCGCTCCATCCCCACGGCGGACACCGCCGGCAGCAAGCTCCAGCCCATCACCGGCACGCCCATCGATCTGCTGAACATGCCGGAGGGCTGCCCCTTCGCCCCCCGCTGCGACAACGCCATGAAGATCTGCCTCAAGGAGCGCTGCCAGCGGATGCGGCTGAATGAGGAGCACTTCGCGGCCTGCTGGATGAACGTAAAGGAAGGCGTGGAAAACGGCAGCATCCTGCCGGATGAGGAGAAAGGCGGTGTGACGGAATGAGCGGAACCTTTGAGCAATACGAGCGTCCCCTGATGGAAGTCCGTCACCTGAAGCAGTATTTCAACATCAACGTCGGCCCGCTTCGCACCAAGCCGCTGAAGGCCGTGGACGACGTCTCCTTTGCCATCCGCCGGGGCGAGACCCTCGGTCTGGTGGGCGAGTCCGGCTGCGGCAAGACCACCGTGGGCCGCTCCATCCTGCACCTCTACAAGCCCACCGACGGCGAGGTGGAGTTCGAGGGACGGCTCATCAAGACCAAGGCGGACATCCAGGAGCTGCGCAAGAAGACCACCATGGTCTTCCAGGACCCCTACTCCTCCCTGAATCCCCGCATGACCGTCTCCGACATCATCGGCGAGCCCCTGGACATCCACAAGATGTACCAGAACAAAAAGGAACGCGAAGATCGCATCCTGGAGCTCATGGAGCGGGTGGGCCTCAACAGCGAGCACGCCTCCCGCTACGCCCATGAGTTCTCCGGCGGCCAGCGCCAGCGCATCGGTATCGCCCGCGCCCTGGCCCTGAAGCCCGAGTTCATCGTCTGCGACGAGCCGGTCTCCGCCCTGGACGTGTCCATCCAGGCCCAGGTGATCAATATGTTCGTGGAGCTCCAGGAGCAGATGGGCCTGACCTATCTCTTCATCGCCCACGACATCCTGGTGGTTCGCCACATCAGCGACCGCATCGCCGTCATGTATCTGGGCAAGATGGTGGAGCTGGCGGACGCTGCGGTGATCTACGATCAACCCCTGCACCCCTACACCCGCTCCCTGATGTCCGCCGTTCCCCAGCCGGATCCCAAGGTGGCCAGAGCCAACAAGCGGATCGTGCTCTCCGGCGACATCCCCAGCCCCCTCAACGCTCCCTCCGGCTGTCCCTTCCGGACCCGCTGCCCCCACGCGGCGCCCTGCTGCGCCGAGGGCATGCCGGAGTTCAAGGAAGTGGAGCCCGGCCATTTCGTTGCCTGCCATCGGGTGAACGAGCTCTGATGCGTTCATAATATGCGGATCACCGCATATTTTGATACAATAACATGTCTGAAAGGAAGGAAAACCATGAAGAAAATCTTAGCATTGCTGCTGGTGGTTGCCATGATGCTGACTCTGGTCGCCTGCAGCGGAGGAAAGAAGCCGGTCGCCGGTTCCAAGATCGCGGTCTGCCTCTCCTCTGAACCCGACACCATTGACCCCGCTCTGAACTCTGCGGTTGACGGCGCTACGCTGATCAGCCATCTGTTCTCCGGCCTGGCCAAGTGGGCGCAGGATGACTCCGGCAAGCTGGTCATCGTTGCCGACGCCGCCAAGGAACTGGTGGAAGGCGTTGCCAATGAGGACGGCACCGTCACCTACACCTACACCCTGCGCGACGGCCTGAAGTGGTCCGACGGCAAGGACGTCACCGCCAACGACTTCGCCTTTGCCTGGCAGCGCGCCGCCTCCGAGGCTCTGGGCGCCGACTACGGCTACATGTTCGAGGTCGTGGACGGCTACGGCACCGACAAGCTGAACGTCGAGGCTGTGGACGCCAAGACCCTGAAGGTCACCCTGGCCAACGCGGTTTCCTACTGGAACGAGCTGCTGGCCTTCCCCACCTACTTCCCTGTCCGGGAGGATGTGGTCGCCAACGAGTCCTGGGCTACCGAAGCGAGCACCTATGTCTGCAACGGCGCCTACACCATCACCAAGTGGGATCACAACAGCGTCATCACCCTGGAGAAGAACCCCAACTACGTGGACGCCGACAAGATCCTGATGGAGAAGATCGAGTTCTACCTGTCCGATGACGAGAACAACATGGTCGCCAACTTCAAGAACGGCACCTGGCAGCTGATCGACGGCGTGCCCACCAACGAGATGGCCACCCTCAAGAAGGACTATCCCGATGAGTACAAGGTCATCGGCCAGATCGGTACCTACTATGTCTGCTGGAATGTCAACGAGGACATCCTGCCCGCCGGCAGCGGCCTGAGCGGCGCTGAGGCCGAGAAGGCCCGTGCGGAAATCCGCAACGCCATCAGCCTGCTCTTCGACCGCAACTACATCGTCGAAGAGATCGGCCAGGCCGGCCAGGTTCCCGCCTCCTCCTTCGTTGCCATGGGCATGACCAACCCCGACGGCACCGAGTTCTACAAGACCGCCGGTCACAACGACGGCTTTGACGGCTACTACAATGTGTCCAAGGACGCTGTCAAGGACAACTACAACCAGGCTGTTGAGATCCTGAAGAAGTACTACGAGTTCGACGGCGCCAAGTTCACCAACTTCCCCGCCATGACCTACCTGTACAACACCTCCGAGGGCCACAAGGCCATCGGCGAGTACCTGCAGGCGCAGCTGGCCGGCATCGGCATCACCATGAACCTGGAGAACCAGGAATGGAACACCTTCCTGAACACCCGTAAGGAAGGCAACTACTCCATCGCCCGGAACGGCTGGCTGGCCGACTACAACGACCCCATCTGCTTCCTGGATATGTGGACCACCGGCTCCGGCAACAACGACGTCCAGTTCGGCAAGGGCGCCCATAAGGATGCCGCTATCTACAGCCTGGATCTGAGCGACCTGGGCTTTGACGTCAAGGTGGAGAACGGCACCTGGGCCGACACCTACGATGTGCTGATCAAGACCATCAAGAGCTGCACCGACAACGCCAAGCGCTACGAGCTGATGCACCGCGCCGAGGACCTGCTGATGTCCACCGGCTGCATCTGCCCCCTGTACTTCTACACCGACACCTACATGATCAGCAAGAACGTGAAGGGCTTCTTCGCCAATCCTCTTGGCTACAAGTACTTCATGTACTGCACCATCGAGGGCTGATCCTCCCTTCTCCGGATGCCGGATAAATAAGCTTCCAACTTATTTATCAAGTATTCGTATCAAACAGCAACAGGGCGCACCGCGCAATGCGGTGCGCCCTTTGTTTGTTTGAAGCTTCGCGTTTTTTTCAGGCAGCTCCTGTTCCAACTCAGAACAGGCCGCCCAGGGAGAAGACGCCGATCCAGGAGAGCAGGACGTTCAGCAGGACGTTGGCCACGGAGAGCAGGAACAGGAACTTGAAGATCTTGTTGAGCTCTTCGTTGGTGGTCTCCTTGGAGGCGGAGTAGGAGGACATGATGATGGCGCCGCCGGTGGACAGGGGGGAGATGGCGGCCGCGAAGGAGGTGGCGGTGATGGCAGAAATCAGCTCCATGTAGTTCACATGCTCGCCGAAGGACCGCAGAATGCCGGGGACCATCTTGAACAGTGCGGGCATGACCACGCCGGTGGTGGAGCTGACCCAGGACAGGATGCCGGAGGTAGCCGCCATGACAGGCGTTGCGGTGCTGGGACCCATCAGCTTCTGCAGCAGGCCGGAGATCATGTCGATGCCGCCCATCATGTCGATGACAGCAACCAGCACGCCCACGCCGCAGATGAAGACCAGGGTGCCCCAGGGGATGCCCTTGATGGCCTTCTTCTCGTCCGCGCAGCCCAGCAGCACCAGGATGGCGGCCATAACGAAGGCGGTGAGGCCGGTGTTCATCTGGAAGCCGATGCAGAGCACCACCATCATCACGATGGCGCCGATGGTGCACCACTGTTTCCAATTGAACTTGGGAATGTCCTTGAGCTTCAGGGGGTTATCCGCCTTGACCTTGTAGCTCTTGCTGAAGATGTAGAGCAGCAGGGTAAAGATAAAGCCGGAAACCAGGGTCGCCATGAAGAAGTGCAGGCCGCTGAAGCCCAGCCGATCCACGATGTCGGCGTTGGTGACGTCGCTGACCAGGTTGTTGGTGAGCTTGAGGCCCAGCTGGCCGGTCAGAGACAGAGGAGAGGCGCAGCCGGCGTTGGCGCCGAGCTTGGCAAAGAGGGCCGTGGTGATGGGGTTGATCTTCATTTCGAAGGCCAGATAGACCGCGAAGGTGGTCATCAGGATGCCGGCGGCAATGTGGCCGGGGCCGATGGCGGAAATGAAGGCGGAGAGGAAGAACATCAGGATGGGGATCAGAACGGTGCGCTTGCCCACCAGGGCCACGACCTTCTTGGAGAAGAGATCCAGGGTGCCGTTCTGGGAGGCCATGCCGAAGAGGAAGGTGACGCCCACCAGGGTGACGAACATGTCGGAGTCAAAGGCCTTGGTGACGTACTTGGGGCCGATGCCGGCGATCATGGACAGGATGAAGGCCGCGCCGATGGCCAGGAAGCCCAGGTTGACCTTCTTGATGAAGCCGATGGCGATAACGACCACCAGGACCGCCAGGGCAATGATGGAGAGGGTGGTGTTGGGACGGGAGGCGCTGCACTTCTTGCAGGCGTCGCCGCCCACGTTGGCGGTGGAGCAGACCTTGCAGGTCCATTCGTCAGCCTCCTCGGCGCCGATGGTGGTGGTGTCGTCGCCCGCGGGGGCGGCGTCGGCTGCCTTCTCGGTGTCGGCGGGAGCCGCGACGTCCAGGGGCGCTTCGCCCAGGGCGACCATGGTTTCTCCGGGCACGGAGCTCTCGGCGGAAGCGTCGTTGGCGAATACGCTGGGAATCAGGGTCGCCAGCATCAGCAGGACCAGCAGCAGGACCGCCAGCTTGGAAATCTTACTTTTCGGTTGCAGTTTCATTTCAGTTCCTCTCTTTCTCTCAGAGGGCAATCCGGGCGACGCCTTCCATCAGAAGGTTCGCGGTGCGGAAGCCGAAGGTATCGTCAATGATGGGGCAGGCGCCGTTGTCGCGGTAGTCCACGCCGCACTCCAGGATGCCGCCGGGATGGCCGATGCGGATGAACTGGGTGTCCACGTCGGCGGGCAGGACCTGCTGCACGATGGAGCCGGGGACCACGGCGGCCGCCGCGGTGCACATGGCGCCGGTCATGGCGTAGCTGGGATGGGTCTTCTGCATGGACATCATCCGGGAGAGCAGGTCGATCTGCTCCTTTTTGATCTCCTTGCCGTCGCCGTTGACGTAGTCGTCAGCCTCGGCCACGAAGGTCATCTTGGGGATGCCCGGGGTGTCCCAGGCGGAGCGGGTGTAGTCCTCGATCAGACCCAGCTTCACCGCGGCCAGACCGCGGACCTTCTCCAGCAGATCCAGCTTTTCCGCGTTGGCGTTGAGCTCGTCGGGCAGCTCCTTGCCGGTGAGGCCCAGATCCTTCGCACGGGCGAAGACCAGAGGGTTGGCGGCGTCCACGATGGAGACCTCCACCGGTCCGTACCCGGGAACCTCCAGAACGTCCACAGCGCTGCCGGTGGGCAGCAGGCCCTTTCCGAGCGTCCCCGCGGGGTCCACAAACTTCAGCTTGACGGGAGAGGCGGTGCCGGGGACGCCGGCGATGTAGAAGTCGCCCTCATAGGCCACCGCGCCGCCGGGGGTCATGACCTCGGCCTCGATGATCTTGTCGGTGTTGGTGTTGTAGATGCGGACGGGGGTCATGCCGTCCTTCGCCTCCACCAGGCCCTTCTCAATGGCGAAGGGGCCCACGCCGGATGAGATGTTGCCGCAGTTGCCCTTGTAGCTGACCAGAGGCTTGTCCACGGAGACCTGGGCGAAGGTGTAGTCCACGTCGGCGTCGGGCCGGGCGGACCGCTGGATGATGGCGACCTTGGAGGTCACAGACTGGGAGCCGCCCAGGCCGTCGATCTGCTTGCGGTCCGGGCTGCCCATGAGCCGGAGCAGAATGGGCTCCCAGGCGTCCTTGTCTTCGGGGAGATCCGCCTGGAGGATGTAGACGCCCTTGCTGGTGCCGCCGCGGAGAATGGTAACGGGGAGCTTTTTGACTTCTTTCATGTTCTTGACTTCCTTTCCTGATGTTCCGTGATACGGTTGGGAGTTGATTGATTGGGAAGCCCTGGAAGCGGGTTTCTCTATCTGAATCATAGCACATTCCAAAGCAGAATGGAAATTCATTGTTCTCATATATGGCATTCTTTTTGTGCATACTAAAACGAATTGCACAAATCTGCATAGCTTGATTTGTGCAATTCGTTTGGCTTATTCGCATTATTCAGCAATCATTCTCAAAAGGAATATACACTATGAAAATGATGAAGAATGAATTGCTATTTGTTCTCCGATATGCTATGATAGAAAAAACAGTCAAGGGGGAATATCCATGGATTTCCGCGAGCTGAGCTATGTGCTGGCGATTGCCGAGCACCAGAACATCACCAAGGCTGCCGACGCCCTTTACGTCTCCCAGCCGACTTTGAGCAAGTTTCTGAGCGCCCTCGAGGGCGAGCTGGGTCTGAAGCTCTTCCGCCGCCTGGGCAACAAGTACGTGCTGACCTACGCCGGGGAGCGCTACGTGGACTACGCCGGGCAGATCCGTCGGCTGAAGGCCGATCTGGACGTGGAGCTGGCAGACATCCTCAAAAACGACGTGGGCGTGCTCAACCTGGCCTTCGCCCGTATGCGCTGCACCTATATGCTGCCCGGGACCCTGCCGGAGTTCCGGAAGCTGCACCCCAACGTGAAGGTAAATCTCTTTGAGGGCAACTCCGACGAGAACGACCGGCGGCTGCTGGAGGGCCAGGTGGACGTGGCCTTCTATTCCCGCCCCTCGGTGGAAAACCCCATGCTCTGCTATGAGCCTCTGGACGAGGAGGAGCTGCTGATCGTCACCTGCAAGGAGCACCCCATCGGCCGCTTTGCCCAGCCCAATCCCGGCGGCTGGCCCATCCTCGATCCGGTCCTGCTGGAAAAGGAGACCCTGATCCTGATGCAGCCGGAGCAGCGGACCCGCCAGATCACCGACGCCCTCTTCCAGGAGCGGAAGCTGCGCTTTGAGAACACGGTCTACACCTCCAACCTCCCGGCCATCATGGGCCTGGTCTCCCGGGGCTACGGCGTCTCCTTCCTCTTCGAGCCCCACCTGCGCCACCGGGCGGAGCGCTTTGAGCTGGACTGCTACTCCATCGGCCGGGGCCGGGTGCTGACGGAATTTGTAGCCGCCTCCCGCAAGGGCAGTTACCTGTCCAGCTATGCCCGGGACTATATCGAACTGGTGCGGCAGCTGCATCGCTTTGACAGCGCCGCAAAACCGAAGCCGTGACCCGGCATGAAAAAGCCGGCGGGGCCGAAAAGCCCCGCCGGCGGTACAAAAAACGACCCTCCCGCAGCCGCAATCGCTGCCGGAGGGTCGTCCATATTTCGTTGAAATCTGATCGCGCGGATCGCAGAGGGTTCCGCGGAAAAACGGGATTCCCTGAATCAGCGGGCGAATTCCGCCAGCTTCGCGGTGTCGAGCTTGTCGAAGCGGGCGAGGAAGGGGAAGAGCTCCCGCGCGATGCGCCGGACGCCGCCCACACTGTCGGATTCGATGTTCAATGGCATCAGCGGATCGTGCAGACTCATCCGCAGCAGGAACCAGCCGTCACCGTGGTCCCCGTCGAGGTTGACGCGCACGCCCTCATAATTGTTGGGCGCCAGGGTCCAGCCGGGCTGCGCGGCGGCAAAGGCATGAAGCTGCTCCAGAATCTCGCTGGCATAGGGCCGGAAATCCGCCAGCTGCAGATTCATGCGGAACTCGCTGCTCTCCGCGGGCTCCTGGAGGTCGGCGATCAGGGATTGGAGCGAATAGCCCTCCCTGCGGCCCTTGGACAGCTCGATCAACAGCCGCGTGACCAAATACGCGCCGTCGTCCAGGAAGTAGTTTTCCTTCAGCGCGCCGTGCCCGGAGGTCTCCATGGCCAGCTGGCTGTCGTGGCCCTCCGCGTTGAGCCGGATGGACTCGTTGATGACGTTGCGGTAGCCGCGCTTGAAGCGGTGATGCACGCCGCCGTGGGCCGCGATGAAGGCCGCCAGCCCGGTGGAGGTGATGGAATCCGTAACGATGGTCGTGCCGGGATGCTCCCGCAGCAGGATGGCCGCCAGCATGGCGATGATGCGGTTGCGGTTCAGCTCGCTGCCGTCCGCCAGCACCGCGCCCGCCCGATCCACGTCGGTGTCAAAGATGATGCCCAGATCGGCCTTGTTCTGCACGACGGCCTCTGTGATGGCGGCCATGGCTGTCTTGTCCTCGGGATTGGGAATATGATTGGGGAAATGGCCGTCGGGCGTAAGGAAGCGGGAGCCTGTGGTATCCGCGCCCAGGGGCTCCAGTACCTGGGCGGCATAGAAGCCGCCGGCGCCGTTGCCGGCGTCCACCACGATCCGCAGGCCCTCCAGCGGACGCTCAAGACCGGTGGCCTCCCGCACCTTGCGGCACAGGAGCTCGGCGTATACCGGCATAAAGCTGCCGCCGGTCACAGCCGCGGCGGGCAGTCCGGTATGGGCGTCGG
This sequence comes from Oscillospiraceae bacterium, assembly GCA_017509485.1. Classification (GTDB taxonomy): domain Bacteria; phylum Bacillota; class Clostridia; order Oscillospirales; family Oscillospiraceae; genus JAFRPC01. Next base: position 19,364 of record JAFWPP010000033.1, on the reverse strand, counting down.
AGGCTGCCAGCGTGAGGATCGCCTTGATATCCTGCTTTTCCAGGCCGCCCTTCTGGGTAAAGAACTTGTAGCCGTTGCGGTTGAAGGGCAGATGGCTTGCCGTTACCATCACGGAGGCGTCGAAAGCGAAGCCCTCCGTGACGGTGCTCATGAACATCGCGGGCGTGGAGGCCATGCCCATATCCGTCACCGCGACGCCCTCAGCCGCCAGCGCTTCGCCGATCCAGCCGGAGAGCGCCGGCCCGGTCAGACGGGAATCGCGTCCCACGGCCACGCGCAGCGCGTCCTTTCCCAGACGCTCCCGCAGCCACAGGGCAAAGCCCCGGCCGATATCCCGGCAGGCCTGCTCCGTCAGATTCACATTCTGCCCGGCGATCCCCGCCATTGCCACACCGCGGATGTCGCTGCCGTTTTGTAAGCTGAAATAATCCATGATGATCCCTCCATCGCACATGTTTCCCATATCGAAGCCCCCGGGCGGCCGCCGAAGCGTTCCGCATCCCGCGGCCTGGCTTTTTCCTGAGGCACAGGAACAGCTGGTTTCATTTTACCAGTGAAACCCGAGAAAGTCAATTAAAAAACCCGGCGGAAGAAATGCGGGAAAGAGCGGGGCCGCCGTCAGGCGTCCCGTTTGAAAAGCTCCCGGAAGTCCGCGGCGGCGAAGATGCTGCAGACCAGCACCACCAGCGCGCAGATCAGGGTCAGCACGGAGGGATAGGCGATCTCGTGGCTCGCGTCAAGGGCGTGCAGGATCAGATCGTAGATCAGGGCAAAGATCATAGCCCAGGCGGTGTAGGTGATGTTCAGCGCCATGGCCTTGGAGGCGCCGATCCTGGCGATGGCCTTGTAGTAGAAGAGATAGGAGAGCGTGGCAAAGAGGCCGGCGATGGCGATGGTGGGCAGAAGCCAGCCGGTGCCCCGGAACAGCCCGGCGGTGAAGGCCCAGGGGCTGAGGCCGCCCTCCCGGAAGCCCATGAGCCCCAAGATGGGAAGCAGCGCCGCCCCATAGAAGATGGCAGAAGTGGTCTGGCGGATCTGGAGGGCGTATTCGTCCGTGACCTCGGGGTCCTTCAGGCACTTAGCCAGGATCACCGCCTCAATGCCCCAGCCGAAGGCGCAGAGCAGGGCGCCGAGAATGCCCAGAAGATAGTTCTTCGGGGCCAGCTCCGTGGAATAGCTCAGACCGTAGACCCCCAGAATGGTCAGGGCCAGGAAGAGCCACTGATACCACTTCATTTTTTCCTTCAGGAAGATGCAGGCCAGCACGCTGCCGATGGCGGGGAAGATGGCGCTGGCAATGGCTGCGATGGAGGCGCCCATGTAGGTCACAGCCATGACGTAGCCGGTCATGCCCACAGGCCCGCCGATGATGGCCGCGATGACCACCCATTTGCCGCTCCTGGTCCTGAACAGGGCGTGAAAGACGCCGCCCAGCTTGCCCCGGGCTCCGTTATAGATCCAGGAGAAAACGGCGGAACAGGCATCGTGCAGGAAGGTGCTGATGAAGGGCGCGAGGAAGATCGCTTCGCCCAGGCTGTTGACCAGGGGGCTCATGGCCAGGGCAATGCCGATGATTACTGTTTCGAGGGCCCAGGTGACGGCCGCGAGAATCCCGGAAAGCATATCCCTTCGCCTCCCCTTACAGCGCTTCGTAGGCCGTGATGTTGTTCTTCATCCGCGCATAGCGCTCGCAGGCCCAGTCCTCCATGGACTGGCCGTCGAAGGGCACCCGGGTCTTGGCCCAGAGGGTCCAGAGGAAGTCCACATAGAGCTTGCTGGCCAGGAAGTGCCGTCTGTGGTCCACAGAGGGCTCGCGTTCCAGATAGGAGCGCAGCAGCAGCTCGTCCCAGACTTCGTCGAAGCCGGCCTCGATGGAGAGGTCCGCCAGATCCCACATTCCGTCGTTCATCCCGGCGTATTCCCAGTCGATGAGATAGAGCCGCTTCCCGTCGCCCTCCACCCAGTTCTCGCAGAGGGGGTCGTTGTGGCAGGGCACGAGACGGGGCGGGATCACGGCGTCCACCTGGGCCTTGATCGCCATCACTTTGGCCTTCTGCTCTTCGTAGTCCCCGAACATGGGCACCTTCTGATCGCGGATGATCTTTTCGTAGGTGGCCGCCATTTGGAAGACCTCGAAGGGGACGCCGGTGTCCGCGCCGCAGCTGTGGATGGTGCGGAAGATCGCCGCAGCCTTCCGGACCCGGTCCTCGTTGTGGAAGGCGGCGGCGGACAGGGTGACCGCGTGCTTCACGTACTCCGTGACCTTGGACCCGTCCGGGCCGAAGTAGAGCATCCGGGCGTCGATGCCCAGGCGGCAGGCCAGCTCCGTGCTCTTCCGCTCGTCCTCCCGGACGATCATCTCCTCGGTGCCCTCGCCGGGAATACGGATCACATACTCCCGGTCGTCGTCCAGAATCACGTGGTAGCTGTGGTTGGTCAGACCGCCCATGCGGGCAAGGGATTTGCAGGATTCCGCTCCGACCACCTCGCGGAGCAGCTTCATAATTTGCGGGATATCCCGTTCTGCGATGCTTCCCATTATCAGATCTCCTTTAACATCTTGGTTTCGTATGCGTAGTCATATTCTTTTCCGCAGGCCAGGAAGCGGATCCCGGCCGCCGCGTTGTCGTCCGCCCGGAGAGGGCGGACTTTTTGAATGTCCGCTTCCGTGCAGCCGAGCTGAGCCGCGACGGAGCGCAGGATTTGCGAGCGGGTGTCGCCCACATAGCTGGGGTCGAAGACCCGCAGCTCGTCCAGGGTGTCGAATTCAAAAATGACATTCTCCGGATAGCGGCGGATCTTCATCTTCAGCTGATCCAGGTGCTCCATGAAGATGGACTCCCAGAGCTGGTCCGCGGTCCGGGGCAGGGTGTAGATCCGCTCCAGGATCTCCAGAAAGCGGCGGCTGAAGGCTGCGCTCCAGAAGGTATGGCCCAGCATGTACCAGGCGTTCCGGCCGCCCACGGTGACGGAGTCGATGTAACCGTCCGCCCCCTCGGTCATGCACCATTCCCGGGTCTCGCCCGGGGCGTAGACGGCGGCGTAATAGGCGTCCTCCGCCTCCGGGGTGAAGGGATTCTCGGAGAAATAGTTGTCCGCGGAGCAGACGTAGCTGTTCCGCAGAAAAGCGCGTGCCGCCCAGATGCTGGAGTTGTTGTTTCTCGTGAGGTAATCCGGGTTGTGCACGAGGCGGACGCCAAGACGGTCAGCCAGATATCGGAACTGCTCCGCCTTATAGCCGGTGACCACAATGATCTCCGGGATCCCGGCCTCCCGCAGCTGCCGGATCTGCCGCTCGATGAGCACCTCGCCCCGGACCTCGATCAGCGCCTTCGGGCGCTCGTAGGACAGGGGGGCAAAGCGGCTGGAGGTCCCGGCTGCCATAATGATCGCGTTGTCGGCTTGATACTGCATGACTTCTCCTCCTGTCGGCGCCGCCCTTGGGGCGGCGTCCCGTTTGTTACGGCATTTGATGCGCCTGCAGAACGGTGGGCTCCTCGATGAAGCGCCAATCGTTCCGGTCCCGGATGTCGCTCCTTACCACAGCCCAGGGGCAGGGCAGGAAGGTGTTGCCGTTGTTGAATTCAGTATCCCAGCCCGTGTGATAGCTGACGATAAACTGATCGTGCGCCGTCTTCTCGCTGCTGTTGATCGCCTTGCCGGTAAAGGGATTGACGGGATTGTCAACCGTGCCGTCAAAGGCGATGGTCGGCACGTCGGCATTGGTCATGAATTCGTCGCTGGTGGTAAAGCCGTGGGCGCCGAAGTCCTTGACCATGAGCAGGGGGAAGAAATTGCCGATGTCCATATAGTGCCCTCCCACATAGCGGTATTCCGGGTGGAGGAAGCACTCGGTCTGATACAGGTAATAGCCGTGATCGGCCGCCAGGATGATCTTCGTGTTGTCATAGACCCCCGCTTCCTTCAGATAGTCCAGCCAGGCCGCCAGCTGCAGCATCGTCGCCATGTTGGTCTGGTAGTGCGTCATCTGCCGCAGGTCATGGACCTTCAGGGTCTCTCCGTCCACGGTAAAGCGGTCCCAATGCGCCGCGTCATATGCCCGGTTGTCCACTTGGGCGGCGGGAAGGTACTCCGGCTCCTGGAGCAGCATCGGCTCGTGGGGCAGGTCGTTGTAGAAAAAGAGAAAATGCTTTTTCTCCTCCCCGGTGATCCGGGTCATGGTCTTCAGATTTGCCAGGGCTTCGTAGGAATCCAGGAAGCTCTTGTTGATCCCGGCGGCGGTGGAGATGCTTTCGGTGATCTGGGAGGAGGCCGGCTCCTCCGCGGCCCGGGCCGCCCGGTGGTAGTTGCCCCCGTCGTAAAGGGCGGGCTGCAGGGCCACGGGCAGGGCTTTCATCAGGGAGAAGCAGAAAAAATTGCGCTTGTTGTTTTCCGCCGCCTGTTCCTTGGCCGTCGTGTCGCTGAAAAAGCCCTTTGTCAGGTATTTGTGGATCTCCGGGTACTCGTCATAGATGGAAAGGTCCGGGATCCAGCGGTAGTTGGCGTAGGGCGCGTCGCACACCGTCACGTCGAAGTCGTTTTGCGCGAATAGGACCGGCATGACCTTCAGGGATTCGTTGTGCTTGTCCACCAGCCGCTCGTCGCTGCGTTTGTTCAGCTCCACGGGGGTGTATTCGTAGCCGCCCATGAGAGCCGGTGCGGCAAAGTTGGTGTGCCCGCCGTAGGAAATCACGTTGGAATAATAGGTGAAGCCGTCGAAGGACTCCTTCAGCTCCGGCTTTTCGTTCACCAGAAAGGGCAGATCCTCACCCAGGGCCCGGTCCAGGAAGAGTACCACCACATTCTGCTGGGTGGTGCTCAGCGTGAAGGAGGGCGCAGTCCCGCTCTCGTTGTGCCAGATCCCGCTCACGGAGCTTGCGGTCTTCGCCGTGTTGACTCCGGACAGACCGGTGATCGCCAGCGTCAGGGCCGCCAGCACAAGCCCCAGCTTTTTGGGCCATTTTCCCGCCAGCAGGACTGCGCCTGCGGCCACGGCCGCCGCCACAAGCAGATTGGTCCAGATCTCGGCGGCGGAGAATACCATGCCGTTCTCAAATTGGAGCGTATTGGAGAGGATGCCGAGATTTGTGCCAAAGAACAGATAGTCCGTCATCCCCACCGCGCAGCCCGCGCAGGCTGCCCGCTCGAAGATCACTTTTCCGCGGGGACTGGCCAGCCAGTAGAAGACCCCCAGCCACAGCAGGAAGCTGCCGGCAGCCAGGGCAGCCGCGCTGACGATAAACCACACGGGATTGAAGAAATACGCCGCGTCCACATATTCGTCCGGGCTGGCCGCGATATAGGTGGAGGGGATCAGCAGCCCGGTCAGCACCGTGAGGAAGGCGGCGGCCGTCAGGAACAGTCTGCGGTTCGGCCGGGCACGCCGCATGGCGGCCTCCCGGCGCTGACGGCGTTTCTCGGAATGCCGCACAGCGGGAAGCAGCTTACAGCAGATGTTTTTCCCCAGGGAGAAGAGATTGTTCAAGGTCCAGTAGAACACCAGACCGGAGGGGGAGTCGTAGAGGAACCAGAGAAAAAACAGGGCCATGGCGTAGAGCTGGATCTTGGTCTTCAAGGGGAAGCCCCGCAGATAAATGGCGCTGGAAATGAAGTTGATGCCGGTCATCAGCAGCGGCAGAAGATTGACCTGGCGCCCAAAGAGGCTGAGCAGCCGGTCCGGCGCGCCCAGGTCCGCGATGGGACCGAAGGACATGCCCTGCAGCAGCTCCAGCTGCGACAGGAACTGATAGGCCGCCATGAAGAAGGGGATCTCCAGCAGCAGGGACACGGAGCCCCGGAAGGCGTTGGTGGGCGAATAGTTGTTTTGCCGGTAGTAGGTCTGGAGCATCATCATCCGCTCGTTGCCGGAGAAGGTCTTCTTGATGTGGGCTATGCCCTCGTGAAGCCTCGCCTCCGTGTCTCTGGCCTGCTCCTGCATGGCGTCGGCCCGGCGGTAGAGGGGGAGCACCAGCACGTTCATCGCCAGGCTCAGGAAGATAATGGCAAGGCCGGGGCTGCTGACAAAGCCGTAGGCCACATGGAAGATCGTCTCGAAGAGGAGCTTCAGCGGTCCCAGGAAGAAGGTTCCGAGTATGGAGAAAAACGTCATGTCTGCTGCGCCTCCTTTTCCCGGGTCAGCCGCTCATAGCACTCGCACAGGTAATCCGCGGTCCGGACCGCCCCTTCGCCGGCCATTTTCCAGGTCTCGTCCTTGACGGCCTGCCGGCCCTCGACGAAGCGGGGATCGCTGAGGCAGCGGTCGATGAGGGCCTTCAGGTCCTCCATGTTCTCCTCTGTCAGGGCCAGACCCAGCCGCGGCAGGGCCGTGGCGGTCCAGAGGGTGTGGTCCTTCAGCCACCAGGCGTCGTAGGGCGCCAGGTCGATGTCGGGATCCGTGTAGATCACCGGCTTGTCGTAGACCAGGGTAAAATCAAAGATCACGCCGGAGAAATCCGAAACCAGAATGTCGCTGCGGCGCAGCACCTCGAAGTTGTCCCGGTCCCGGTTCCATTCCAGCCGCCCGGAGTCGGGATATTTCGCCATGAGCCCCTCCACCAGCTCCTTCTCCACGGTGAAGGAATGGGGATGGGGCCGGATGATCAGATGATAGCCCGTGGCCAGCAGGACCTCGATGATCCGGGCTCCATACACGCCCAGCAGGGCGCTCTTGCCCCAGGAGGGGGCCAGCAGCACCGTCCGGGGATGCTCCGGCGCCGGGCCCTCCCGCCGCAGCCGCTCTGCCATTTCGTCCATGTAGGGGATGCCGATGAAGCGAAGCTCCTTTTCCGGCAGCTTCCGCAGGCGCTCCAGAGCCCGGATGTCCTCCGCCTGATACCCACCGGACAGCAGCACCGCGTCGTAGTAGTCGACGCCGAACATGCGGTAGAGGATGATCTCGCTGGCTGCGTGGGGGATGTGGACATACCAGCCCACGCCGGGGGAGCGTTTCCACTGATAGACGTCCAGTCCCGGGGTGGTGGAGAGCAGAACCGTGGCCTTGAGGCTGTTCAGCCGGGTAAAGACCTTGTTTCCCGGCCCGATGTATTCCGCCGTCACATGCTCCAGGCCGCAGTGGAAGACGGGGTCGTCCTCCGAGGCGGCGAGATAGCGCACCGGCTTGCCCCTGGCGTCCATCTCCCGGAGCACCGGCTCATAGACGTTGAAATACCGTTTGTTGTCGGAAAAAACGGCAAAGGGTACGGATTGGGCGTCGCTTTTGGCCTTTCCGCCGCCGATTTTCAGCCTTATCTTCATGAAGCGTGCGCGCAGGGCATAGACGGCGGCGCCGGCAATGCCGATCAGCACGGTGACCAGCATGCTTCCCGTTCCGGGATCGATATATAACAGCATGAGCGGAGGTCCTTTCTGTCTTGCGCCTGTGAAGGCGCGGGGTTGCGGCTTCCCGATCGGGATCCCGGGAGGAGGGCCGCAAGGGAGTATCCGGGCGCGGCTTTTCCAAGAACAGAATTATACATGAAAAACTCCCGTTTTGCAAGAGGAAAAAAGGGCGGTCGATCCTTGCGCCGCAGGGATCGACGGAGCCGCGTAAGGCGCCGCCCCGGGGCCGATCAGACGAGGCGTTTTTCGTCCAGCTGCTTGAGATAGCGCCAGAGGGTGCTGCGGCTGATGCCCAGCTGGGCGGCGGCCTTGGACTGATTCCCGCCGTTGTCCTCCAGGCCCTGGGAGCCGACGCCCTCTCCATCGTCACCCCCTACTTCGCCGCCGCCTCCCAGAAGGAGCTCTACGACCACTACACCGCGGTGGCGAAGGCCGTGGACCTGCCCATCATCCTGTATAACATCCCGCCCCGCACCGGCAACAGGCTGCTGCCGGAGACCGTCCGGGACCTCTGCCGCGACGTGGACAACATCGTCGGCGCCAAGGACTCCAGCGGCGACCTGGAGAACCTCAAGGCCTACATCCGTCTGACCCGGGAGCTTGACAAGGAGGTGGCGATCCTGGCCGGCAACGACGGCGCGATCCTGACCTGCCTGAAGGAAGGCGGCGCCGGCGGCATCGCTGGCGGAGCCAACATCTGGCCGAACGCCCTGGCCTCCATCTACGACCGCTTCGTTGCGGGAGACTTGGAGGGCGCGCAGCAGGCCCAGGACGCCATCGCCGCCCTGCAGACCGTGTTCAGCTTCGGCAATCCCAACACCATCATCAAACAGGCCGTCGCCCTGCTGGGGTATCCGGTGGGCAAGTGCCGCGCCCCCTTCCATTACGTTCCCGAAGAGGGCATCGCCGCATTGAAGCAGGTCCTGGCGGAGCTTGCCGCCAAGGGTCTGTGCTGAGAAAAGGAGGACGCGAAATGAGCAGCAAACCCATCATGCTGTCTTTGCTTACGCCGCTTCTGTTTGGAAAGGCTTTTCTTGTTCTGCCATCATCGTCTTGGGAAGCTCGTCGATCAGTCCGATGTCGCGGTAGTAGATCCGAATCTCCTGTGGTGCGATCTGGTCATAGCGCTTTGCCCGTTCTCCTACCTCCACTCGCTGGATGAAGGTGTGCAGGATTTCACAGGTGAGCGCCGGGATCTCCGTGAACTTTCTTGCGTTCTCCAGAAATCGGCTGACGTTTCCGATGGATCCTTCAGCTTTTGTAGCTGGTCCTTCACTTTCGGAAGCCCCCGTCGAGCTCTGCCTGCTCTTTCGGGTAGTTCCGCGAGAGGAGCCTGTACCACATATTGCATACAAAATCATTATCATTTTCAAAAGCCAAAAGAGCGGGACGCCGGCTGTTCAGTCCGACGTCCCGCTTGGGGCTTCATGGCTTAGAGGGAGCTGCCTTCTTCGGCGGTGGGTTCCGCGGATTTGCTGTCGGCGCCGTGCTTACGGCCGCCGTTGTTTTCGGCTTCCGGTGCGGCTTCGTCGGTTCCGGAACCGCGGGAGCCGTGCCTGCCGCTTCCGTGACGGGGGCCGCGGCCGGCGGTTTCGATGCCGTCCTCCGAGCTCTCAGCGGATTTGTTGCTCCGCTCCTTGCGCTCGGCCTTTGCCGTCTCATGCGCGGCGGCGTCCTCCGTGGCCTTATCCAGGATCTCGCCGGTCACGGCGTCGATCTTGTAACGGTACCACAGATCCCCGGAGCTGAAGCTCACCCGGTAGACGACGGTGCCGTCCTCCAGCTTGGTGACGCGGGCCTTGACCTTGCCGACATCCTCCGCACTCACACCGGCGTCGGCCAGGGCGGTTTCCTTGGCGACGTCCTTGCCAACCGCGTTTTCAGGCTCGGCAACCTTGTTCTTGTGGCTGTGCTTTCCGCGGCAGGGCTTAGCTGCGCTGCCCTCAGTCGTTGTTTCCGCCTCGGGTTCTGTGTTCTCTGCTGCGAAGGCGGTGACGCTCATGGCCCCGACCGCCAGAACGGCGGCCAGCAGCAGAGCGATCCATCTTTTGTGTTTCAACTTGCATCACTCCTTAATTGAAATTATATTTCCGTCGCTGTACAGCGTGACAGACTGGTTTCTTGTGAGCAGTACCCGGATTCCGGCTTTTTCCAAGGCTCCGACCACAGTATCGCTCTCCGGTTCTTCCTCCGAGGACGTAATGACCGCGTAAGTCGGTTTGGTCGAGGCAAGCAAGTCATCCAGCAGAGGCTCGTCCCTGCCGTGGTGGGGAAGCTTCAGGACGTCAAAGCTCGTCGTATTCGTATCGAGGAATTCCGAAAGACGCAGGGTCTGGGCGTCCCCTGCGAACAGAAAGCGATTCTCTCCATGCTGTACGGAAACGATCAGCGAAGAGTTGTTGCTGCTGTCCTCATCGTATTCCGTTTGCCTGGGCGGGTCGACGGTATAACTGACTCCGTCCACGGTAAAGACATACGTTTCCCGCACCGTGACGGGCTCGATCCCGGCATTGACCAGGGCCTCGACATAGTTTTCGTATTCATCGCTGCCCTTGGGCTGGTTGCTCTGCAATACCTTGCCCACGGGGATGCTGTTCAATACCTTCGCGGCCCCACCGACGTGGTCTTTGTCAAAGTGGGTAATAATCAGATAGTCTATCTGTTCGATCCTCTTTTCCTCAAGATACGCGAGGATTGTCTTGCCGAAGCCCTTTTCTCCGGTGTCGATCAGAACAGCGCTGTTCTCTGTGGTCAGCAGGATCGCGTCCGCCGCGCCGGCGTCGAAGAAGTGCACCTCCAGATCCGATCCTTCTGCAGACGCCGGTGCGGTTTCTGTGACGTCGCCCGCGCAGCCCGTCAGCAGCAGGGCGGCAGCCAGCAGCAGGACCGCCAGCCTTTTGAGTCTGTTCACAGGGCCTCCTTCGTCACGGGCTTGCCGCAGACGATATTCAGGTTGCCGTTGCGGGTACGCAGCGCATCGAGGAAGGCCTTGGTCCCGCTTGTGTCCTTGAGCACGATCTTATAACTCAGCTCATAAAGCGTGCCCATGTTTGTGGTCTTGACGCGGTCAAGCTCCGCGCTGCGGGTGTACTGTTGGAAAAGATCGTCGAAGAGGCCGTCGTAATCCAGATTCTCTGCAATGGTGATTTTGAGCTCACGTTCTTCGTCCACGCCCGCACCGAAGCCGGTCAGGGTCAGAAGCAGCATTACTGCCGCGATAATGGTGAAGAACACCGCGGCGATCACCACGTAACCCATGCCGGTAGCAAGGCCGATGGCCGTTGCCAGGAAAACCAGGCCGATCTCCTTGGCACTGCCCGGGGCGCTGCGGAAGCGGATCAGGCCGAAGGCGCCTGCCACCGCCACGCCCGCGCCGATGTTGCCGTTGACCAGCATGATGATGAGCTGGACCATGGCGGGCAGCAGGGCCAGGGTCACGACGAAGCTGCGGGAATATTTGGATTTGTACATGCCGAGCAGAGCCGCGCCGAGTCCCAGCACAAGCGAAACTGCCGTGCAGATGAAGAACGCGGAGACGGTGATTTCCGTTCCGGTGATGATCGAGCTAAGCACTGAGAACAACCTCCTTTTTCACTTCGGCGGATCGTCCGCCGAGCACGAATTCTTTGTAATACGTTCCATACTTGGAAAATGACGTGGGAAAGATACTGTTGTTTGACAGCAGCCGCGCCAGCCACATAGGCGCGGTACCGGGAATCTTGATCTCCATCAGAATTTGATTGCTTTCCAGAAGCGGGACCGCGTGATTACCGGAGCGCAGATCCAGGTCGTTGGAACGGACGCGGATGTCTGTGTCAAAGGTGATTCGCAGCTCGCCCCCGTCCGCCGCCGCGTACGCCTCCCGATCATAGGCGAGGAAGACCTTCGGCTCCGGACGGTAGAATTGCAGGAACCAATCGATCTCGCGGCTGATCTGGCTGCCGTCCCCCGGCCGCCTGCCGCTGAGCCAGCGGGCAGCGTCCATGACCTGCAGGGTGACGCGGCGCTTGTAGACCACGCCGTCGAACTTTTTTTTGATCTCCACGAAGGCCGGGTCCCGGCTGCCGGGCACGCCGTAGCTGCGCAGCCGGAGCTTTTCCTTGTAGACCGGCTTCTCCAGCGACGTGCGGATCAAGTCGTAGTTTTCCGTATCAAAATAGATGTTGCAGATGGTGTAGTTGGGATGTTCGTCCGGTTTCATCCAGGACGCCATGCCGCGCTTCACAGCGGCGTATTGCTCCGGGGTGAGCAGGTATTTCTTCTCATAGCGCCGGAAGCAGCTTTGCAGTTCACTCATGTCGATTGCCTCCTTTCGGTCTGTGATCGCGCTTGCTTCATCTGCCCGAATCATAGCACACGGGCAGCCCGGAAATCTCCGAGAAACAGATGCGAAATTTACGAAAAACATACGAAAGTCTTCGTATGGATTGCGGCAGCTTCCGGCGCTGTTTTGCGTTGACTTTCGCGACGGAAACCTGTTATAATGGAGAAAAACAGGGAAATCGAGGATGAATAAAATGGATTCATTAAAAAAGCGCATCTACGTCGCGGACGATGACGACAACATCCGCCAGGTGGTCAGGACCTTTTTGTCCAGCGACGGGCATGAGGTGGAGGACTTCCCCACCGGGGACCTGCTGCTGGAACGCTTCCGGCAGGCGCCCTGCGATCTGGCGATCCTGGACGTGATGATGCCGGGCCGGGACGGTTTCGCCGTCTGCACCGAGCTCCGCAAGCTCAGCACGGTACCGATCATCATGCTCACCGCCCGGGATTCGGAAAACGACTTTGCCATGGGCCTGGGCCTCGGCAGCGACGATTACATCACCAAGCCCTTCTCCGCCATGGCCCTGCTGATGCGGGTCCGCGCCATCTTCCGGCGGATCGACTTTGAGAGTCAGAAGCATGAAGCTCCCGCGCCTGCGGCCGTTTCCGTCGGAAAGCTGCGGCTGGATGAGGACAGGCGGCGCATTCTCTCGGAGGGCAAGCCCCTGGCCCTGACGCCCACGGAGTACGAGGTTTTGAAGTATCTGATGCTCCACGCGGACCAGGCGGTCTCTCGCGAGGAGCTGCTGAACACGGTCTGGGGCTTTGAGTCCGTGGTGGAGACCCGGGCCACCGATGATACCGTGCGGCGGCTGCGGCAGAAGCTGGGAGCCAGCGGCGTCAACATCGCAGCAGTATGGGGGTTCGGCTTCCGATTGGAGGAATCCAAATGAAAAAACAGAGGCACATCCGGACGCGGCTGACGTTCACCCTGATCGGCCTGACCTGCGCGATCCTGCTGGCAGTCATGCTGGCCTTTAATATCGCGGTGCAAAGCTATATCCGATCCAGAGTTTCCACGCAGCTGGGCGAGGTCACGCAGAGCATCTCCGAAGACCGGCGCGAGGGCGGGCACGGTCCGAAGGGAGACAAGCACTTTGACGAAAAACCAGATCGCGTGACCGGCGCGGAATACAGCGCCGCGGTGCTGACGGAGGACGGATCTCTGAAAAAGGTCCTGTACGGAAACGAGGCGACGGCAAACGAGTTGGCCTGCTACGTCCGTGACCACGATCTGTCTGCAGGCATAGAGAGCAAGGTCGTGTCTATGGACAACGCAACATATACCATCTCCATTCAGACAGACCCGGTAGAGGCCGACAGCCTCCTGTTGATTTACGCCGACGTGAGCTCCATCACGGCCTTTTCCCAGCGGGTGAATCTCATTCTTTTGATTGTCATCGGCGCGGCCATCCTGATTTCCGTGCTGCTGAGCCGCCGCTTCGCCAAATCCTTTGCAAAGCCGGCGCAGACCCTCTCTGACTTCGCTTCCGAGATCGGCGGCGGGAAGCTGGAGCCGCGGGAGCTGAGCTTCCGGGACGCGGAATTTCAAAAGCTGGCCGATTCCATGAACGGCATGGTCCGGGAGCTCAATGACGCGAAGCAGAAGCAGGAGACCTTCTTTCAGAACGTCTCCCACGAGCTGCGCACGCCCCTGACCTCCATCCGCGGCAACGCGGAAGGCATCGTCTACGGGGTGATCGAGCCCCAAAAGGCCGGCCGGGTCATCCTCTCGGAGTCCGACAAGCTCACCGGCATGGTGGAGGACATCCTCTACCTCTCCCGTATGGGCAGGGGCAGGCCGGAGGGCAGCATCGAGCCCATCGACCTGCGGGAGGTCCTTTCCCTCTGCGTCTCCGAGCAGCACACGGAGGCGGAGAAGAAGGGGCTGACCTTCTCCTTTGATTTTGACGAAGACCCTGTTATGCTGGCGATCCGGGAGCAGGACGCCCAGCGGCTCTTCGGCAACCTGATCTCCAACGCGGTGCGCTACGCGCGCAAAGAGATCCGCCTGAGCTGCCGCAGCAGCGAAGAAGGCGCGGTCGTCCGGGTGGCCGACGACGGCCCCGGCGTGGCGGAGGAGGATCTGCCCCGCGTGTTCGAGCGCTTCTATAAAGGAAAGGACGGAAAGCACGGCATCGGCCTGGCCATCGCCCGGTCTGTCGCGGAGGCCTATCACGGGACCCTGACCGCAAAGAATGAGAACGGCGCGGTATTTACGGCAGTATTCCCCCTGCAGCGCGGGCAATCTGCCCGCAATCCCACGTAAAAAACGGAACACACGAAATCCCGCCGACAAGCGGGATTTCGTGTGTTCTGCGTATTTTCTGCTTTTGTTTTTCGGAGATTTCTTCGTTTTCCCATGCTACAATGACGCCAGAAATCAAACATGAATGGAGGCAAGCAACATGAAAACTCTGAAAAACAAAACTCCCATCCTTCTCGCACTGCTCCTGACGCTCTCCCTGCTCCTGGCCGCCTGCGGCACGGCGGCGAGCCAGACGGCGGCTGCCGGGAACACGGCGCAAAGCATCTCCTCTGCAAATTCGGACGGCGCCGCAAGCCTCACCGCCCTTTCCGCGGACAGCGCCGGGGACGCCGCTGCGGGCTCCGCAAACAGCGACAGCGACGCCTACGGCGAGGCCTTCTCCAAGCGGGACCTCTCCGGGGAATACGATACCGCCGAAGCTGTGCCGATCAGCCTGAACGGCGCGACCGCAGAGGCTTCCTCCGAGGCTGTGCAGATCAGCGGCGGCACCGTGACCATCACCGCCGCGGGGACCTACATCCTCTCCGGCTCCCTGGACGACGGCAGCGTTATCGTGGACGCGACGAAGGACGACAAGATCCAGCTGGTGCTGAACGGCGTGAGCATCCAGTCCTCCGACTACGCGGCCATCTACGTCAAGCAGGCGGATAAGGTCTTCGTCACCCTTGCGGACGGCACCGTGAATACTCTGACCAACGGCGGGAGCTATACCCAGACCGATGAAAACGAAGTGGACGCCGTGGTCTTCGCCAAGGACGATATCACCTTCAACGGCACCGGCACCCTCCGCATCAGCGCGAAGGCCGGCAGCGGCGTCGTGGGCAAGGACGAGGTGACGATCACCGCGGGCGTCTATGAGATCACAGCAAGCGAGCACGCGCTCCGGGCCAAGGATAGTCTGGCCATCGCCGACGGCAGCTTCACGCTGTACGCACAGGAGGACGGCCTGCACGCTGAGAACGGCGACGACGAGAGCCTGGGCAACATCTACATCGCCGGCGGCAGCTTCGTGATCCAGGTCAAGGACGACGGGATCCACGCCAACACCCTGCTGCAGATCGACGGCGGCACGTTTGACATCACCGCGGCCGAGGGCCTGGAAGCCACCTACGTTCAGATCAATGACGGAACGATCCAGATCAGCGCTTCGGACGACGGCGTCAACGCGGCCAGCAAGTCCTCCCTCTACACCCCCACCGTGGAGATCAACGGCGGCGAGATCACCATCTCCATGGGCGCCGGCGACACCGACGGCGTGGACTCCAACGGCAACATCATCATCAACGGCGGCACCATCAGCGTCACCGGCCAGTCCAGCTTCGACTACGACGGCACCGCCCAGCTCAACGGCGGCACCATCCTCGTCAACGGCCAGCAGGTGGATTCCATCCCCAACCAGATGTTGGGCGGCGGCATGGGCGGCTTCGGCGGCATGGGCGGCGGCAGACGCCGGTAATACAGAAATACCAGTTGCCGTATAGGATACCGTCCATACCCTAACGTATCACTGATCGCTGAAGCCCTGCAGTCGCCAGCACTCTCTGGGAGTCAGCTTTCGGATGACGCCGTAATGGGTTTCCCCGCTGGCGTCCGTGACGATCAGCACGAACTTGCCGTTGAACTCGCCCTCCCGAATCTCCTGGAAGACCCCGGAGCGTTCTCTGGGGTGGGAGCCGATCCCAGCGTCCTGCCTGGTGGTAACACAGCGGGCAATGTCCGTAAAGGCCGGATTTGCATTGAGATCCACAAAGCAGGCTTTGTGAACAACAGGACTCATTATCTGGCTGCTCTCCATGATGGCGCCGTCATTCCTGTCCGAAAGTAGCGCCATTTGGTAGCCCAGCCGGGTTCTGCATTTGATGGGGACGGCGTACATGCCGGTTTTGCCGCCGAAGCCGCCGCAGTTGGCGGCCAAGGTATGATATCTCGTCACTTGGGTGGCAAGGAGCGGTATGCGGTTACTTTTCTGAGCTGTGTGTTATTCGCCGGTTCAAATCCGGCCAGTTGGTTGAAAATGGGGTTTGGTATCTACGGAAACGCAATGTACTTTTTGACTCCCTAAGATGCCAAAAAACCCTGAAAAACTCAGGGTTTTTTGGTGCGGTATCTTTTTTGTTTCGCAAAGATGTGTTTCGTGGTCAGCTTTTGGGTCTGGGTTCGGTAAGAAAGGGCGAGGGCCAACAATGGAGCATTGCTGCTCCGACGCTTTGTTCGGCTGCTTATTTGATTTTCTCCATTTTGCCTTTGTCCAGCTCATAGACGGCGTCGCAGAGCAGGTCGATGTCCTCGGCGGAGTGGGAGGCCGGGAGGATGGTTTTGCCCTCGTCCCGGAGCTTGGCGAAAACGCCGCGCATATCCTCCTCGCCCTCCTTGTCCAGACCGTTCATTGGCTCGTCCAGAATGTGGGTGAACACAGGGGACGGTTCTCTGTAATATCCTTCCTTTGCGCCGTATTCAGTCAACACAGAGAACCGTCCCCTGTGTTTTTCTTATATTCATATCTTTTGAAAATGTCAAATCCCGATCTTGCATCTTTTGTTATTCCGGAATAGAATACCGGATGGAAGGGTGGAACAGCTTCCGAAGCCTTTTTGGAGTTTTTCCATGTTTTTTTTCATTTCGACGCAATAAAAGCGCCGCGTCCGGCGTTATCTGGGTGAAGGGAGATGAAAGCATGCAAACGATCCATACAGCCGCCCCGCAGGAGAAGAATCCCTCCGACGCGAGGCTTGAATCGTTGATCGCGCGTTTGGCGCAGGGGGAGACCGCGGCCATGGGGCCCATTTACGACATGACCAGCAGCGCGGTTTACGCCTATGCGCTGACGCTGCTGAAGCATTCCTTCGACGCCGAGGATGTTCTGCACGACTGCTATCTGCGGCTGTACGAGGCTGCCGGAAGCTACCGTTCCATGGGCAAGCCCATGGCCTACCTGATGACGATCACGCGAAATCTCTGTCTCGACCGTCTGAAGGAGCGAGACCGGCAGACGGAGCTCTCCGAGGAGGCCTGGGAGCATCTGCTGCGAGTGGAAGACGTGCCGGACAATCTCCAGGCCGCGGAGTGGCTGCAGGTCCTGAAGGAGGAGGAACAGCAGATCGTCGTGCTCCACGCCTTGACCGGCTGGAAGCACAGAGAGATCGCCGCCTTCCTGAAGCTCCCCCTTGCAACCGTTCTCTCCAAATATGCCAGAGCTATGAAGAAGCTCAGAAACGTGATTGCGGAAAGGAATGAAACGATATGAAGCATGATCCCACGGAGCAGAAAATCGCAGCGGCGTTTCGCGCCGTGACCCCGGATCTCAAATCTGCTCTTCTCTCCGAGACAGGCGAAACGAAGAAAGGAGATACTGCCATGAATACGGAACGGAAGCCCGAAAAGAAAAAGACCCCCTGGGGGGCCTTCGGAGCTCTGGCCGCCGCCCTGCTGCTGGTGCTGGGGCTGGGCTTCGGAGCGAAGCTGATCTCCGCCCGCGACCCGGACCCCGCGGCCCGGATCATGATCGACGTGAACCCGAGCATCGCCCTCCTGCTGGACCGGAGCGACAGGGTCATCTCCGCGGAAGCAAAGAACGACGACGGCGCAAAGGTTCTGGCGGATATGGACCTGGCCGGGACCGACGTGAAGGTGGCGCTGAACGCCATCGTGGGCGCGATGCTGCGGCAGGGCTATCTGAGCGAGCTGGCGAATTCCGTGCTGATCACGGTTGACAGCGCCGACGAGGGCCGCGGTCTGCGGCTGCGGGACAGCCTGAGCGCGGACGCCAGAGACTACCTGCAAAGCAGCGGCTTCGACTGCTCCGTCCTCAGCCAGGTCCTGGAGTCCGGCGGCGACTCCGCCGCCGCGGAGGAGTACGGCATTTCCCCGGGCAAGGCCCTGTTGATCGCACGCCTGGCCGCGGCGAACCCGCGATACGATATCAAGGGGCTGTCGGCCCTCTCCATCCACGAGCTGTCCCTGCTTTTGGAGCACCACGCCATTGCGGGGGTCCGCGCCTCCGGCCAATCCAGCGAGAAGGCCTATATTGGCCGGGAAGCCGCGGAGGAGATCGCCCTGCTCCACGCCGGGGTCAGCCGGGCTGTGGCCGCAAGGCTGAGATCCGAGCTGGAATATGAGGGCGGAAGCCTGATCTACGAGGTGGAGTTTGAGGCCCAGGGGAAGGAATTTGAGTACGACGTGGATGCCGTGAGCGGAGAGATCCGCAAGGTGGAGACAGAGCCCCTTGAGGCAAGCGGCACGCCTGCCGACGACGATGACGATCCGGATGACGACGATCTGGACGACGATGATCCGGACGACGACCTGGACGACGACCTGGACGACGACGACCTGGACGACGACCTGGACGACGACGACCTGGACGACGACCTGGACGACGACGACCTGGACGACGACCTGGACGACGACGACCCGGACGATGACGGCGATGACGACGATGTCGACGACGATGACGACCGCCTTTCTGCCGCCCCCGTTCAGCCTTCGCCCACCGAGGCGGCCCTGATCTCCGCCGACCGGGCCATGGAGATCGCCCTGAGTTCCCTGGGAGCAAACCGGGACAGCATTCAGCAGCCGGAGCTGGAGCTGACGCGGGAGAACGGCAGCCCGGTCTATGAGCTGGAATTCAAGCTGGAGGGCTATGAGCACGACTTTGAGATCGATGCGCTCAGCGGCAATATCCTTTTTCACGAAGCAGAGCCGGAGGACTGAGCCGTCACAGTCCGCCCGGGGCCTTCCCGACCCGCGCAGAGGTTCCCCGTTCAAAAACGTATACAGAACGTAACCCGTCTGTCCCGTTTCCAACGCCCGGAACGACGAGACGCCCCCGGCGTCCCGTCGTTCCGTTTTTTTGGATGGTCCCCCAAGGAAGCCGCGCCCTCGCCGGCTCCCGGACGTCCGCCCGCGGCAGCAGCTCGGAAATGTGAAAAAACAGCTTGACTTCCCTGTATGGCTTGGGTTATCATCAAAGGGGAGTATCGACCGCTTTTGAGAGGACGCTGAAGCAGCACGGAATCGCTGCTTGCTGGTCTATATCATCCTTGCCTGGAGAACTGGGTGGAGGAACCGCTGGAAAGCGCTGCGGTCAAAAGCTGCACCGCAATAATCAAAGAGAAGCCATTCCTGAAGGGGAAAGCCCCAAGAAATACACCGAGACGCCGGTTGGCAATGATCCGACCGGCGTCTTGTTTGTCCCTTTCTGCCCGTTTCCAGGCCTTTCCGCGTTTTATCCCCGTATGGGTCAGATCTGGGTCAAAGGTCTGACCCATTCGCTGACCCAGATTGTTTTGAAGTAAGCGTCAAATCTGAGAGCGGGTTGAAGTAGCCCTCCGAATATGAGAGAATAGAGCGAGGCTTCCAAAGACTTCCATCGAGTCGGTGCGAGTCTATGGGAGTCTCTGCATTCGTGCCTGGCATTGCCATAGACTGCCAG
>JAFWPP010000032.1:0-129940 GCA_017509485.1 Oscillospiraceae bacterium | reverse complement strand
TTTCGAAACCAAGTGTTCCAGACCCTTGGGAAGGTTGTAGACCGTCTTTGTGAGACGATCTGCTCCCTTTCCGCTGCCACTATAGCAAGCATCACAGGCCGTAATTGGATAATTGAAGCTTTTAATTAGAGAATAGTATAAAAAGCAATCAGGAAGGACAATGAGGAAAATACAATGAAAAAGAAGACCAAACGCGTGCTTCTCATCTTGTTGGCCATCGTGCTCGTGCTGATGCTGATTCCAATCAAGGTTGCCTACAGTGACGGGGGAACCGGAGGATACAGAGCCTTGCTCTGGCAGGTCGAAAAGCTCCACCGGTTCACTGAAGTCGATAACGGACAGATAGGCTATCTGGTCGGCACCCGCGTGACGCTGCTCTGCGGTCTGATCCCGGTTTATGACGATACCCACGTTGTGACAGAGCCCTGAAACGTGTTGAAAATGAAATCGTTTTGCAAATCGCAATTTGCAAAACACCGATAAGTTTCAACTTTCAATTTACAATTTTCAACTGCCGCACCCGAAAGGAGAGAACAGCGTGAAGAAAAGAATATTCTGTCTGGTTGTGGCACTCTGCCTCCTGGCCGGCCTGTTTACCGCCTGCGGCGGCGATGAAAAGGGCGCGCCCCTCTTTGCCGAGCGGGGCGAGGCGCAGCGCGCGCCCTTGGGAGAGCTGGTTCCCGCGGCGGACGCCGAAGCGCTGCAGGAGGCCCTGCGCGAGGCCGGTCAGAACCACAGCGCGGACTGGGACGACGCCTCCGAGCGGGCGGTCCCCGGCGTGCGGCTGGACGTCGCCCGGGCGGCCGACGGCGACACCGTGGCCACCGACGGCAGCTATATCTATATGCTGGACAGCTACGGCCTGGTGATCTTTTCTGCGGCCGGGAGGGAGAGCGAGATCCTCTCCTATACCCGGGTGGAGCGGGAAGGCGCGGGCTGGGCGGAGCGGCTCTGCGTGACCCAGGACCGGGTGGCTGTGGTGAGTACGGTCTCGGATTCCGGCCTGGACGCGGAAGGCTCCTGGCATGACGAGGCGGAGGTCCGGGTGACCCTGCTGGATACTGCCGACAAGCGGAAGCCCCAAAAGCTGGCGGACGCCTCCGTGGAGGGCTCCCTGGTGGAAGCCCGTCTGGTGGACGGGACCCTTTGCCTGGTGACCCGGCGGAGCCTGCTGACCCTGCCCGAGAAGGCCGAGGCGCTGCTGCCCCAGATCCGTGAAAACGGGAAGGCCCTGCCCCTGCGGGCTGGGGAGGTCTACCTGAGTCAAAATCCCGCCAGAGCGGCCCTTACCATCGCGGCTGCCATCCGCCTGTCGGATGGACGGATCGCCGACGCCCTGGCCTTTACCGACGAGGTCGAGGCGGTCTGCGGCGAGGGCGGGGACTTCTACCTGAGCCGGACCTTCTGGGAGGAGACGGCCTCCGCGCCCAGACAGGAGGCGCCCTATACCGTGACGGATTATACGACCACGGCCCGCACCGAGATCAAGCATCTGCGCTTCGACGGGACCCTGAAGCTGGCGGGCGGCTGCGTGCTGGAGGGGGCTCTGCCTGATCCCGGGGCCCTGAGCCTGCAAAACGGCGGGCTCTGCCTGGCCGTCGAGACCGACGAGCGCAGCTTTTCCGCCTACACCGACGAACAGCACGGCTGGACCAACTACGAGCAGCACAGCCACAACCGCAGCAGCCAGCTGACCCTGCTGGACCCGGAGCTCCGGGCTGTCGGGGCCCTGACCAGGCTGGGCGGGGAGCAGGGCGTCAGCGCCTGCCGCTTCCTGGGCGGCCTGGCCTGGATGAGCGCCGCCGGGACCGACGCCCTCTACACCGCCGATCTCTCCGATCCATCCGCCCCGGTTATGAACGACAGCCTGCCCGGCCAGGGGGAGACTCTGATACTTCGGTCCTTTGGCGAGGGCCTGGCGCTGGGGCTGGCGGCCTCCGCGGAAGCGGAATGGCAGCTGGTGATGTTCGACCTCTCCGATCCGGCCAATCCCAAGGAGGCGGACAGCCTGCGGCTGAAAAACTGGACGCCGGCTGCGGAGCTCTCCGATACCGCCGCCTTCTTTACGGACCCCGCCAACTGTCTGATCGGCTTCCCTGCCGTGGGGAAGAACGGGATCGAATATCTGCTGGTCCGCTGGACCGGCACAGAGCTCAAGGAGAAAGGAGCGTTCACGTTGGAATACGTCCCGGCCAGCACCCGGGGTCTGCTGCTGAACGGTCTGCTGTATCTCTGCAGCCCCGGCGAGGTCTACGTGACGGACCCGGAGACCATGAAGGTGGTGGCGACGGTTTCCAACGCCGTAGGATGAAATGACCCAGGAAAAGATCGAGCGCATCAACGCCCTGGCCCGAAAGGCCAAGGCCGAGGGGCTGACGCCGGAGGAGCTGGCCGAGCGGGACGCCCTGCGGAAGGAATACATCGCAGCGGTCAAGGCCAGCCTGACCGCACAGCTGGACAACACCTATCTTGTGGACGAGCGGGGCAAAAAGCGCCCGCTGCCGCGAAAAGACCATGCAGGAGGAAAAGAAGCATGAAGAAGCAACGACTGATCGCGCTGCTGCTGGTGCTGCTGCTCTGCGCGGCACTGTGCAGCGCCTGCGAAGATAAAAAGCAGGAGAGCAGCATTCCCACCGCGACCCTCCCCGTGCCGAACGCCCCCGAGGGCAGCGCCGACGCCGGGACCGCGGAGGCTCCCGCAACGGAGGCGCCCAAGACAGAGCCCGCCGGAACGGAACAGGCCACGGACGCCGCCGACACGAAGGCCCCTGCGACTACGGAAGCCGGAGCGCCCGCGGAAACGGAAAAACAGGGCCAGGACCCCGCGCCCACCCAACCCGCGCCCACCCAACCCGCGCCCACCCAGCCGGCGCCTTCTCAGACCGACGGCCCGGACTCCGACGAGAACCTGGAGGAGACCCTGGAGGACGATTCCGACGAGGATCTGCCCTGATTCAGGGATTCAGGAGCAGGGAACAAGGATCGAGCCTGCCTGCAGGCTTGGAAGAATTGAATCAATAACAAATAACAAAAAGCACAGTTCAGAGAACTGTGCTTTTTGTCAGAGTGTCAAAAAACTGTACAAACGCTCCTGTTTCCTGTATAATAAGGGAAACGGGGGGGGTTATGTATGGAGGAGTGGCGCAAAAATGAGCGAGAGCAGTTCGTATTCACAGACCTTGAGGGCTTGGTGCCGCAGGATCACCTTCTTCGGAGAGTGGAGAGGGATTCTGTTTGAATTATACGATATCTTTCCAAGCTTGTAAAGAATGTTTTGCCTGTCAAATTTTTCCCCTTGACAAACGGGGGCCAATATGCTATACTGTGCAGGCTGTCAATGGAAAAGCTTTGACAAGGAGGGAGCCCCATGAAGCCGGACAAGCTGACGATGTCGCTGCTGTTTGACGTCTATGGGGAACTGCTGACCGACAAACAGCGGGATTGCTTCGACCTCCACTATAACCAGGACCTGACGCTGGCGGAGATCGCCGAGCTGATGGGCACCAGCCGCCAGGGCGTCCACGACGCCGTGAACAGGGCCGAGGCCCAGCTCCTGCGGCTGGAAGAGGTCACAGGCTGTCTGGCCAGAGAGCGCCGGGACATGGCAATCGCCGCCCGTCTGGAGGCAATGGCCGCTTCCCCGCAGGCTTTGATTCAGCGGGAAACTGCGGAAGCCCTCCTGGAAGCAGCGGCGGCGCTGCGGCAAAGTGACAAGTGACAATTATTGTGTGATCAGGTTGGAATCTGAAATACAGGACTACCTTTTGCGTCGAAAGCTGTTCCATTTTGTTTCATCGTTCAAATGGCAATTTGAACCATTCCATAATTGTCACCTGTCACTTGTCACCTGTCACTTCAAAAAATCCCTCAACGAAAGGAGGCCTCGCCTATGGCTTTCGAGGGACTTACCGAAAAACTCTCCACCGCCTTTCAAAAGCTGCGGAGCAAGGGCCGTCTGACCCCCGCCGACGTGAAGGAGGCCATGCGGGAGATCCGCCTGGCCCTGCTGGAGGCGGACGTCAGCTATAAGGTCGTCAAGGACTTCACCAAGACCGTCACCGAGCGCTGCGTGGGCAGCGACGTGCTGGAGGGCCTGAACCCCGCCCAGATGGTGGTCAAGGTGGTCAACGAGGAGCTCACCGCTATGATGGGCGGCGAGAACCAGAAGCTCAATATGGCCTCCAACGGCCCCACCGTCGTCATGCTGGTGGGTCTCCAGGGCGCCGGCAAGACCACCAACGGCGCCAAGCTGGCCGGATACTTCAAAAAGACCCAGAGCAAGCGCCCCCTGCTGGTGGCCTGCGACGTCTACCGTCCCGCCGCTATCAAGCAGCTGGAGGTGGTGGGCGGCCAGCTGGACATCCCGGTCTTCCAGATGGGCCAGGACGATCCCGTGAAGATCGCCAGGGCCGGTCTGCGCTGGGCTGAGCAGCACGGCAACGACATGGTCTTCCTGGACACCGCGGGCCGTCTGCACATCGACGAGAAGCTCATGGAGGAGCTCCAGGCCATCAAGGCCGAGGTCAAGCCCACGGAGATCCTGCTGGTGGTGGACGCCATGACCGGTCAGGACGCCGTGAACGCGGCCCAGAGCTTTAACGAGTGGCTGGATATCGACGGCGTGATGCTCACCAAGCTGGACGGCGACGCCAGAGGCGGCGCAGCCCTGTCCGTCAAGGCCGTCACCGGCAAGCCCATCAAGTTTGTTGGCGTGGGCGAAAAGCTGGACCAGATCGAGCCCTTCCACCCCGGCCGCATGGCGGGCCGGATCCTGGGCATGGGCGACGTGCTGAGCCTTATCGAAAAGGCTGAGCAGGCCATCGACAAGAAGAAGGCCGAGGAGCTGGAGGCGCGGCTGCGTCAGAATAAGTTTACGCTCACCGACTTTTTGGATCAGCTGTCCCAGCTCAAGAACATGGGAAACCTCCAGGACCTCATGGGTATGATCCCCGGCATGGGCAGCATGAAGGATCTGCAGGTGGACGAAAAGGCTCTGAGCCGGGTGGAGGCCATCATCCAGTCCATGACGCCCCAGGAGCGGGAGAATCCCAACATTCTGGGCTCCAGCCGGAAAAAGCGCATCGCTGCCGGCTCCGGCACCCGGGTGGAGGACGTGAACAAGCTGCTCAAGCAGTTTGACGGCATGCAGAAGATGATGAAGCAGTTCTCCGGTAAGGGCGCAGGAAAGAAGCTGAAGAAGCTGCAGAAGCGCGGCGGCTTCCCCGGTCTGGGGGGCGGCTTCCCTGGCATGTAATTGCGTATCGTATATGAAGTATCTGCCGACGCAGATATGAAGTGTGCTTTGCACATGAAATTTTGCTGCGCAATATATTTTTGTATCGTTTGAAATAAAACGATACTTCATCAAAAATAACAAAACATAATTTATTTTAAGGAGATATTACCATGGTTAAAATTCGTCTGAGAAGAATGGGCGCCAAGAAGAACCCCTACTACCGCATCGTTGTGGCCGACTCCCGCAGCCCCCGTGACGGCCGCTGCATCGAAGAGATCGGCACCTACGATCCCCTGGCCAATCCCGCCGCGATCACTGTGGACGCGGAGAAGGCCCAGAACTGGATCAAGAACGGCGCTCAGCCCACCGACACCGTCAGAGGACTGCTGAAGAAGGCCAACGTTCTGTAAGAACTGAGGGCTGAACGATGAAGGAACTGTTGCTCTATATCGCCCGCAACCTGGTGGAGCATCCGGAGCAGGTCACGGTGGAGTCCTTTGAGGGCGACCCCCTGGTCCTGGAGCTTCGTGTTGCCCCCGAGGATATGGGCAAGGTCATCGGCCGCGGCGGCCGGATCGCCAAGGAAATCCGCGCGATCATGAAGTCCGTTGCCCAGCGCAAAGGCGTTCGCGTCAGCGTCGAGATCGTAGACTAAGCCAAGAAGGGCTGCTGCTTCAAGGGCAGCGGCCCTTTTTGGAATTTAGAATTGAGGATTGAATACAGGGACAAGGATTGCTTGTCTGCCCGCCCCCGCTTGTAGCGCGGGCAATCTGCCCGCAAAAACCTCCCGAAAAGCCCCCCGCTTGCAGGGACAAGGATTGCTTGTCCGCGCTCCCGCCTGTAGCGCGGGCAATCTGCCCGCAAAAACCTCCCGAAAAGGAGAAACCCATCCATGAATGAAACATACCTTGAAGCCGGCAAGATCGTCTCCACCCACGGGATCCGGGGCGAGGTCAAGGTCCTGCCCTGGGCGGATTCCCCGGAATTTCTGACCCGCTTCAAAACCTTCTACCTGGTAAAGCCTTCCCCCTCGGGGGAAGGTGTCGCGGCCGTCAAGGCCGTGACGGATGAGGGGCGTCACGATACGAAGGCCCTGTCCGTGGAATCCTCCCGCGTCCAGAAGAGCTGCGTGCTGATCAAGTTCAAAGGCGTCGACACCGTGGAGGACGCGCAAAAGCTCCGGGATCGGGTGATCTCCATCGCCCGGGACGATCCCCGCATCCCCGCCGGCACCGTCTTCCAGGCGGACCTGATCGGGATGCCGGTCTATGCCGACGGTGCGGAGATCGGCAGGATCACAGAGATCCTCTCCATGCCTGCCTCCGATGTCTGGGTCGTAAAGGGAGAAAAGGAGTATATGATCCCCAACGTCAAGGCCTTTGTCCCGGAGATCGACCTCAGCCTGGGCCGGGTGGATGTGAAGCTCATTGAAGGAATGCAAACCGATGAGAATTGACATTATGACCTTGTTCCCGGACACCGTGGGAGACGTGCTCTCTGAGTCCATCCTAGGCCGGGCCCAGGAGCGGGGCTTCATCACGATCCGCACCCACCAGATCCGGGACTACACCACCAACAAGCAGAACCAGGTGGACGACTATCCCTACGGCGGGGGCCGGGGCGCCGTTATGCAGGCGGACCCCCTCTACCGCTGCTGGGCCCACATCTGCGAAGAAACCGGCGTCCGCCCGCATACAATCTATATGTCCCCCTGCGGCGCCGTCTTCGACCAAGGGCACGCCCGCCGTCTGGCGGCGGAGTACGAAAACCTGATCCTGGTCTGCGGCCACTACGAGGGCGTCGACCAGCGCTTCATCGACGAGTGCGTGGACGAGGAACTATCCCTGGGGGATTTCGTCTTAACAGGCGGGGAGATTGCGGCCATGGCTGTTACCGATGCGGTCTGCCGTCTTCTGCCCGGGGTCCTCTCGGACCCGGAGTGCTTCCAGGAGGAAAGCCACTGGAACGGCCTGCTGGAATATCCCCAGTACAGCCGCCCCGCGGTCTGGCACGACAGGGCCGTGCCGGAGGTCCTGAGCTCCGGCGACCACGCCAAGGTGGCCCGCTGGCGGCGCAAGCAGTCCATTCTCCGCACCATGCGCCGCCGTCCCGATTTGTTTGCCCGGCTCCGCCTGCCCGACAAAACCAAGGCGGAGAAGAAATTTATACAAGAACTGGAGGAGGAAGACCATGAATTCAAAGTTAGATACACTGAAAACCTGGGTCGATGAGGCCCGCCGCATCGTCTTCTTCGGCGGCGCCGGGGTTTCCACCGAGAGCGGCATCCCCGACTTCCGCAGTGTGGACGGCCTCTACAATCAAAAGTTCAAGTATCCGCCCGAAACCATCATCTCTCACAGCTTCTTTGAACGCAAGCCCGAGGAGTTCTTCGACTTCTACAAGGAAAAGATGCTGCCCCTGGGCTTTGAGCCCAACGTGACCCACAAGGTCCTGGCCCGCTGGGAGCAGGAAGGGAAGCTGCTGGCTGTGGTGACCCAGAACATCGACGGTCTGCACCAGAAGGCCGGCAGCAAGAACGTGCTGGAGCTCCACGGCTCCGTGCTGCGGAACTACTGCGTCCGCTGCCACAAGAGCTATTCCGCCGAGTTCGTCAAGAACAGCAAGGGCGTGCCCCTCTGCGACTGCGGCGGGATCGTCAAGCCCGACGTGGTGCTCTACGAGGAGAGTCTGGACCAGGATGTGATGTACCGGGCTGCCAAGGCCATCTCCGCGGCGGACCTTCTGATCGTGGCCGGCACCTCCCTGACCGTCTGGCCCGCAGCGGGCATGATCCGCTACTACCGGGGCAAGCGCCTGGTGCTCATCAACCGGGACGCGACGCCTTTCGACGACGAGGCCGACCTGGTATTGCATGAGAAGCTGGGGGAGGTCTTCCGGGAGCTTTGAGATAGGCTGTATTTATTCCGAATAAACAGCGATATTATCCGAATATACAAAAACGCCACAATCCCGGTTGTGCATATAATTAACGAATAGATGAATATAGCGAGAAAAACAAGCTGTTTTGCGGCTTCCGCTTGTGAAAGCTTGGGAAAAACGGCGCAAAGAAGCTTGCAGTCTTTGGGAATTTACCCAAATATCAAAATTTATGAAAAATGTGTTAATTTGTGATTGCATAATCCGAGAAAATGTGCTATGATATGGCCACGGGTGGAATGCCCGTTGTTTTTGGTATTCTCGCCAACGGCGAAAATATAAATTATTTAGGAGGATATCATCTATGAAGAAAATGTCCAAGCTGCTGGCTGTGATGCTGGTCCTGGTCATGGTTCTGGCGATGTTTGCCGGCTGCGAAAACACCGACAAGCCCGCTACCGAACCCCCCAAGCCCGACACCACTGCTGGTAACGAACCCGTGAAAACCGATGCTCCCGTGACTGATGCTCCCCCCGCCACCGACGCTCCCAAGCCCGCTGTGACCAACCAGATCATCTACGGCACCACCACCGAGCTGTCCGGCGACCTGGGCAACGCCTGGTGGACCAACAACGCTGCCGACAAGACCCTCCGTGATCTGATCGACGACTACGACGTTGTTGTCACCAACCAGAGCGGCGAGTTCGTCTACAACGACACCGTCGTCAAGGAAGTCAAGTCCGAGGAGAACGAGGACGGCACCAAGACCTACACCGTCACCATCAATGAAGGCCTGAAGTACAACAACGGCGATCCCATCACCGCTGCCGACTTCGTCGCCTACGAGCTGGTCGCTCTGTCTCCCGCCACCAAGGAAGACGGCGCCAAGACCACCGCTGAGATCATTGTCGGCGGCACCGAGTACCAGAACGGCGAGGCCAAGTTCATCTCCGGCCTGCGTCTGCTGGACGAGTACACCTACGCCATCACCATCTCCAAGGATTACCTGCCCTACTACTTCGACATGACCTACGCTTCCCTGCGCCCCATTGCTCTGAAGCAGTACGCCTCCGCTCCCCTGGTCGTCAAGGATGACGGCGAGGGCGCCTACCTGGACGGCGGCGAGCTGAAGAAGGAAGAGATCGACGCTGCCCGTTGGATCTACACCGACCGCATCTCCGCTGGTCCCTACGTCCTGGCTGAGTTCGATCAGGCTTCCCTGACCGCCACCCTGAAGATCAACCCCAACTACAATGGCAACTTCGAAGGCCAGAAGCCCTCTGTTGAGACCATCCTCATCGTCAAGGCCAACCAGGAGACCATGCTGGACGCCCTGAAGACCGGCTCCATCGACTTCCTGTCCACCCTGACCGACGGCGACCAGGTCAACGCTGCCCTCGACCTCCAGGAGACCGGCGACTTCACCACCGTCAGCTACGAGCGTAACGGCTACGGCAAGCTGATGTTCCAGTGCGACTTTGGTCCCACCCAGTTCAAGGCTGTTCGTCATGCTGTCGCTTACCTGCTCGACCGCAACGAGTTTGCCAAGCAGTTCTGCCAGGGCTACGGCTCCGTGGTGGACGGCCCCTACGGCCTGGCCATGTGGATGTATCAGGACGCCGAGGACGAGCTGGCCGAGCGCCTGAACACCTACGCCTACAGTGTTGACTCCGCCATTGCCGAGCTCGAGGCCGACGGCTGGACCCTGAATGAGAAGGGCGAGCCCTACACCGAAGGCATCCGCTACAAGGAAGTCACTGCTGAAGAAGCTGGCGACTACAAGCACAACGTCACTCTGGACGACGGCCGCATCCTGATGCCTCTGATCATCGAGTGGTCCTCCTCCGAGGGCAACTCCGTCTCCGAGCTGCTGGCTGTTATGCTGGCCAACGGCGAGCAGACTGCCAAGGCTGGTATGCAGATCAACCAGAACATCATGTCCTTCGACGACCTGCTGAACTACATGTACCGTGACTCCTCCGTCGGCGAGCAGTACGGCGTCAAGACCTACGGCATGTACAACCTGGCCACCAACTTCACCGCTGCCTACGACATGTCCTTCAACTACTGCCTGCCCGGCACCAAGTACTACGAGATGGGCTACAACAGCAACTTCACCAACAGCAAGGAGCTCGACGACCTGTCCATGAACATGGTCTACGGCGTGGAAGCCGGCGACTCCGAGCAGTACCTGAAGCTGTGGGTCGACTTCATCGACGAGTGGAACGATTACCTCCCCGAGGTTCCCCTGTACTCCAACATCTACTACGATGTAATGGCTGCCAAGATCCACAACCTCGAGTGCAACGCTCTGTGGGACTTCCAGCAGGCTGTTGTTTACGCCACCATTGAGTGATCAACTCCTGACTGACAGCAAAATAATCCATACTTAACGGCCAATGGAAACAGGGAGGCCCCGCCTCCCTGTTTCCGGCCGGACAACATGAATAGATCAACGCATACCCTGTAGTGGAGGCACATCCGATACAGATATGCGGCGGTCTATTCATTCTTACCTTTACGGCAAATAATTGCTGCTTTCAGCAGTCGTACGAGTCATATTACTCATTCCGATGCAGGCTCCATGCTTGGTTCTTTCAGCGTGGGAGCCCTTGCAAGCTCCCGCGCTGAAAGAACCAAGCAAACAGCAAACTAATTGGAGGGATGACAGTGGGAAAGTACATTTTAAAAAGATTAGTCTACATGGTCGTCGTCTTCTTTGTCGTCTCATTCCTGATGTACGCTCTTTACAACCTGGTTCCCAGCGACCCCGCGCGTAACCAGCTGGAAGCCCAGAAGAAATCGCTGAAGCCTGAGGTATATCAGCGTATGTATCAAGAGCTGCGTGAAGAAATGGGTCTGGACGACAGCATTATTGTCCGCTATGCCCGATGGATGGGCCTGGCGAAACAAAAACAGACTGGAAAAATCAGCGGCTTGCTGGAGGGTAACTTCGGCAATTCTTCCTTCTACAAAAAACCCGTTATAGAAGTCGTCGGCGCGCCGATGGGGAATACGGTATTGATCAACATATTCGCCACCATCCTCGCCCTCGGCATCACCATACCACTTGGAATATACTGCGCTGTCCATAAGGGTAAAAAGCTGGATAACTTCACCCAGGTCTTTACCATCGTGGGCTATAGTATCCCGATCTACATCGTCGCCCTGGTCTTCATCTACATTTTCGCTGTGCTGCTGCGGATCTTCCCGGTGGGCGGCATGGGGACTCCCGGCGCCAATTACACGGGATTCCGGAAGTTCACGGACACGCTTTACTATTTTTGCCTGCCCCTGATCGTTATGACCTTCGCATCTCTGGGCGGCATGACCCGTTACGTCCGAGCCTCTATGGTCGACGCGCTGAGCATGGACCACATCAAGACGGCCCGTGCCAAGGGCGTCAAGGAGAAGGTCGTCATTTACTCCCACGCCTGGCGCAACGCCCTGCTGCCCGTGATCACCTTGATCATCGGCTGGTTCCTGAGCATCTTCAGCGGCTCCGTGATTATAGAGAATACCTTCAACCTCAACGGCATGGGCAAGCTCTATATCAGCGCCCTGAACAACCATGACTTTGACCTGGCGCTTTCGATCCAGATGTTCTACACGGTCGTCAGCCTTGTGGGCATGCTGATCATCGACCTGAGCTACGGCCTGGTCGACCCGCGTGTCCGGATCAACAAGTAAAGGAGGGCGAGTGAAAATGGCTAAGAAGCAAAAGAAACCTTCCCTTTTCGGTCGCCTCTTCGGCAACCGCAACAAGACGGTCGAGGACCTGATGAAGGAAGAGCAGATCCAGAGCCCCGGCAAGATGATGCTCAACAACTTCCTTCACAACAAGCTCGGCATGACCGGTCTGATCATCTTCCTGCTGATCCTGATCTTTGTCGTTGTTGGTCCCATGATCCTCCCCATTGATTTGGGCGATACCGACGGCACCCAGCAGAACGTACCTCCCTCCCAGTCCATGCTGAAAGTTCCCAGCGCCCTGGACGGCAACATCCAGGCCATCGCCGCAGGCCCCACCTTCGGCGTCGGTTGCGACAAGAACGGCAAGGTCTACATGTGGGGCTACACCAAGATCACCGACACCATCGACCTGCGCAATATCCCGGAGGAGGTCCTGAACGCCAAGATCGTGGACCTGGCTGCCGGCTATGACCACATCGTCGCGCTGGACGAGGACAACAACATCTACGTCTGGGGCAACACCCGTCTGGGCCAGGACCGGATCCCGACCGAGCTGAAGGGCAAAAACAAGCCCCATATCATTCAGATCGAGGCCGGCAACCAGTTCTCCGGCGTCGTTACCGATGAAGGCAAGGCATATTTCTGGGGCAACGGCAACATGGCGGATCTGAAGATCATGAAGTCCAAGGAGCTTCAGGGTCACATCAAGAAGATCGCCATCGCCACCTACAACTACGTTCTGCTGATGGACGACGGTTCCGTCGTCTACGCCGGCAAGAGCAAGGACAACCCCTTTGCAAAGATTCCCGCGGCCCTCTCCGCCGACACCGTTGATATCGCGGCCAGCGGCGAGACCATGGCGGCCATCGACCACAACGGCAAGATCATCGTCTGGGGCAACGCCTATCACGGCGAAGCCGATGTTCCCCAGAGTGAGAGCAAGCCTGTGGAGCTCTACGGCGGCCGCTTCCACTACACCGCGCTGATGGAGAACGGCGACGTATTCAGCTGGGGCGACGACAGCCACGGCCAGGCCTCCGTTGCCTCCGATGTGCATAACGCGGACATTGAAACCGTCTATGCGGGCTTCTATCAGAACTACGCCGTGGACAAGGGCGGCAAGGTCCACACCTGGGGCCTGAAGGGTCACCTGCTGGGCACCGACGACAAGGGCCGCGACGTCCTGACCCGTATTGTCAACGGCGGTAAGGTCACCATGACCGTCGGCGCCGTGGCAGTCGTGATCTCTCTGGTCATCGGCGTCATCATGGGCGGCCTGGCCGGCTACTTTGGCGGCAAGGTCGATATGGTGGTCATGCGTATCTCCGAGGTCATCGGCAGCTTGCCATTCCTGCCCTTCGCCTTACTGTTGTCAGCCATCATCGGCACACGAATCAGCGTGGAGCTGCGAATGTACCTGATCATGATCGTCTTGGGTGTTTTGAGCTGGACCGGCATTTGCCGCCTGGTCCGTGCACAGATCCTGGCCGAACGTGAGAAGGAGTTTGTCATTGCGGCCCAGGCCATGGGCGTACGCGAGGGCTCGATCATCTTCAGGCACATCCTTCCCAACGTGCTGTCGATCCTGCTCGTCGAGGCGACCCTGAGCTTCGCGACCTGCATGCTTACCGAGTCCTCTCTGTCCTACCTGGGCTTCGGTATCTCTCCCCCGACGCCGACCTGGGGCAATATGCTCACCGGCGCCAACAACTCGATCGTCATTCAGCAGTATTGGTGGCGTTGGGTCTTCCCCGCTACGATCTTCGGCATCTGCACAATCTGCATCAACCTGATTGGCGATGCCATTCGTGACGCCGTCGATCCGAAATCCATTGGACGCTAAAGGAGGTAAAAGATGGCACTTCTTGAAGTCAAAAATCTACACACCTACTTTACCACCAAGCGCGGTATCGTGAAGGCGGTCAATGACGTTTCCTATTCTGTAGAAGCGGGCAAGACGCTGGGCCTGGTCGGCGAGTCCGGCTCCGGCAAGAGCGTTTCCGCCATGTCCATCCTCCATCTGCTGGATGGCAACGGCTACATCGAAAGCGGCTCCGTGATATTCGACGGCAGAGAGCTTGTGGATCTGCCTCTGCATGAGATGTACAAGATCCGCGGCAACGCGATCTCCGTCATTTTCCAGGAGCCCATGACCTCTCTGAACCCGGTCTTCTCGGTGGAAAAGCAGGTCTCCGAGCCCTTCATCATCCACCAGGGCCTTTCCAAAAAGGAAGCGGCCGAGAAGGTCGTGGAGATGCTGGCCGACGTCAAGATCCCGAATCCCGAGGTCGTGGCCAAGCAGTATCCTCACCAGCTCTCCGGCGGTATGCGCCAGCGTGTCATGATCGCCATGGCCCTGGCCTGCAAGCCCAAGCTGTTGATCGCGGACGAGCCCACCACGGCTCTGGACGTCACCATTCAGGCGCAGATCCTGCACCTGATGAATGATCTGAAGAAGGAGCACGGCACTTCCATTCTGTTCATCACCCATGACCTGGGCGTTATCAACCAGATGGCCGACGACGTGGCCGTCATGTACTGCGGCCAGATCGTGGAAATGTCTCCGGTCCGCCACATTTTCGCTGGCGCGGACTTTATGCACCCCTATACGGAAGGTCTGCTGCGGTCCATTCCCCGTCTGGATGCCGACACCAACGAGCGTCTGGAGTCCATCCCCGGCGCAGTCCCCCATCCTCTGAATCTGCCCAAGGGCTGCAAGTTTGCACCTCGCTGCAAGTACTGCACAGAGCGCTGCCTCGAAGAGGAACCCAAGCTTGTGCAGGTCAACGATCAGCAGCAGATCAGATGCTTCTATCCTGACAGGAGGGAACGCCATGCAACAAGATAAACAGGAAAAGAAAGTTCTGCTTCGGATCACCAACCTCAAGCAGTACTTCCCGCTGAAGAAGCGCGGCCTCTATGTCAAGGCCAACGATGGCATTACCCTGAACATCTACGAGGGCGAGGTCTTCGGTCTCGTGGGCGAGTCCGGCTGCGGCAAGTCCACCCTGGGCCGTACCCTGCTGCAGATCTACCGTCAGACCGACGGCCGCTCCATGTATTACGGCAAGACTCTGGATGATCTGGCACCTCACTATATGCTGAAGACCATCCGCAATCTGCACAAGAAGACCGAGCAGCTGAAGACGCTGGAAAAGAAGCGCGACGAGGTCAAGGCCCATTATGAGTCCCTGTCCGAGAAGGAGCAGTACGCCAAGCACGCGGAGATGGTCGCCGCCGAGAAGGCCGCCAACGACGCGCTGCTGGATGTGGGCAACATCATCGGCGGCCTGATGGTGGCCAAGGACTACGGTCCCGTTACCCAGGCTTATGAAAAGAAGTATCAGATCGCCCTGAAGCGCAGAAAGCTTCGCGAAAAGCGGAAGGACATCCAGGTTCGCTTCGACGACGCCGAATACGCCAAGAAGAACACCGACGGTTTCCGCAGCAAGCTGAACGAGATCGATGAAGAACTGAAAAAGCTGGACGAAGAGCTGGACGTGGCGGAAAAGCAGATCGAAGAGCTCCGTCAGGCCCACGCGAATGATCCGGACTTCCAGAAGTTCGACGAGCTCCGGGACGACGGCATCGATCTGGCTCGCCTGACCTACAACGAGATTCGTCTGCTCCGTCAGGATCTGCAGATTGTCTTCCAGGATCCCTACTCCTCGCTGAACCCCCGTATGACCATCGGCCAGATCATCGGCGAGGGTCTTCGGGCCCACAGCATCTACCGCAAGAACAACGCCAGAATGCAGGATTACATTCTGAAGGTCATGGACGATTGCGGTCTGGCCCCCTATTTCCTGCATCGCTTCCCCCATCAGTTCTCCGGCGGCCAGCGGCAGAGAATCAGTATCGCTCGTGCCCTGGCGGTGGAGCCCAAGTTCGTGGTCTGCGACGAGGCGGTTTCCGCTCTGGACGTGTCCATTCAGTCCCAGATCATCAACCTCCTGCAGGATCTGCGGGAGAAGCAGGACCTGACCTACCTCTTCATCACCCACGACCTGTCCGTCGTCAAGTACATCTCCGACCGGATCGGCGTCATGTACCTGGGCAACATGGTGGAGCTGGCGGATTCCGCTGAGATCTTCAAGAACCCGGTCCACCCCTACACCCAGGCTCTGATTGCCGCCATCCCCACCACGGATCCCGACTGCGACAAGAACCTTCAGATCCTCGAAGGCGATATTCCCAGCCCGGTGAATCCGCCCAAGGGCTGCAAGTTCCACACCCGCTGCAAGTATTGCACCGAGATCTGCGAGCAGGTCGTTCCCGACTGGGAAGAGGTTGGCCCCGACCACTTTGTAGCTTGCCACCATAAGCTGATGAACGGTCTCGATATCAAGGCAAAGCCCGAGACCTGATTCCACCGCGCTCACAGGCGAAAACACCGGCGGCCGCTTCGGCGGCCGCCGGACTGCATTCGATCAAAGGAGGAGGAAGCCCATGCTCTTACAAGAAAAATTGAATCGTGCCCGGAGGACCCAGCGCTACAAAGCCGGGCTGGATGAGGATTTAGGCGCCGACGTCCGGGAGAAGGAGGAGCGGATCGAGCTCGAAAAGGGCGACGCCTTTGCCATGCTCCTGGCCTCCTTCCTCACCATTTTTCTCCCAGCCGTGGTCGTGCTCGGGATTCTGGCCCTGGTCGGCTGCCTGTTTTTCCATGTGTTCTGATATTTCCTGCGTCATTCTGCTTGATATTTCTTCCTGAGAAGGGAAGCCCCGCTTTCGCAGAATTCTCTTGCCGCGCGAAGATGGACCGGCAGCCTGCCGGCACGGCAGGGATGCCTGATCCCTGCTGCGCATTTTTCTGCAAATAAAGCTTGCCCTTTTCGGGAAAAGGCGCTATAATATAGCCCAATCTTGTACCAAGGGAGGAAATCACTCATGTGTGATACCTGCAAAGAAAAATTCTTTATCACCACCCCCATCTACTATCCGTCCAGCCGGCTCCACATCGGCCATGCCTACTGCACCGTGGCCACGGACGTCATGGCCCGGTACAAGCGAATGCGGGGCGCCGATGTGATCTTCCTCACCGGTACCGACGAACACGGCCAGAAGATCGAGAACAAGGCCAAAGAGGCCGGCGTCACTCCCAAGCAGTTCGTGGACAGCATTGTGGAGGCGCCCAAGGGCGTCAAGGACCTGTGGAAGCTGATGAATATTTCCTATGACCGCTTCGTCCGCACCACCGACGAGTCCCATCTGAAAACGGTCCAGACTGTGTTCCGTACCATGTATGAGAAGGGCGACATCTACAAGGGCAGCTACGAGGGCCTGTACTGCACCCCCTGTGAGTCCTTCTGGACCGAGAGCCAGCTGAAGGACGGCAAATGCCCCGACTGCGGCCGCGAGGTTCAGCCTGCCCGGGAGGAGGCCTACTTTTTCCGGGCCAGCAAGTATGCCGACCAGGTGCGGAAGCTGCTGACCGAAACCGATTTTCTGGAGCCCAGAAGCCGGGTCAACGAGATGGTCAACAACTTTATCGACTGCGAGGGCGGGCTGCAGGACCTCTGCGTTTCGCGTACCAGTTTTACCTGGGGCGTGCCCGTGGATTTCGACGAAAAACACGTGGTCTATGTTTGGCTGGACGCCCTGTTCAGCTACCTGTCCCCCCTGGGCTATCTGAACGAGAACGGCGAGGACTGGAAGCGCTTCTGGCCCGCCGACGTGCATTTCATCGGCAAGGAGATCGTCCGCTTCCACGCCATCTATTGGCCCGCCTTCCTGATGAGCATGGGCCTGCCTCTGCCCAGGAAGATCTACGGCCACGGCTGGCTGCTGTTCAACAACGACAAGATGTCCAAGTCCAAGGGCAACGTGGTGGATCCTTATCTGCTGTCCGAGCGCTACGGCGTGGACGCTCTGCGTTTCTTCCTGCTCCGGACCTTCCCCTTCGGCTCCGACGGCAACTTTACCAACGAGCTGCTGATCAATACCATCAACGTGGATCTGGCCAACGATCTGGGCAACCTGGTCAGCCGCACCGTGGCTATGGCGGGCAAGTACTTCGGCGGCCAGCTGCCCCTGGAGCAGCAGGAGGATGAGGCCAAGGACGACGAGCTGATTACCATGGCCTGCGATCTGGTCCACGTCTACGAGGAGCAGATGGAGAAGTACGCTTTCCAGAACGCTCTGGGCGAAATCTTTAAGGTCATCGGCCGGGCCAACAAATATATCGACGAGAACGAGCCCTGGAAGCTGGCCAAGGACGAGGACAAGAAGCCCCGTCTGGCCCGGGTGCTCTACAATCTGCTGGAGACCGTCCGCATCTGCGGCGGCCTGCTGCAGCCCTTCATGCCCGCCACCTCCGCAGAGATCATGAAGCGCATCGGAGCCACGGAGTACGACTGGGATTCCCTGGCCTTCTTCGGCACTCTCTACCGGGACGCCAAGGTGGAGAACAGCCCTGCTCTCTTCCCCCGCATTGACGCCGCCAAGGAACTGGAGGAGCTGGAAAAGCTCCAGGCTGCCCAGGCCGCTGCCAGTAGCGGCGCACAGTGTGCGCCACAGGAGGACGCTGCCGTAGGGGCCGATGCCCACATCGGCCCTGCCGCCCCCGTGGAGGAGGCCCCTCTGCCGGAGCCGCTTCCCGAGATCGTGTTTGACGATTTCACCAAGGTCGAGATGACCGTCGTCAAGGTCCTGGCCTGCGAGAACTTGAAGAAGTCCGAGAAGCTGCTGAAGTTCCAGCTGGACGACGGCACCGGCACCCCCCGCCAGATCCTCTCGGGCATCGCCAAGTTCTACAAGCCTGAGGAGCTGATCGGCAAGACCTTGGTTGCCGTCACCAACCTGGCCCCCCGGAAGATGATGGGGCAGCTCAGCTGCGGCATGCTGCTCTCCGCCGAGCGCGGCGAAAAGCTGCATCTGCTGATCCTGGACGATGCCATCCCCGCCGGCAGCAGACTTTGCTGAGAGTATTGAGGAGACTCCTTCGGGGGTCTCCTCTTTTTTGCGGGCCGTAAAATCGGGATTTGTAGAGCCGTAGGGGCCGATGCCCACATCGGCCCTTGCCCCGCTCGACAGAGAGGGCCGATGTGGGCATCGGCCCCTACGGATGAAATCGCCAAATCCGTATTTCAGAAGAAAACGCTTGAAGCACAGGCGCAAATCTGATATAATAACAAAAATGCAACACGGAGGAACGTGCTATGCTGCAAGACGGGAAACTGCTCATCGGCGTAGGAGAGGCGCCCGCGTATCTGCTGCCCAATATGGCCAACCGCCACGGCCTGATCTGCGGCGCCACGGGCACCGGCAAGACCATCACCCTGAAGGTGA
Organism: Oscillospiraceae bacterium; assembly: GCA_017509485.1. GTDB lineage: Bacteria > Bacillota > Clostridia > Oscillospirales > Oscillospiraceae > JAFRPC01. The sequence goes on along the minus strand of JAFWPP010000032.1, from coordinate 110,844 downwards.
TGGCGGAGTCCTTTTCCGACCTGGGCGTTCCGGTCTTTCTGGCGGACGTCAAGGGCGACCTGGCGGGCTGCTGCCGCACCGGCGAACGGAGTGAGGCCATCGACAAACGGCTGATGAAGCTGGGCCTTGCGCCGGAGGCCTTTGCCTTTCGTCCCTTCCCTGTCCGCTTCTGGGACGTCTTCGGGAAGATGGGCCATCCGGTCCGCACCACCGTCAGCGAGATGGGCGCGTCCCTGCTGGCTCGGCTGCTGGACCTGACCGACGTGCAGACCGGCGTTCTGGCCATCGTCTTCCGGGTAGCGGACGACAAGGGCTGGCTGCTGACGGACCTCAAGGACCTTCGCTCCATGGTAGCCTACGTGACCGAGCACGCCAAAGAGCTGCTGAACGAGTACGGCAATATCTCCAAGCAGTCCGCTGGCGCCATCCAGCGGGCCCTGCTGCAGCTGGAGGATGCCGGCGGCGACATCTTTTTCGGCGAGCCGGACATCGATCCAATGGATTGGTTCCAATGCGACGAAAAGGGCAGGGGCTATATCAACATTCTCCACTGCGAAAAGCTCTATCAGTCCCCGCTGCTCTATTCCACATTTATGCTCTGGCTCCTGGCGGAGCTCTTCGAGCGCCTGCCCGAGGTTGGCGACCCCGAAAAGCCCAAGCTGATCTTTTTCTTCGACGAGGCGCATCTGCTCTTCAAGGGAGCCCCGAAGGCCCTCACGGAAAAGGTGGAGCAGGTGGTCAAGCTGATCCGCTCCAAGGGCGTGGGCGTCTTCTTCATTACCCAGCAGCCCTCCGACGTGCCGGATTCCGTCCTGGCCCAGCTGGGCAACAAGGTCCAGCACGCGCTGCGGGCCTACACACCCAACGAGCAGAAGGCGGTCCGGGCCGCAGCGGACGGCTTCCGGCCCAATCCCAAGTTCGACACCCGGGAGGCCATCCTGGATCTGGGTACCGGCGAGGCGCTGGTGAGCTTCCTGGACGAGAAAGGCCGTCCCTCTGTGGTGGAGCGGGCTACGATTCTTCCGCCCCAGTCCCTGATGGGTCCCATCGACGAGGGCCGCCGCCAGGCGGAGATCCGCTACGACGAGCTCTTCGGCAAGTACGAGACAGCGGTGGATAACGAGTCCGCCTACGAGATCATCAACGCGGACCGGGAAAAGGAGGCCGAAGCCGCCGCACAGGCTGAGGCCGAAAAGCTGGCCCGGAAGCAAAGGGAGCAGGAGGAAAAGGAAAAAGCAAAGGCCCAGCGGGAGAGGGAGAAGGAAGAGCGGGCAAAGGAAGCGAAAAAGCGCCGCTCCGCCTCCTCCAAAATCAAAAACTCCGCCCTCAACGCTGTCGGCCGGGAGATCGGAAGAAGCTTCACAAGAGGCATCCTGGGTATTCTGAAAAACTGGTTCTGATAAAGGAGAGAACAATATGGCCGCCGCAAAAGGCGATTTTTCACAAGGCAGGGTTTCAGCGCTGATCCTGAAGCTGGGGCTGCCCATCATCCTGGCCGAGCTGGTACACGTCCTCTACAACATCGTGGACCGCATGTACATCGGCCACCTGCCGGAGCCGGAGGGCACCAACGCCCTGATCGGTCTCGGGGTTTGCTTCCCGCTGATCACTCTGATCGGCGCCTTTGCCAACCTCTGCAGCACCGGCGGCGCCACCCTCTCCACCATCGCCCGGGGCGAGGGGGACGACGAGCGGGCCGGACGGATCATGCAGACAGCGTTTACTTGCCTGCTTATCATCGGCGGGACCCTGATGCTCCTGCTCTTTACCACGGCCCCCTGGACTCTGACCCTCCTGGGAGGCAATGCGACCACGCTGCCCTACGCCCTGGACTATTTCCGCATTTACGTGGCGGGCACCATTCCCGTCTTGATCAGCCTTGGCATGAATCCCTTCATCAACGCCCAGGGCTTTCCCCGGGTTGGCATGGTGACGGTGATCCTGGGCGCCGCCCTGAACATCGTTCTGGATCCCATCTTCATCTATGCTCTGGAAATGGGTGTCCGGGGCGCGGCCCTGGCGACGGTCCTGTCCCAGACGGCCAGCGCCTTCTGGGTGCTCCGCTTCCTTACCGGGAAACGGCCTCCGGTTCGCCTGCGCGGGCTCGGAATCGACTGGCCCCAGCTCAAGAACGTCATGAAGCTGGGCGTCACAGGCTTTATGTTCAAGGTGACGAATTCCGTCACCCAAGCCATCGTCAATGTGATGCTGAAGGCCTGGGGCGGTCCCGACAGCCTCTACATTGGGGCTATGGGCCTGATCAACTCCATGCGCGAGATCATGAGCCTGCCCATCAACGGCGTGACCCAGGGCGGCCAGGCTGTCATGAGCTACAACTATGGGGCCAGGCGCTACCGTCGGGTCTCCGACGGCATCCGCTTTGTCCTGCTGGGCGGTCTGGTCATCAATACCCTCATGTGGGCCATGGCCATGTTCTGCCCCCAGGTCCTGATCCGGGTTTTTACCGGGGACGAGGCCCTGGTGGCGCTGACGGTTCGCTGCGCACGGATCTATTTCGGCGCCTTCCCCTTCATGGCCCTCCAGGTCACGGGCCAGCACACCTTTGTGGCCCTGAATCACCCCAGGCACGCCCTGTTCTTCTCTACGCTGCGGAAGCTGATCCTGGTGGCTCCGCTGACCCTGCTGCTGCCCGGCCTGGGCTTGGGCGTCGAGGGCGTCTTCTGGGCTGAATTCATCAGCCAGCTGGTGGGCGCCAGCGCCTGCTTCACCACGATGTATTTTGTCGTCTGGCGGAAAATGCGCGCCAACACAGTGTAGCGCGGGCAATCCGGCCGTCATTTTCGGATTTGCGGAGGCGTAGGGGCCGATGCCCACAGCGGCCCTTTCCTCTGCCCACAGGGAGGGCCGAGGTAGGCATACATCGTGACTCTTCGAGTTCGGCCCCTGCGGATGATTTCGACAAATCCTGTTTTTCTCAACGATGATGCGCACAAACGCCTTGACAAGTCCCCGGAAATCTGGTATATTGTTCCCAGCATTGGGGAGTAGCCAGCGTCCATCGGACGCTCCCGCCGCCGTCAGTACGGTCTTAGGACCCGGCGCGGGACGAAGAGGCGAGACCTTTGCCGCACAGCTTTGCTCTGTCCGCGGCGAAGGTCTCGCCTTTTCTATGGGATGAACGCCCATGGAGCTTGTCCAATTACACAGTTTGATTTTGAAAATGGAGGAACGTATATGCTTGTCCCGATATTACTGTTTATCGTCGGTCTGGTCTGCCTCATCAAGGGCGGAGACTGGTTCGTGGACGGCGCCAGCGCCTTGGCCCGCAAATTCCATCTGCCCGAGCTGCTGATCGGCGCCACCGTGGTGTCCATCGGCACCACCCTGCCGGAGGTCATGGTCTCCACGATCTCTGCCGTGGAAGGTCACGGCGAAATCGCCTACGGCAACGCCATCGGCTCCGTCATCTGCAACACGGCCCTGATCGCCGCTGTCACCCTGGCGGTGCGGCCCGGCAAGGCGGACCCCAAGACCCTGAAAATGCCCGTGCTCTTCTTCTTCCTGGCGGCGGCCATCTACTGCGTGGCGGCCTATCTGCTGGGAGAATTCACCCGGATTTTGGGCCTGGTGATGCTGACCATGTTCGTGGCCTATATGATCGTCACCGTGCGGCAGATGAAGAAGAATCCCCAGCCCGTGGAGGCGGAGACCGAGGAAGCCGAGGAGATGCCCACCTGGAAGATGATCCTTTTCCTGGTGGTGGGCGCGGCCCTGATCGCCGTGGGCGCGAAGCTGCTGGTGGACAACGGCACCAAGATTGCCCAGGCCCTGGGCGTGCCCGAGTCCGTCATTGCCCTGACCTTCGTGGCCCTGGGCACCAGCCTGCCGGAGCTGGTCACCGCCATCACCTCCCTGGTGAAGGGCCACAGCGATCTGTCTCTGGGCAACGTCATCGGCGCCAACGTGTTCAACCTGGTGCTGGTCAGCGGCGTCTCCGTGACCCTGGCCCCCTTCAAGGTGCCTCAGAGCGCCATGCTCTTCGGCCACAACGCCAGCCTGGTGCTGGAAATCCCCCTGATGATCACCGTCATGCTGATCCTCACCCTGCCCGCCCTGCTCAAGGGCAAGCTCTCCCGGGCCCAGGGCATCCTGCTGCTGCTGATCTACGCCGCCTTCTGCGCTGTCCAGTTCACCCTGTAGGCCACCCAAAAGCCTTCCCCCTGGGGGGAAGGTGGCATCCGCCGTCCCCCGCAAGGCGGATGACAGATGAGGGGGCGGATAGGCAGCTGCCTCCATCAAAGGCAGGCATGCCTCCGGCGGCCCCCTTTCTTGTTCCGGCAAGAAAGGGGGAAAAGAACCGGCCGGGGAGGGGGAAGATTCCGAATCTCTCCCCCCTCCCCGGACCTCGCCCCTCATTCAAACGGCCAAAAGGGGTCATCCCCCTTTTGGAAATCCCCGTCCGTCCGCAGCGCGGGCGCTTTTTTATTCATACAATGCCCGCATCCGCGTTTCTGCCAACGCGAGAAGCGCCCTTACGAGCTTTTCTGCCGTGCGCGAGATCGGGTTAGCTGTATCAGAAAACCTCAAACCCTGAACCATTTTGCACTTTGCACTATGCATGCTGCATTCACACATCCCTCCCGTTCGCATAGGATGGTGCGAACAGGAGGGATTTTCTATGCCATCAACAGGCTTTCTCAAGGTACAGACGCTGACCTCCCGGGCGGAGCTGCCCGTGGCGGGGGCTGTGGTTTCGGTGTCCGCAGCCCGGGCTGGGGGCGGACGGGAGCTCCTGAACGTCCAGCGGACGGACGAGAGCGGCATGACGGAGCTGATTTCCGTGCCCACGCCGGAGCTGTCCAACTCCCTGTCCCCGGAGCTGCCTCGGGGCTGGACCGACGTTCAGATTGCCGCCAGCCACCCGGATTTCGACGGGGTGGTGAGCCGGGATGTGCAGATCTTCCCCGGCGTCACTACGATCCAGACCCTGCGACTGGTGCCCCGGGGCGGGATGCCCACGGATCTTGGGGAGACGGAGGACTATACCACCCCGCCCCAGGACCTGTAGGGAGGGCGGCCCATGGCGGTGAGCTTACCCTACATCCCGTCTTACATCACGGTCCACCTGGGACCGCCCGCGGTCCCGGCGGAGAATGTCACGGTATCCTTCCCGGACTATGTGAAGAATGTGGCCTCCAGCGAGGTCTATCCCACCTGGGATGAGGACGCCCTGCGGGCCAACATCCTGGCCATTACCTCCTTCGCCCTGAACCGGGTCTACACCGAGTTCTATCGGGTCCGGGGCTATCCCTTCGACATCACCTCCTCCACGGCTTACGACCAGCAGTTCTACAAGGGCCGCAGCTTTTTTGCCAATATCTCCCGGCTGGTGGACGGCCTCTTTGACGACTACATCCGCCGGGTGGGCTACATTGAGCCCCTGGCGGCCAAGTTCTGCAGCGGCACCACTGTTACCTGCGAGGGCCTGTCCCAGTGGGGCTCCCAAAATCTGGCAGCCCAGGGCTGGGGCTGGTTGAATATTCTCCGGAATTACTACGGCCGGAACATCGAGATTGTTTCCGACGCCCCAAAGGCCGATTACCGGGAGTCCTACCCCGGCGCCGCCCTGCGGGTGGGCAGCCGGGGCCGCAGCGTGGCGCAGCTCCAGACGGCCCTGAACCGGATCTCCCAGAGCTTTCCCGCCATCCCCAAGCTGCGGGTGGACGGGATCTTCGGTCCCGGCACCGAAGCGGCGGTCCGGGTCTTCCAGCGGGTCTTTGGCCTGACGGAGGACGGCATCGTGGGCCGCCAGACTTGGTACGAGACGGAGCGGGTCTTCACCGGGGTCACGGCGCTGTCGGAGCTCCGCTCCCAGGGCCTGCGCTATGAGGACCTGGGGTGGGAATTCCCGGAGCCCCTGCGGGTGGGGGACCGGGGCGACCGGGTTCGCCAGCTCCAGTACATGCTGGCTGTCGTGGCCCAGTTTGTGCAGGAGGTGCCGTCGGTTTCAGTAGACGGGATCTTTGGTCCCCTGACCCGGGACGCGGTAGCGGCCTTTCAGGGCTACGAAGGCTTTGCTGTTACCGGGGAGGCGGATGATCGGAGCTGGGACGCCCTCTACGATCTCTATTCCGGCATTGAGGACCGGGTCCTGCAAAACCGGAGCCTCTTCCCGGCTGTCGACGCTTCCGCCACCACCTCGGCCAACGCGAAGTCCAGGCTGGAGGCTCTGGGCTACGCCGGGAGCACGCTCCAGCAGGCGATCCGGCGCTTCCAGCAGGCCAACAGCCTTTCTGTCACAGGCCGTCTGAGCGACGAAACCGCCCGTGCGATCACCCTGCAATACCGCGCGCTGCAGTACAGCGCAGCCACACGTATGACGCAATACCCCGGCACGCCCCTGGCCCTGGGCAGCCGGGACGCAAGGTAGGGAGGACAATTCGGATTTGTCGGGCGCTCCAACCCGTAGGGGCCGATGCCCACATCGGCCCTTGCCCCGGTCAATCGGGAGGGCCGATGTGGGCATCGGCCCCTACGAATGAGCCCGGCAAACCCCGATTTTGAAAGGAGGAGTACCTACGGACCCCAACAACGATGCGCGCTTCTCAGGCCGATCCGTTACCAGTCTGCAGACCATGCTGCGGGTGATCGCCCTGCATGACAAGAACTGCCCCCGGGTGATTCCGGACGGAATCTACGGGCCCCAGACCGCCAAGGCCGTCTCGCTCCAGCAGAAGCGGGCCGGCCTGCCCCAGACGGGGATCACCGACTTCGCCACCTGGCAGGCGATCTGCGCCGCCTACCGGACCGCCGCCGTGGAGGTGGAGCCCGCCGCGCCCCTGGACATCGTGATGAACCCCAACCAGGCCATCCTGGAGGGCAGCGACAACCTCCACGTGCTGCTGATCCAGGCCATGCTCCACATCCTCCACCAGGTCTACCCCAACGTGGCGGACTGCCCCCTCTCCGGGGTCTGCGACGAGACCACCGCCGAAGCCCTTCGCAGCCTCCAGCGCTGCTGCGGCGCGGAGCCCTCAGGTATCCTCGACAAGGGCCTCTGGCAGCTTCTGGCAGGGCTCTATCACCAGGCCGTAGGGGACGGGGACCGGAAAAGTCACTGCTCGTAGGGAGGCGGCTTCCAGGCTCGCCGCGTGATCAGAAAAGCAAAAACAGAACACGGACCGCAAAAAGATTGACAGAGGGCCGGGCTTGTGGCATAATAGATGAAAAAATGATACAGGAGAATTGATCCATGAATCAAATGCTGCCGAAGCCCCGGTTTTGGGCGGATGCTGCGGCCCAGTGCAAGACCCGATTTTCATTGTTCGGGGAAATGCTGATCCTATTGCTGCTCTATCTGATCTCCACCATCGCGCAATCCCTGATCCTGGCCGTTCCCCTGTCCGCCTGGATGCTGGGGGAGCAGGGGCAGGATCTGATGACAAGCTTTTTCTCCGGCGCCTCCCCCCAGAGTATGGTAATCGCCATGATGGAGCGGATGCCCGACTGGATGGCTCTGGTGTCCCTGTTCGCCACCTTCACCATGGGCCTTGCCGCCGTCATCTACTGCAAGCGCTTCCAAAAGCGGGATCTGGCCTCCATGGGCCTGGGCAAAGCGGGAGTCCTGAGAGAATCCCTGCTGGGCCTGGCGGCGGGACTGCTCTGCTTTCTGACGGTCCTTGCCCTGGGGGTGGGGGTGAAGGGCTTCCGCCTGGTGCCTGTCGATCCTTCGGGACGGATGCTGCTGCTGGTGCTGCTGGCCCTGCTGGGCTGCGCCGTGAAGGGGAGCTCCGTTGAGCTGCTGCTCCACGGCTATTTTGCTCCTTCCGTGGGCGCCCGCTATCCGGTAATCTTTGCCCTGGTGATGTCCGCGCTGCTCCCCGCGGTTTTTCAGGCGGACAGTACCCTGTTCTCCATCAGCGGCCTCAACAGCTTCCTGCTGGCTCTGCTTCTGGGGATCTGGGTGCTCAAGCGTGGGAATCTCTGGGGTGCCTGTGCCTTCCGCGGCGCCTGGTTCTTCGCTTCGAGCTTCCTGTTTGACGCGGCGGAGGCGGGAGCCCACACCGGCATTCGTCTGGCGGACCTGGACGCGGATCCCTATCGGCCGCTGCTGACCGGCGGGATCTACGGCCCCCAGGCCAGCATCTGCGCCACCGTTGTTCTTCTGGCCGCGCTGGGCGTCGTACTGGCCCTGAAGCCCAGGGACCCCGCTCCTGTCCAGGGACCGGAGCAAAATGAACGGCCTGCGAATTTTTTGTAAAATTTCTTCCCAATGTCTTCCAATTTCCGAAAGCTCTGGTATAATGCAGACAGACGGACACTCAAACACCCACCGACTGAAAGGAGATAGCATCATGGCATGGAACGATAGTCTGGAAGCCCTGAAGGGCCTGGTTGCCGACGCAGTGCAGGCAGCGACCCGTGTGACCAAGAGCGCTGCTTCCGTTACCAAGTCCAACATCAGCATTCTCAGCGAACAGGAGAAGCAGAAGAAGGCCTACCTGGAGCTGGGCAAGCTCTACTACCGCGATTTTATCACCGGCGAGGAGCCGGACGACGCCGAGTATCTGCCCCTCTGCGACGCCATCACCGAGGCCGCCAAGAACATCGAGGCCCTGCGGGGCGAGGTGGAGGAGGCCAAGGCCGCCTTTGCCAAGCCTGTTCCGGAGGAGGAGCCCGTGCCGGATCTGGACGCGGAGCTGGAACAGCTGCACAAGGATCTTGACGAGCTGGAAAAGGATCTGTCCAAGCTGGACGGCGTGGAGGAGAAGGCCGAGGAGGTCCAGGCGGCTGTCTTTGAGGTGGTGGACGACATCACCCCCGAAGCTCCCGCCGAGGAAGCCAAGCCCGAGGAATAATCGCCCATCAAAAGGGCCCGCGGAGCAATCCGCGGGCCCTTTTGATGGGTTTTGGTTATTCAGCGCTGTCAGAGACATCTGCGTCTTCGGCAGGTTCTGCAGCATCTTCTTCCACTGGGGTATCTGCAGCATCTTCTTCCACAGGGGTATCTGCAGCGTCTTCCACAGGGGCATCTGCGGCGGATTCCACAGGGGCATCTGCGGCGGATTCCACATGCGCATCCGCTTCCTCCGTTTCCGCTTCCCCGCTTTTGGCTGCCTGATTGACCAGCATTCCGCTGCCGTCCGGGTTTTTGTAGAGGCGGATATAGAGCATCACGCCCACGGACAACAGGAAGCTGAGGCCCGCCAGGAGCTGACTCACCCGGATGCCGGTGCCGAAGAGATAGAGGGAATCGGTCCGCAGCCCTTCGATCCAGAACCGGCCCAGGCCGTACCAGGCCAGGTACTGCAGGAAGGTCTGGCCGTCGTACCTCCGCTTCTTGGACAGGCAATGCAGCAGCACGAAGCCGATCAGATTCCAGACGGACTCATAGAGGAAGGTGGGGTGCCAGTAGCGGAGCACACCGAAGCGGTCCGTCAGCCCCATGCGCAGAAAGAAATCGTTGAAGATCTCCGCGCCGTAGGCCTCCCGATTGAAGAAGTTTCCCCAGCGGCCGATGCACTGGCCGATCAGCAGGCCCAGGGCCATGATGTCCAGATAGGGGCTAAGCTTCTGCTTTTTCAGCTTGGCGAAGAGCAGCAGGCCCAGGATGGCGCCGATGACGCCGCCGTAGATGGCGATGCCGCCCTCCCAGATGTAGAGGGCTGAGATGGGATTGTCCTTGTAGTTGTCCCACCGGAAGACCACATAGTAGATCCGGGCGCAGATGATGGCCATGGGAACCGCGAAAAGGATCGCGTCCGTCACCCGGTCAAAATCGGTGCCGAACTCCTTGGCCCGTTTCCTTGCGTAGAGGATGGCCAGCAGGAAGCCCAGGGCGATGATCAGCCCGTAGAAATAGATCTCCTTGCCGAAGATGGAGAAGGGCAAGGTCCGGGGCGGATTGATCTCCTGGATCCCCAACCCGGGGAAGGAGATCGCGTCGGCGTCAAAATACATATTGCCGCCTCCTTTCAAAAGCGTTATCTCGTTCAAGTATCCGCTATTATAGCACGCTTTTCCGAAAAAAGCTATCCCTTCCTGCAAAAAAGCTGCGCTTTCCCGTTTTCAACGGCGGGGACGCGGATTCCTGCACAAGGCATGCCTCCGGTGCCGCGCTGCCCGGAAGAACCCGCCTGCAGGGAGGGCTTGTAAAAAAACTGTTTATAGACTTCTTCCGCCGCGTCGAAGCGTGTCGAGCTCCGAGCGCTTCGACGGGGCGAAACAACTCTGCGCCGTGTTTTTTGCATTTGTTCCACGCTGCCGGCGCTCTGTTTCATGCCTGACTGTCCTGCCTGCTTCGCCGCTTCTTCGACAGTCCGAAGCTCCGGGCCGCAGAAAGAGGCCGCGGGAGCTTGCATCCGGAGCCGCTTTGTGGTAGAATGGGAAAAAACAGGCGGGACCGGACCGCCGAAGCGGAGGCGAGGGCGATGTATCGGCAGGACTGGCTGATGCGGCAGATTGAGACCATCACGCGCTACGTGTTTTCCCTGCTCCTGGGCAAGGGGGCAGAGCTCCGCAGCGACTATCATCTGGAAACGAAACAGCCCGAGCCGGGAGACGCCAACACCCTGAGCTTCCGGCTGGGAGCCCTGCTGGAGGCGGGGCGAGTGGGCGAGGCCGAGAATCTGCTGTTCGCCGCCGTGGAGGAGGGCGACCCGGAGGCCCTGCCCGCCGGTCTGGGCTTCTACGAGGCGCTCAACGGGATGAGCGATGAAGCCCTGGGCAGAGCAGACTTCTCCCGGGAGGAGATTCTGAGCGGCCTGAAGGAGCTCTGCGCCGCCTACGGCTATGATACCGGCGTACTGGGGCTCTGATTTCATTTGCCCGGGAGGTGGCGTCCATGCACTTCATTGAAGCCAAAAGTCTGCTGCACAACAGCGGGGGGCTGCTGGGGATGAACGTCTACCGGGGCTGCAGCCACGGCTGTATCTATTGCGACAGCCGCAGCCGCTGCTACGGCTTCACCCATGCCTTTGAGGACATCGAGGTCAAGCGCAACGCTCCGGCCCTGCTGGAGGCGGTGCTGAAGGCCCGCCGGAAGCCCTGCATGATCGGCACCGGCTCCATGTCGGACCCCTATATGCACTGTGAGACTGAGCTGGGCTTGACCCGGCGCTGTCTGGAGCTGATCCGGCAGTACGGCTTCGGGGCCGCGATCCAGACCAAGTCCGACCGGATCCTCCGGGACCTGGACCTGCTGGAGGAAATCCACCGCCGGACAAAGTGCGTGGTGCAGATGACCCTCACCACCTGGGATCCGGCCCTCTGCGCGATTTTGGAGCCCCGGGTCTGCAACACCCAGCGGCGGCTGGAGGTGCTGGCGGCCCTGGGGGAGCGGGGCATCCCCACCCTGGTCTGGCTGACGCCCATTCTGCCCTGGATCAACGACAGGGAAGAAAACGTCTCGGCCATTCTGGAGGCCTGCGCGGAGGCGGGGGTACAGGGGATCATCTGCTTCGACATGGGCCTGACCCTGCGGGAGGGGGACCGGGAATACTATTACGCGGCCCTGGACCGGCATTTCCCCGGCCTCAAGGAGCGCTATATCCGTACCTACGGGAACGCCTACGAGCTTTCCAGCCCCAGGCGGGACCGACTGATGGCCCTGTTCCACGAATTTTGCGAGACCCACAAGCTGCTTCACAGTCCCGAGGCCTGCTTTCGCTGGATGGCGGAGCTGCCGGAGCCCTGGGAGCAGACGAGATTGACCCTATAAGGAAGGGGGGGATCCGATGCCGGATCAAAAGGACTTTGAGCACTGGGCAGAGGCTCTGGAGCTTTATATTCCGAGGCCGGAGGACGGCTGGTTCTATGTGCAGATGCTGTCCGACCCGGCGACGATGGCCTATAACGCACCCTGGTTCCCACCGGACGGCTGCATTCCGGAGCCGGAGAAGGAATGGCTGGACCTGCAAGCAAATTGGATCGGTGCCGAGCCCAGACGCTTCTACGCCTTTCTGCGCCGCAAAGCCGACGGGGCCCTTGTGGGAGACGTGAATTTCCACTACAATCCGGAGCGGGACTGGTGGGACATGGGCATCGTGATCTACGCCCCGGAGCGGGGAAAGGGATATGGAAAGCAAGGTCTTCGTCTGCTGCTGGACCGGGCCTTCCGGGTGGCCGGCGTTTCGCGCCTGCACAACGAATTTGAGACCAGCCGGGACGCGGCCTTCCGCATCCACAAGGCTGTGGGCTTTCAGGAGCGCGGCGTGGAGAACGGCATGGTGCAGATGGAGCTGAGGAAGGAAGACTATGAAATCGACCGGAGGAGGGGTGGCTATGGAGATCGTCTATCGCACGCCCGGACCCGCTGATGCGGCCAGGCTTTTGGAGTATTTGAAGCAGGTGGGCGGGGAGACCGACAATCTGACCTTCGGCGCCCAAGGCATCCCCTTCACGGTGGAGCAGGAGGCGGCCCTGCTGGAGCGGATGGCCAGGAGCCCCCACAGCCGGTTCTTTCTGGCCCTGGACGGGGAGAAGATCGTGGGCAACGCCTGTGTGGACGGCAACGGCAACCCCCGCCTGACCCACCGCCGCAACCTGGCGATCTCCGTTCTGCGGGACTACTGGGGCAGGGGCATCGGCAGCGGCCTCATGGAGCGAATGCTGGCCTTTGCGAAGGAGAGCGGCGCGGAGCTGGTCTCCCTGGAGGTCCGGGCCGACAACGAGCGGGCCAAGGCCCTCTACCGAAAGTTCGGCTTTACCAGCTACGGCACCTTCCCCAAGTACTTCAAAATCGGCGGGAAATATTACGACGTGGACTGCATGACGCTGGAATTGTAATCCGCAGGGGCCGATGCCCCCGGCTGCCCTCCTGACGAGACAGGGAAACGGGCCGAAGGGGGCATCACAACTGCGACATGTTATAGGAGGAAACCATGAGCAAATATCTGGACAGAGCGAAAGAACTGCGGGCCATCGTTACGCCCCATTACAACTGTGGGCAGTCGGTGGTGCTGCCCTTTGCCGCGGACGCCGGCCTTACGGAGGCCCAGGCTCTGGGCATCTGCGCGAATTTCGGCGGCGGGCTGAAACGGGCCTCCGCCTGCGGCGCCATTACGGGGGGCCTGGTGGTGTTGGGCCTGTTCGGCATCGACAATCCTGCGGAGTACTATGGGCTGCTCCGGGAACGGCACGAGGGCATGCTGGACTGCGCGGATCTGCTGCGCCGCAACAAGGAGCTGGGCCGGGAAAAGAAGCCCCACTGCGATGCGCTGGTCTTTGAGTGCGTGGAGCTGGTGGAACGGATCCTGCGGGAGCGGGGGAAGCTCTGAGACGAAGCGGGAGGCGGAAACAACGGAGCGGCTATCCCCGGAGCGAAGCGCTCACGGCCGCTGAAAGGAGAACGGCGACCAGGGCGGCAAACTTCATCCCATGCCAGAAATCCACCGCCGCCCGTTCCGCCAGCTCCTTCTGGGTCTTTTTCATCTCTTTGCGCCGGGCGGCAACCACAGAAAGTGGATGCCGGATAAAAAAGTTTCTGACTTTTTTATCAAATATTCGTATGAATCGTAGAAATCCCTCCGCAGACAAGAAAAACGCGGGAAGCTGTGGGCTTCCCGCGTTTTGGCGCAGATCGGGATTATTCTTCCTCGTCCTTCTTGGCTTCCTCGATGATCTTAGCCTGATTCATCTGGGGAACCTCCTCGTAGCGGACGAACTTCATGCTGTAGGAGCCGCGGCCCTGGGTCATGGAGCGCAGGTCGATGGCGTAGGAGCTCATCTCGCCCATGGGGACCTCGGCCTCGATGACGCCGCCGCCCATACCCATCACGCGGCCGCGGCGCTTGTTCAGGTCGCCGACCACGTCGCCGGTGTAGGAGTCGGGCACGAAGACCTTCAGCTCGGCGATGGGCTCCAGGATGGTGGGGCCGGCCTGGGGCAGGCCCTCCTTGTAGGCGATGCCCGCGGCGGTCTGGAAGGCCATATCGGAGGAGTCAACGGGGTGGGAGGAGCCGAAGTACAGGGTGGCCTTCAGGTTCACCACGGGGTAGCCGGCCAGCACGCCTTTGTTGACGCAGTTGCGCAGGCCCTTTTCGACGGAGGGGATGAAGTTCTTGGGCACGCAGCCGCCGACGGTCTCGTCGGCGAAGATCATGTCTTCCTGCTCATCCTGATGCTCGAAGCGGATATAGACGTCGCCGAACTGGCCGTGGCCGCCGGACTGCTTCTTGTGACGGCCGTGCTGCTCGACCTTCCGCTTGATGGTCTCGCGGTAGGCGATCTTGGCGGGACGGAGCTCGGCCTCGACCTTGTACTTGGAGGCCAGCTTGGCGATGATGACGGACAGGTGAATGTCGCAGACGCCGGCGATGATCATTTCCTTGGTCTCGGGATCGTTGCCGTAGGTGAAGGAGGCGTCTTCCTCGTTGAGCTTCACGAGGCCGGCGGCGACCTTGTCTTCCTGGCCCTTGGTCTTGGCGTAGATGGCCATGCGGTAGCAGGGCTCGTCATACTCCATGGGCTTCAGGTTCACGACCTTGCCCGCCAGGCCCAGGGTGTCGCCGGTGCGGACGGAGGCCAGCTTGGTGAACACGCCGATGTCGCCGCAGCAGACCTTGGAGGTCTTCATGTTTTCCTTGCCGCGGGGGAAGAAGGTGTTGCCCAGCTTCTCGTTGGAGCCGGTGCGGCCGTTGACGACGGTGAGGGTGTCCTCAATGTCGCCGGAGATGACCTTGAAGTAGGAGTTCTTGCCGTACTGGTCGGACATGGTGTTGAAGACAAAGGCCATGGGGCTGCCGGCGGGGTTCAGCTGGAACTCGCCCTCGTTGCCGTCCTCGTCCACGGTGACCATGGGCTTGCCCTCCAGGGGGGAGGGGGCGAACTTGACCAGGTTGGCCATGAAGCTGTTGACGCCCAGACCGGAGGTGGAGCAGCCGCAGAACACGGGGGTGATGGTGCGGGTGGCAAGACCGGCCTTGATGCCGCGGGCCAGCTCTTCGTCGGTGAAGGGCTCTTCCATGAAGAACTTTTCCATGAGCTCCTCGTCGGTCTCGGCGACCTGCTCGTTGAGCTCCATCATATACTCTTCGATCTTCTCTTCGGCGTCGGCAGGCAGGGCGATCTCCTTGCCGCTGGCGTCATAGGCCTTCTTCTCGATCAGATCGACGACGCCCACGGGCTGCTCGCCGCTGAGGATGGGGAAGGTGAAGGGAACGACAGAAGCGCCGAAGGTATCCCGCAGGCTCTGCAGGGTGCCGAAGAAGTTGGCGTGCTCCTCGTCCAGCTTGGAGATATAGAACATAGCGGGCAGCTCCCGGTCGGCCAGAGCCTTCCAGCCCTTCTCGGTGCCGACGGCGATGCCGGACTTGGCGGTCAGAACGATGACGCCGCTGTCGGCCACACGCAGGGACTGGACCACCTCGCCGGCGAAGTCAAAGTAGCCGGGGTTGTCCAGAATGTTCAGCTTGGTCTTGTTGTATTCCACGGGGATCACGGAGGTCTTGATGGAATACTGTCTCTTCTTCTCCTCGTCGTCGAAGTCGGAGACGGTGGTGCCGTCGGCACGCCTGCCCAGACGGGTGATCACCTTGGTATTGAACAGCATGCACTCGCACAGGGCGGACTTGCCGTCGCCGCCGTGACCCAGCAGGGCGATGTTGCGGATATCCTTCGCAGTGTACATTTATAAAATTCTCCTTTCACGCGGATGAAAACTCCAATTTCAGCCACAATTGGTACTTATTATATAGGAAGAAGCTCAAAAAGTCAATTGGCAATTGTCAATTCTCAACGGTCAATTGCTAAAAATGCCGTCCCCAGGCGGTCAGCAGCAGGGTCGGGGCCAACCAGGCCGCAGCGTAGAGCAGCAGGTTTACAGCGGTCGCGGTCTCGGTAGCCGGCAGGGCGGCCAGAATGGCCATCAATCCCAGTCCCGCCAGGCCGCTCAGCACCGTGAGGATGGCCGCGCCGAGGGTGGCGGAACGGAGCATCCGACCGCCGGCGGCTGCCTGGGCGAAGCCCGAGAAGCTGTCCTGGGCCAGGATGGCGCCCTGGGCGCCGGATCGCTTCATCTCCGCCTCGGACAGACGGATCCGCTCCTTGGTGGAGGGGTAGTGGAAGGCACTGGTGGGGATGCCGAATTTGGCCTTCAGGAAACCCGGGGTCCCCAGGAAGGTCCGGGTCACCAGGATGCCCTTGAAGTGGCGGTTGCCCGCGATGGCGGCCAGACCCTTGCGCAGGTTTTCCGGGGGAGCGTAGCGCACGGCGAAGACCGCGGCCAATTCTCCGTTCAGGGACATATAGACCGCCTGCTTCACCCGGGCGCCCCGGTCCATATGAACGCCCATGCGCCGCATGAAGTCCAGGGAGCCCAGCAGCACCACGTCCTGCTGGATGCTGGCGCCGATGCCGCCGGAGTCGTAGAAGCGGAAGTTGTCCACCGTGTAGTGGCGGCCGTTGTGGGTCACCAGCAGATCCTCAAAGACCGGATCCAGGGCGCTTCCGGAGCTGCGGCAGGCCGCGGCTGCGTAGGCGATCACCCGATCGGGGTTCCCGTTGTAGACCTTAAAGCCGTTGAGGGTCAGAGAACCCGCGGGGAAGATGTCCTCGTCCCCGATCAGGATCGAGTGCTCCCCGCCAAATACCTCCGCGCCGTGATAGCCGCAGAGAGCGGCCTGGGCGCCGGAGAGCCGACCGGCCAGCAGACAGAAGAGCCGGGGGAAGGCCAGCAGACCCGTCACCGGAACACTGCCCAGGAAGACCAAGGCGCCGGTCCAGAGGAAGGAGCGCTTCAGCCAGATGCTGATCGCCAGGGTCAGGGCAAAGCCTACGCCCAGGGCGATGGGGGTATAGATTCGCAGCACCCGGTCGGTCAGATCCCGGGTCTCCAGCTTGGACATGAACTGATCCACGTCCGGCTCGGTGCGGATCAGACCGCGGCTGCCCTTGGTGATGTCCTGCACCTCGCTGACGCCCGCGGAGAGCTGCTCGGCCCGCAGGACCTTGACGGTGGTAATCAGGCCCAGGCCCCGGTCATAGCGCCCCCAGAGGGCGATCAGCAGCAGGGCGCCCACCACCACGGTGAAGGGCGGCCGCAGGGCTGAGGCGGCGGGGAAGCAGTCCAGGGCGGTGAAGAGGGTGGCGACGCCGATCAGCAGCTCAGGCCGCAGCCCGTGTTCGTTCCGCCACTGGCGGAAGTAGAGCTTCCGATTCACCAGCACCATGGCAATCAGCAGGGCCAGCAGGATATAGACCGTGGTGCCGCCGGAGAAGATTTCCGGCAGGAAGCTCCAATGCTGGGAGAGATACAGGGTAAAGAACAGGCTTAAAAGCGTAAACAGACCTGTGAGGATCAAATGAGAGCCGACGGCGTCCAGGGGCTTGGCGTAGATCCGATAGGCTTCTTCCGGATGGAGGATCGCCGGCTCCTCTGGGATCGGTTCCGGCTCCTGCTGCGGGGCCGGATGGCGGAGCTTGGGGCTCTGGGAGGGCCGAACGTCGGCGGAGGGTACGGGAGCGGCGGCCTCGCGGGCCCGTTTGCGGGCCTCGTCGTTGGCGTTCCGTCCAGCTTCGCCCTTTGCCTCCGGGCGGTCGGATCGGGCCAGGATCAGGCCGTCGGGGTTTTCCCGCACGGTGGAGATGGTCTCCGCGGCGGGGGCCTTCTTCCGGCCCGGCTCCCGTTCCTTGACGGGAGGCTTCTGCTGGGGAGGCTTTGCATCCTCCATGGGGACCGCGGCAGCCAGGAAGTCCTCCAAAGTCAGGGCCTCGCCCTTGCCCTGGGCATTTCGGGCCCGGGTCCGCGGGGCGGCGGGCTGTGCCGCGGGCGAGGAGAGATCCATGGGGACGGTCTGCGCCGCCGTGTCCGTCGGAGCGGCGGTCTGTATCTCTGAAGCAGGGAGCTCCGCCGTGGGCGCGGGCGTCTCCGGTTCTACGCGGATCCCCAGCTCGGCCAGATACGCGTCCAGCTCCTGCATGCTTTGAATGGGGGGATGGGCCTGGGGCGGCGCGTCCGCGGCGTCTGCGGAGGGCTTGTCGGGAGTCTTCCCAGATGCCGGGGCGGGCGGTACGGCGACAGCCGCATCCGGCTTTGCGGCGGGCGCCTCGTGGGCGTCTGTTTCCGGCTCTGCCGCGGGCGGCTCCGCTCCCGCTTGGGCGGACTTGCTGGCCCGGACGTATTCTTCCCAGGTGGGAAGCTCCGCGTCCTTCGCCTGCCCGCCAAAGAGGGCCAGGGGATCCCAGTCTTCCGTTTCTTCGGCGGCAGGCTCCGCTGTCTCAGGCTGTGGGGCAGGCTCCGCGGTCACGTCCGCGGCCTCGGATACGTCGGGTGCTTCGGTGGCGGCAGGCTCCGCGGTCGCGTCCGCGGCCTCGGATACGGCGGGTGCTTCGATGGCGGCAGGCTCCGCGGCCGCGTCCGCGGCCTCGGACACGGCGGGTGCTTCGATGGCGGCAGGCTCCGCTGGGACCTCTGCCGCGGCGGTTTCTGTATGCGAATCGATCGGCCCGGACTCCGGGAAGGCCGCGGCAAGCTCGGAATCTGAGAGCAGGGCGGCGACCTCGGGCTCCACGGAGATTTCAGCGAGGTCGGGGCCGGGCTCCTCGAGCGGCTCGTCCCCGTCCTCCTCCGGGACGGAGCGCAGACGGGCGGCAACGCCGCTCCACAGGCTCCGAAGCCAGCCGCGCTGTTTCTTGGGTCGGACGCGCAGCTCGGGCTCTGGCTCCGGCTCCGGCTCCGCTTCAGCTTCCGGCAGGACGCCGAACAGATCCTCCAGAGAGGGCAGGGAGCCGGTGGTATCCCGGGAGAGGGGCGTCAGCGGCGGGGGACCCTCGTCCTCCGGCGCACTGAACAGGGAGTGAGGGTCCCAGAGCTCCGGCGCGTGGGAGCTCTGGTCCGCGGGTTCCGCGGCGAGCTCGTCCCGCATCTCGGGCGGCAGCTCCAGGGAGGATGCCGCCGGGGCTTCTTCCGGTACGGGGCTGTCCGTGGGGGGCTCGGAGAGGGCCTCCCGGAACAGTTCGTCGAGGACTTGCGGGCGGGCCTCCGCGTCTGGCTCCGGGGCTTCATATTGAAGGGTCAGAGCAAAGGGCTTTCGGTCGGCAGCGGCTTGTTCCGAGGTCTCCGCCGCGAAGCCGCTTTCCTCCAGCTTGATCTTCAGCGCGGAAGGGGCGGCAGGCGCGGCCGCTTCCGTCTC
The DNA here is from genome assembly GCA_017509485.1 of Oscillospiraceae bacterium. Taxonomy (GTDB): domain Bacteria; phylum Bacillota; class Clostridia; order Oscillospirales; family Oscillospiraceae; genus JAFRPC01. The sequence goes on along the minus strand of JAFWPP010000032.1, from coordinate 91,753 downwards.
CTGTGGGGGGAGCTGCAGAAGGATTGCTTCCGTTTCGCTGGGCGTGCTTTCCGGGGAGGGCGCGGGCTCCGCTGCGGGGAGCTCTGTTTCCGGCCCGGAGTCTTCCGTCGTCTCTGTCGGAAGTCCGGGCTCCGGCGCGGGCGCATCCCACTCCGACTCGTCTTCCGCGGGCGCGGTCGCCTGGCGGATCGTCGCCAGGAGGCCCTGCAGCCGACCGCGGAGCTTTCCCAGGCCGGAGGGCGGGGCCGGACGATGCTCCGGCACCTTTGCCTCGGCGGCCTCGGGATCGGGCTCCGGTTCCGTCGGGAGCTCTGTCCTGGGGGCTGTCTCGACGGCTTCCCGCACCGTCTCCGGGGGCGGCGATTCTCTGAGCTTCCGGTCCGTCGGTTCGCCGTCCTCCGACGCGCCCTCCGTCCCGATGGGCCCAAAGAGCTCCTCCAGGGTGGGATCCTTCTGGGGCGGGATGAAGGGCTTGTCATCAAAGGCCGGAAGCACCGTCTTTGTCGGCTCCTGCAGCAGCTCCTCGGAGAGCCTCTTTGTGAGGGGCTCCGGCCGGGAAACCCTGGTCTCCGACCGGGGATCCGGCTCCACGGCCGCCGGAGCCGCAGGCTCCGCAGCGGGAGATTCCGGCTCTGTCATCAACAGCTCCGGTTCCTCCGGGGGAGACTCCGGCTCCGCCGTCAAAGGCTCCGGTTCCTCCACGGGAGGCTCCGGCTCCTGGGCGGCAGGCCCTTCCGCGGGCTCCGACACGGCGGAGGCGGGGGAGCGCTCCGGCTCGGAAGGCTCCGGCTCCGTCCGGGGCGGCTGGGCGAAGAGTTCCTCTTCGCCCAGCTCCGTGCGGAACAGCTCGGCCAGATGCTTCGCAAAGTCCGCGGCGGACTGCTGCTCCAGATCGGGCTGCGGCACGGGGCGCGGCGTCTCCGGCTGCGTGATATTGAGTTTTTCCTTGCGCTTTTTCATAGATAAACGCACTCCATACGATTGTCATTGCCCGTCCTGTCCGCAAAGACAGAGCGGGCGGCGGCTCCGGGCGGAGCCGTGCGGGTTCAGCGGCCGGAGGACCGCTGGCGCAGGGCCTCGTAGAGCAGGATCGCGGCGGCGGCTGAGGCGTTGAGGGAGGAAATCCTCCCCTTCATAGGAATGCTCACCAGCACGTCGCAGCTTTCCCGCACCAGACGGCTCATGCCCTCGCCCTCGTTGCCGATGACGATGGCAGCGGGACCGGTGAGGTCCGTGCGGTAGAGGCCGCTGTCGGCGTCGGCGGCGGTGCCGTAGACCCAGACGCCCTTTTCCTTCAGCTCGCGGATGGTGTTGGCGATGTTGCTGACCCGGGCTACGGGCAGATATTCCAACGCTCCGGCGGAGGTCTTGGACACCACGGCTGTCAGGCCCACGCTGCGCCGCTTGGGGATGATGAGACCGTGGGCGCCGGCGCACTCGGCGGTGCGGAGGATGGCGCCCAGGTTGTGGGGATCGGAGAGCTCGTCGCAGATCACGATCAGCGGGGCCTCGCCCCGTTCGGCTGCCAGGGCCAGAATATCATCCACGGAGGCGTACGCATGGGCGGCCACGGCGGCGATGACGCCCTGGTGGGCCCCGGTGGGGCTCATCTGGTCCAGCTTCCGCCGGTCGGTGGGGACCACCACGGCGCCCGCTTCCTTCGCCAGGGCCGCCAGACGGGCCAGGGAGCGATCGGTGCTGCCCTCGGCCACGTAGAGCTTGTCGATGGTCCGGCCGCTCTTCAGGGCCTCCGTCAGGGCGTTGCGGCCCTCGATCAGGCCCTCCGCCAGCTCCTCGGGCCGCTCCGGGCGCCGCTCCGTGCCGAATTTGCCTCTCTTTTGATCAAAGCTTTCGTTTTTCATGCTGATAGACACACTTTCTCACAATATCCCACATATTATAACAGAAAAGCGGAGAAAGTACAAGAAGAAACTGCGTTTTTTCTTGAAAATGCCAGCCGCTTATGGGAATTTCGCTGTAAACAAGACAAAACGGGGAGGACAACGACGATGAATCCCTGCCGCACAGGGTTTCCTGCGCCAATCCTCCTGCTTGCCCTGCTGACGATGTGGAATCAAGCAAACAATAAAGCAGAGCGGGAGCCGGACTCCCGCTCTGCTTTTGCATGAACCGGCGCAAGAACACCGCTTATTGTTTTCCGCGTCCGTATAGCGCCGCGGCGATCAATGCCGTCAGGGGGACCGCCAGGATCACACCGATGGAGCTGGACACGGCGGCGATCAGCTCCACGGAGAAATAGGTGGAGCACAGGAGCATCCGCCAGGTGGGGCCCTGGGCCCAAAGACGAATCACCGTCACCAGGCTGGTGCCCACGAAGGCCAGAATCAGGGTATTGGTCATGGTGCCCACCATATCCCGGCCGATGTTCATGCCCGAGCGCCAGAGGGCGCCGCGGCGCATCTCCGGATTGACCCGCTTCAGCTCCGCCGCGGCGGAGGACAGGCTCATGGCCACGTCCATCACCGCGCCCAGGGAGGCGATCAGGATCCCGGCGGTGAGAATGCCGTGGACCCGGACGGGATAGCCGCGGGTCTGGAGGTTCACCAGCTCCGCGATCTCCCCGTTTACGTCGTAGAGCCCAAAGCTGGTGACGCGGCAGATCCGCTGGGCCAGGGCGCCAAAGAGCGCCGCCAGGCCCACGCCTGCCAGGGTGGCCAGCACGGCGCAGAGGGTCTTCCTGGAGCAGCCGCTCAGGATCACGAAGCTCATGACGCTTACCAGAGCGCAGAGTCCCAGGGCCAGCCACACCGGGTCCGCGCCCTTCATCCAAAGGGGGCAGAAAATCCAGATCAGGGCCACTACGGTCACCGCCAGACCCAGCAGGGATTTCAGACCCGTTCTGCCGCCCACCAGCAGCACCGCCAGGACAAAAAGGCCCATCACCAACAGCACAGCGGGAATCCGGTCATATTGGAAGTAGCTGATTGTCTGCAGCTCGCCGCTGTCCTCGTCCCGGATCTGGAGCACCGTGATCCGATCGCCCGCCGCCAGCTTCGGTCCTACGAAGTAGCCGATCATGTAGTAGAGCTCCCGGGTCGTGCCCGTGAAGACGCCGGAAGTCAAACGGACCAGGGCTCGCTGGTTGCCCTTTTCCACGCCGTCGGGGGAATTGAGGTCGGGCTCCACGCTGTCGTAGGAGATGTTGAGCACCTCCGCCTGCTCCACGGTCACGAACTCGCTCTGCAGCCGTGAGGGATTGTAGATCTCGCCCTCCCGGGCGCTCAGGAACAGATACAGAAGGATCGCGCCGCAAACCAGCAGAATCAGAGCCGGCGGCAGCCAGGCGGGCAGACGTCTTTTTCGTTCCGGGGCTGACGCTTCGGTCGTGCTTTTTTTCATAGGGCCACCTCCGCTTGCTTTTTTCTTAATCATACAGAATAATTGCAAAAAAGTCAACGCAATTCGGGATTTGCAGCGCCAAGGTGCAAGGCTCAAGGCGGAAGACAGCAGATCCCCGGAACCTTGCGCCTTTTCACTTGATAAATCCGAATTTTTCCGGGCGTATCCACGCATCGACAGCATCCGTCTCCTGTCTGCGCTATACTGGAGCCAACAACGGAAAGGAGACAGAATATGAAAAACGAATCCATACGGCTGGCTTGGATCGGGGCGGTGCTCGGCGTCTTGGTGCTGAGCGCCACCGTATTTGCAAAGACCCGACCGCCGGTCCGTCGGGACGCTGGGAGCGGGAGCGGAGCGCCTGAGGCCAGGGCCGCGTTTGCCTCCGAGGCCCGCGCCGAGGGGACGGGGGCGGCGGAAAAGGAGGTCTTTTTCAGCGAGGACGAGGCGGCAGTCCCCGTGATGGCGGAGGAGGCGCCCCGACGCTTTTCCGTGGCCCTGCGGCTGGAGGCGCCGGTGAAGGGCCGACTGTTCCTCTGCGACGCCGAGGGCTGTCCCCTGGAGGAGATCTCAACCGACGCCGGAGGCGCCGCGGCGCTGGGGCCCCTGGTCCCGGGGCAATACAGCCTGTACCGGGGGGAAACCGAGCTGGGCCGCTTTCGTCTGCTGGAAAACGCCGCCCTGGCCAGGGCGGAGGGACTGCTGCGGACCGACGGCCTGAGCCTGGTCCTGGCGGAGGACGATCCCTGAGAAATGAGAATTGACAAGCCCTTTGGGTCGGTGCTATAATACAGAAAAAACAAAAGAGGGATCGAACATGAAGCATACGCGAGCTGCCGGTGCGCTGCGATGGGCGGCGCCGATTTGCGCGGCGGCCTTGACCGCGCTGCGAATCGTTACATTGAAGACCGCCTTTCAGGAGAACGGCCTGCTTCCGCAGGGGAGCCCTGTGCTGCCCTTGACGGTCTTTTTCTGCGTCTGCGTCTTCGCGGTCCTTTGCCTGCTTTCGCTGCGGCTTAACCGCCTGCCGGGGACGGAACGCTGCTTCACCCAGCATCCGGTCAGCACAGGCTGCAAGATGGCCGCGGCGATCCTGGTGATCCTGGGCGCCGCGCTGACCCTTGTGAACGGGCAGAAGGTCCCGGATCTGGCGCAGCGCCTGACGGCCTTCGCCGGGATCGGCGCGGGCTTCTGTATGCTGTTCACCGCCGTCACGGCGGAGCGGGGCCCCCATTTCTTCTGGCTGCGGCTGCTGCCGGCCCTCTGTACCGGGGCTCTGCTGATCCTCTATTTCCGGGTCTGGAGCCACGATCCCCTGGTGATCCACATCACACCCCTGCTGCTGGCCTGGACCTGCGCCATGGTGGAGATGATGCTGCTCTGCGGCTTCCCTCTGGAGGCCGGACACCGCCGCAGCGCCGTACTCTTTGGGCTGAGCACCGGCGTTTTTGCCTGCATGTCCGTGCCGGATTACTTCCTGCGCCTGCAGGACAGTCTGGCGGATCTGGTGCTGCTGCTGGGCGTCGCCCTTTGGTGCGCCGACGCAGGCCTGGAGCTGCTGCGGGAACGGGTGCAGACAGAAGAAGCTCCCGCCGAACCGGAGCAGGAAGCGGAAGCTGAAACACAGAACGCAGAATGACAAACGAAAAAGCGCATGGTTTTTCGCGGCGCGACTTGAAAACAGAATAATTTGTTCTTTTCTCCACATCCTATAAGCCAGAGATAGAGACCCGGGAACGGGATGCGATTTCCTCACGCGCCGCAAAACGGCGCGTGTTTTTTTGAACGAGCTTGTTTTTTCGACGTCTAAGGTGTATGATAACTGCAGAAATCGGGATTTGTAGGGATGTTGCGAAAACGCCCGTAGGGGCCGATGCCCACATCGGCCCCCACACCGATACGGGATAGGGCCGATGTAGGCATACATTCGTGACTCTTCGAGTTCGGCCCCTACGGTGATTGCTCTCCGCAAAGCCTTCCCCCTCGGGGGAAGGTGGCATCCGGCGTCTCACGGAAGCCGGATGACGGATGAGGGGCGCTGCATGTTCAATGCTCGTTGATGGGGGGCGCTCTGTCGTCGATACCTCCCCTCATCCGGCGCTTCGCGCCACCTTCCCCCCCAAGGGGAAGGCATCCCGACAAATCCGAATCTGGAGGTTGGGCACAGTGAAGGAAGCAAACACCGTACAGCTCTGGACGGAGCGCGGCGAGGCGCTGCGGGAGCGGCTGAACGCCAATCCGGCGTTCAAGCCCTGGGACGTCTATCCCCGGCCCCGGCTGGTCCGGGAGGGCTGGATCAATCTGAACGGTTATTGGGATTTTGGCGCCAACGACAGCTGGGAACTGGCCTGTGACCGCCGGATCCTGGTGCCCTTCCCGCCGGAGAGCGCTTTGTCCGGCGTCGGGGATTTCGATGGGAAACAAACGCCCTTTCTCTGCTACCAAAAGCGTTTCTTCCTGGAGGAGATCCCCGCGGGGAAGCGGCTGCTGCTCCACTGCGGCGGGGCGGACCAGCGCATCACGCATATCCTCTTCAACGGGACGCCTCTCGGGAACGCCGAGACCCTGCTCTGGGGACCGCTGACCGTGGAGCTGAAAAGTCCCTGCTCCGGGGAGAACCTGCTGGTGCTGTGCGTCGCGGATGAAGGCGGTACGGAGTACCCCTGGGGCAAGCAGCGGGACAAACGGGGCGGTATGTGGTACACCCCGGTCTCCGGCATCTGGCAGACGGTCTGGCTGGAATGGGTCCCCGAGACCTTTATCACGGAGCTCCGCTGCACTCCGTCTCTGGAAGACGTGACGGTAGAGCTCTTCGCCTTCCCCGGCCGGGAGGAGACGGAGCTTGACCCCTGGGAATATATGGACAATCACCCGGAGGGTATGGCCGTCCGGAAGGGAAGCATTCTCTTCGAGGGGAAGGAATGGCCCGTCGAGGACGGGAAGGCCGTGCTGAGGCCCGAAAGCCCCCGGCTCTGGACCCCGGAGGACCCGTATTTGTATGAATTCACCGTGGTCTGCGGGGAGGACCGGGTCCGGTCTTATTTCGCCCTGCGGACCATCGGGACCGGCCTCGCGGACGGGATCCCCCGGCTGCTGCTGAACGGGAAGCCGTACTTTTTCAACGGCCTGCTGGACCAGGGCTACTGGCCCGACGGGCTCTGGACCCCCGCGGACCCGGCCTGCTTTGCCGACGATCTGCTTCTGGCGAAGCGGGCGGGCTTCAACATGGTCCGCAAGCACATCAAAATCGAGCCGGAGCTGTTCTATTACGAATGCGACCGGCTGGGCGTGGCCGTTTTCCAGGACATGATCAACTGCGGCCCCTACGGCTATCTGCGGGACACGGTGCTGCCCACCGTGGGCTTCCAGCGCTTCCCCCATCTGTTCCGGACCCGGAGCCGCAGCCGCTGGAACTGGTTCCGTCTTCACATGGAGGCGACGGTCCGCCGCCTTTACAGCCACCCTTCCGTGGTCTATTGGACCATCTACAACGAGGGCTGGGGGCAGCAGTACAGCACCCGGGCCTACGAGACCCTGAAGACCCTGGATCCCACCCGGGTGATCGACACGGCCTCCGGCTGGTTCCGGGTCGGGAAAACGGATGTGGACAGCCGACACGTATATTTCGGCCGCTTCCGGATGCCCGGACGCCTGCCGCGCTTCCGGAACGCGGCGGCTACGGGGAAGCCCGTGGTGCTCTCGGAGTTTGGCGGTTATGTCTGGAAGGACCCGGCCCACAGCTTCAATCAGGCGCAGACCTACGGGTATAAGACGCTTGAGACCCGGGAGGCCTGGCAGGCCGCGGTGAAGGCCCTCTTTGACGAGCAGATCACGCCCGCCGTGCCCCGGGGACTCTGCGCCGCCGTCTACACCCAGCTCTCCGACGTGGAGGACGAGACCAACGGCCTGACCACATACGATAGGAAACAGTTGAAACTTCAGAACGATTGTGGTATAATACATAGAAAGCTTTTTTCCGATCCTTGATCCCTATCCCTGAATGAGGTGACCGATATGACGATCCAATCTGCGGCCCGGAAATCCCTGAGGGGATTCTATGCCGCGGGCGGTTTTCTCTCCCGCCCGCGGAAGGCCCGCTATTTGTATTTGACCGCCTTTTTCCTGCCGCTGCTGATCATGGGCGTGGTCTGGGCCTGCTGCGGCGTCATCCCCTTCGGCAGCAGGATGATCCTGGCCCACGACCAGTGGCACCAGTATTATCCCTTTTATCTGGATCTGCGGACCAGGCTGCAGAACGGAAACTCCCTGCTCCACTCCTGGACCACGGGCATGGGGACCAATTACCTTTCCCTCTTTGCATACTATCTGGCGAGCCCGCTGAACCTCCCGGCGGTCCTGCTGCCGGAGGGCCTTGTGATGCCCTGGTACAATCTGATGGTTTTGGTTCGACTGGGCCTGGCGGGGCTGTTTTGCGCCCACTTCCTGCGGAAGACCTTCGGGCGGGAGGAGCTTGCTGTGGCGGTGTTTTCCACGGCCTACGCCTTCTGCGCCTTTTTGATGGGCTACTACTGGAACGCCATCTGGCTGGACACCGTGGCTCTGCTGCCCCTGGTGACGCTGGGGACCTTTGAGCTGATGCGGGAACGCCGCTATGTGCTCTATGTGGTGAGCCTGGCGATGTCGGTTTACTGCAGCTATTACATCGGCCTGTTTGTCTGTATTTTCGTGCTGCTGCTGTTCCTCGGCTGGCACGTCGTCAACTGGGATGATCTGGCGGGGCTCTGGACCCGCTTCTGGCGGATTGCCGTCTTTACGCTGGTGGCGCTGGGGATGACGGCGTTTTTGACGGTTCCCGCCTATCTGGGCCTGCAGGCCACCTCCTCCGCCGTCAACAAATTTCCCAACGCCTACGCGATGAACATCGTCAAAATCCCGGAGATGACCCACCAGGCCGGCATCGAGCTGATCGCCAAGGGCAAGGTGGCGGATCTGTACGCCTTCTTCGGCAAGCAGGTGCCGGAATTCACCGGAGAGTCTGTGACCTATCCCAGCTGGATCGGCGCCCATGAGGCCCTGCTGAGCCTCCGTCTGGGCTACGTCGGCGCCTTCTTCTCCTCCTTCCGCGTCCCGCTGCAGGGCATCCGGGACGTGCTTTCCAACGCCGGGACCCTGACCAAGCCCACCACCATGGAGGGCCTGCCCAACATCTTCTGCGGCTTTTTTACCCTGATCCTGGCGACCTGCTATCTGTTCTGTAAGCGCATACCCCGGCGGGAGCGGATCTTTACTGTGCTGTTGCTGCTGTTCTTTGCCAACAGCTTTCTCTTCCGTACCCTCGATTATCTCTGGCACGGCCTGCACTTCCCCAATATGCTGCCCTACCGCTTCAGCTTCCTCTGGTCCTTTACGGTGATCTTTATGGCATTCCGGGCCTATACGGAGCTGGATCATCTGCCCAAATGGCGGGCCTTGGCGCTGATCGTTCCCGTCACGCTGCTGCTCTACTGCGTCATCCATTCCGGGGAAAAGCTGGTGGTTCTGACGACCACCGCCGTTGCGCTGCTGGCGCTGGCGGTGCTGCTGCTCTACGCCTTCCGCGTCATCCGTAAGGAGCTGCTGGTGCTGAGCCTCTGCTTCTGCATGCTCTGCGAGTCCCTGGGCTGTATGGCCCTGGGCGTCAATAAGATCGGCTTCACCGACTCCTCCTACTATCCCACCAAAAAGGAGAACAGCAAGGAGATCGTGGAGATCATGCAGCAGCGGGAGAGCGAGACTGTGGATCTCTGGCGGGCCGAGGTGGCCATGAAGCAGACCCTCAACGACGGGACCCTGCTGGGCTACAACGGTGTTTCCGTCTTCTCCTCCGCCGCCAACAGCCGGGTCTCCGCCTTCCTGCAGAGCATCGGCATGGCGGCCTCCGTGGCGGGCAATCGCTACGTCTACCAGGAGGCGGATCCCTTCACCAATCTGCTGCTGGGCGTCAAATATCTGATCGACCGCAACGGGCGGAATCTGGACACCCTCTACTTCCGCCAGGTGGCCCGGAAGGGCGAGGTGCTGCTGCTGGAGAACAAGGCCTATCTGAGCCTGGGCTTCCTGGTGAACGACAACGCGCTGGAATACGACGCGTCCCAGAATTCCGGCATTCCCTTTGACCGGCTCAACCGCCTGTTCCGGGAGATGACCGGCATCGAAGAGCCCCTCTACAGCAACGTAAAAATCTCCGACGTAAAGGCCGTGGGCACCGCGGAGCTCAGCGGCAAGAGCTCCACCGGCTTCCAGGTCAAGGGTGTCTGCAACGACGACAACTATGTGGAGGCCAGCTTCGTCATGCCCGCCGACGGGACCCTCTGCGTGTATTCCAAGGGCTCCGGAACCAGCGACGTGACCTTCTTCCTCAACGGGGAGCGGCAGTACACCTGGTCCGACAGCTACGGCTACAACCGCTGCATGGGCGCCTTTTCCGTGGGAGACAAGATCAGCCTGCGCTACCGCGCCAAAAAGAGCGACACCACCGGCAGCGTCACCCTGGGCGCCGCCCTCTTCCGCACCGGTCTCTTCGATCAGGCCTATGGGCAGCTGAGCGAGGGCTCCATGATCCCCACCGAGGTCACCGACACCCACGTGGAGGGCGCCGTCCGCGTCCATGAGCCAAGCCTGCTCTACCTCTCCATTCCCGCCGACGAGGGCTGGAGACTCACCGTGGACGGGGAGGCCCGCCGGATCACCCCCCTGGGCGACGCCATGATCGCCGTCCATCTGGAGCCTGGCCTGCACGCCATCGCCCTGGACTATGAAGCTCCGGGCTTTGCCCTGGGGCTGAAAATCAGCGTGATTTCCCTGGCGGGCTTTCTGGCCTTCCTGATCGTGGCTCTGCTGACCCGCTTCTCCCGGCCCCCCATCGTCAAGCTCCCCGTGAAGCTGGCGGATCCCCGCCGGGGCGTCGACGAGCCGGATCCGGATGCGCCGCCCGCCGCCGAGCCCATGCCGCCCCCGGACGCCTTCACCACCATGCCCCGGATGGATCTGACCCAATCCTGGGATACGGGCAAGTCCGCCGCCCAGCAGGGAGAGGCGCCTGACCGGCCGCCTGTCCCGGAGCCCGTCCGGCCGCCGGAGCAGACGCTCCGGGAGTCCGCGCCCCGGCCGGAGCCGGTCGGGGAGACCGCCGCCCGGGAGCCGCTGACCACCACGGGGGTCTTCGACCCCACCACCCTCTCCCGCGCCGGCGAGGAAGGCCGCGGCTCCAGCTTCGACGCCCTCAAGCATCTGGAGCGGCTGGAGCAGCTGCTGCGGGAAGAGGAGGATGACCCCGGTTCCGTTTGAGAACGGGAGCGTGCCGCCGCCCGGTTTTTCCCCCGGGCGGCGGAAGGAAAAAATAATTCTTGACATTTCCCCCCTGTTCAGGCTATAATATATGCCGTATGAGTCAAAAAGGCTCTTGATTTCACTCGCTGCGGCTGTTTCACAGCTGTTGAGCATATTCTACCATAGGAGGTGTAACCACATGCTGCGTACCTATCAGCCCAGAAAGCGTCACAGATCCAAAGTCCACGGCTTCAGAAAGAGAATGGCTACCGCCAACGGCCGGAAGGTCCTGGCCCGCCGCCGCGCCAAGGGCAGAGCTGTCCTTTCCGCCTAAACAGATCGGAAAACGGTTCAGGCAGTCCGTTGAATTGCCTTTGAAAGATTCGGGGTGAACGGATGGTCAATCTGTTCGCCCCGAAACTTTATCATCAGGCGGCCGAAAACAGGCATAGCCCGCGACTCTTTGCGTTCAGGCAACTGTAGCGGCGCACAGGGTGCGCCACGTGCTGCAACAGGAGATGTTTTCCGTGGAATTTACCGTTCCGCTGAAGCAAAACCACATATTCCGCAGGCTCTACGCCAAGGGCGAAAGCGCCGTTGGCCGTTTTGTCGTTGTCTATGCCAGACGCAATGGCCTGAGCGTCAACCGCTTGGGCATTACCACCGGGGTCAAGCTGGGCCGCGCGGTGGACCGCAACCGGGCCCGCCGCCGCATCCGGGAGAGCTACCGCCTGCACGAGAGCGCTCTGAAGCCCGGATGCGACATCGTGATCGTGGCCCGGACCGCCGCCATCGACGGGGATTTCAACGAAATGGGCAGGAGCTTTTTGCGGCAATGCAGGAAACTCCATTTGTTAAAGGAGGAGGATCGGGCATGAAAAAGCTGTTTTTGGCTTTGATCCGCTTCTATCAGCGCCATATCTCCCCCGCCTTTCCCCGCCGCTGCCGTTTTGAGCCCACCTGCAGCGAATACGCGGTCCAGGCCATCGGCAAGTACGGCGCCCTCAAGGGCGGCGCCCTGGCTGCCAGACGGATCTGCCGCTGCCAACCGTTTTCCAAAAGGGACTACTACGATCCTGTGCCGTGATCCGGCACGCAAGCGCTCCAACAAGCGAGACAACCCATCGCGGCCGAGCAAATCGGTCAAAATCCACTTGTGTATTGGAGAACACACAATGAAAAAACAACACATTTCCCGCTATCTCTGCCTGGGATTGGTCCTGGTGATGTTCCTGCTGGTCTTTACCGGCTGCATGGGCAACACGACCCAGGCCGCCAACGAGGATGGAACCCTGAAGCTGGTGGAGACCGCTGCCCTTTCCGAGGAGGTCAAGCTGGGCGTATTCGACTACATCAAGCTGCCCTTCTCCTATCTGCTGCGCTTTCTCTACGATCTGACCCACAGCTACGGCTGGGCGCTGATCCTCTTCTCCATCATCGTCAAGATCATCCTCTTCCCCACCTCCGCCATGAGCAAGAAGAGCATGATGAAGATGTCCCGCCTCACCCCCAGAGTCAAGGCCCTGGAGGAAAAATACGGCGACGACAAGCAGAGCTACCAGCAGGCCGTCAGCCAGCTCTATAAAGAGGAAGGCGCCGGCGGCTGCGGCGGCTGCCTCTGGTCTCTGCTGCCCATGCTCCTGCTGATCCCCCTGTACTACATCATCCGCGAACCCATTACCTGGCTGATGTTCCACGGCAACGTGAACGCCAGGACTGTGGGAGAGATCCAGAACGTGTTCATCAACGCCAGGAACAACGCGTTCCTGACGGATCCCAACTCCGCTCTGGCCAATCTCAACGCCACCGGCTTCTACTGGCAGATGGAGGCCTTGCCCTTCATTGACACGGTCAAGTCGGAGCTGGCCGCCATTTCCCCGGCCATCGAGGCCATGAACACCCGTTTTGCGGGCGTGGAGCTGGCCACGGTGCCCAACCTGATGTTCTGGAAGTATTTCGACATGCACGGCGTCTGGAACTCCATCGGTCAGTTCCTCCTGCCCCTGCTTTCCGGCGGCGTCAACATGCTCAGCATGTGGATCAGCCAGAAGATGAACAGCAAGGTCATCGTCAACGAAAAGGGCGAACAGGACGCCGAAATGGCCAAGAAGTCCAGCATGAACAACAAGGCCATGACCTTCATGATGCCGTTGTTCTCCGTGTACATCGGCTTCATTGCCCCCGCCGGCTTGTCCCTCTACTGGGGCATCCAGGCTGTCACCAGCACGATCCAGGACATTTTCCTGACCAAGCATTATAAGAAGGCCTATGACGCCGAGGACGCGATCAAGCAGCAGAAAGCCGCTGAAGAGGCCGCCATTGAGGCGGAACGGGAGCGTCAGCGCGCCCAGCGCCGGGCTGAGAATCCCGACGGCATGGTGGGCAGCGCCAGCAAGAAGAAGCTGCAGCAGCGCGAGAAGAACGAGCAGGCCGCCAAGGAAGCCGCGTATCTCGCCTCGCAAGTCACACAGGAAGAGCACGAGGCCGAGTTGGAGGCCCAGGCTGCGAAGCTGGAGGGCGAGCGTCCTTACCGCCGCGGCAGAAACTTTGATCCCAACCGGTACAAGAACAACAAGGAGTAAGTATGGAGAAATACATCATTACCACCGGCAAGAGCATCGATCTGGCCATCCAGACCGCTTTGGCTGAGCTGAGCCTGGACCGCGACGCGGTCTCCGTGGAGGTCCTGGAAAACGCCAAGTCCGGTTTTTTGGGCATCGGCGCCAGTCCCGCCAAGGTCAAGGTGAGCTATGAGGTCCCGGACCCCAAGCCCGCGGAACCCGCCCCCGCTCTCTCCGCTGCTTCCCGCAAGCCCAAGAAGCAGGCCCCCAAGCTGGAGAAGCCCCTGGAGATGCCCAAGCCCCCCGTGATGCCCGCGCCGCCCAAGGCGGAGCCCCGCAAGGAAGCCCCCAAGCTGGAAAAGCTTGAGAAAGCCGAGAAGCCCGAAAAGCCCGAGCAGCCCAGGAAACAGGCTCCCCGCAAGGATGCGCCCAAGGCCGCGCCAAAGGCGGAGAAGACCTATGCCCCCGCCGAGCCCGGCTCCCAGGAGGAGCGGGTGGAGCGCTTCCTCAAGGGCCTGCTGGAGCGGATGGAATCCGACGCTGTGCCCCATGCCTTCCGCAAGGACGCGGAGACCATCGGCGTGGAGCTGGTGGGCGAGGACCTGGGCGCTCTGATCGGCCGCCGGGGTGAGACCCTGGACGCCATCCAGCACCTGGCGAACTACGCGCTCAACCACGATTCCTCCAAGCGCACCCGTGTTACCGTGGACGCCGAGAACTACCGCGGCAAGCGGGAGGAGTCCCTGCGTCACCTGGCCCGGAAGATGGCCGCCAAGGTGGTCAAGTACCGCAAGAACATGACGCTGGAGCCCATGAACGCCTACGAGCGCCATGTGATCCATGCCACGCTGCAGGATGTGCCCAACGTCACCACCTACTCCACCGGCACCGAACCCAACCGGCGGGTGGTCATCGCCTACGAGAAATAAGAACCCAATAACGGAGGAAACGTTTATGACAAAAACAGAAGCCATTGATCTTCTGAATCAAGCCTGTATGCGGCTGTTCGGCTGCAACATGGCCGAGGCCACCGACAAGCAGGCATATAAGGCCCTGTGCACCGTGATCCGCAACGGCATGTACGACCGCCGCCGCGCCTTCAAGCGGGGCTATCAGGAAGAGCAGCGCAAGCAGGTTTACTATATGTCCATGGAATTCCTGGTAGGCACCAGCCTGCGCAACAACCTTTTTAATCTGGGCATGGAGGAAGTCTTCACCGACGCCCTCAAGGACCTGAACATCAATATCAAGGATCTGTATGCCCTGGATCCCGACGCGGGTCTTGGCAACGGCGGCCTGGGCCGCCTGGCCTCCTGCTATCTGGACTCCCTCACCGGCCTGGGCTATCCCGCTACGGGCTATTCCATCCGGTATGAGTTCGGCATCTTCAAGCAGCAGATCGTAGACGGCTGGCAGATGGAGCTGCCCGACAACTGGCTCCAGATGGGCGACGTGTGGCTGGTCCCCAAGGAAGACGACGCCGTGGAGGTCCGCTTCGGCGGCGAGGTCCACGAGTGGTATGACAACGGCAAGTTCAAGGTGGCCCAGCACGGGTATTCCACCGTCATGGCCGTGCCCTACAACCTCTATATCTCCGGCTACCATACCGACGCGGTGAATAAGCTGGTGCTCTGGTCCGCCAAGCTCCCCCAGAGCTTCGACATGGCGGCCTTCTCCCGGGGCGACTATGTCCGGGCCCTGGAGCAGAACACCATGGCGGAGACCATCTCCAAGGTGCTCTATCCCGCCGACGACCACATTCAGGGCAAGCGGCTGCGCCTGCGGCAGCAGTATCTGCTCTGCTCCGCCTCCCTGCAGACCATCCTGCGTTCCCACAAGAAGAAGTACGGCACCCTGCGCAACCTGCCCGACAAGGTGGCCATCCACATCAACGACACCCATCCCGCCCTCTGTGTCCCCGAGCTCATGCGGCTGCTGATGGACGAGTATGACTTCGAGTGGGACGACGCCTGGGACATCGCCACCCGCACCCTCAGCTACACCAACCACACCGTTATGAGCGAGGCCCTGGAGCGCTGGAGCGTGGAGCTCTACAAGGAGCAGCTGCCCCGGATCTACGCCATCACCGCCGAGATCAACCGCCGCCTGATGGAGAAGCTGCGGGCCTTCTACGGCAACGACGAGGGCAAGCTGAACTGGATGGCGGTCATCGCCAACAACGAGGTCCGGATGCACAATCTCTGCCTGGCCTGCTGCCACAAGATCAACGGCGTCAGCGCCCTGCACACCGAGATTCTCAAGGAAACCATCTTCCACGACTACTACGAGTACGAGCCCCAGCGCTTCCTGAACGTCACCAACGGCATCGCCTACCGCCGCTGGCTCTGCCAGTCCAATCCCAAGCTCACTGCGATGCTGCGGGAGCTCATCGGCGACGGCTTCCTGAAGGACGCCAATGCCCTGGAGGACCTGCTGCGCTTCGCCGACGACAAGACCGTCATGGAGCGTCTGGCCGCCATCAAGCGGGATAACAAGGTCCGCCTGGCCAAGTATATCGCCTTTGCCAACGGCGTCAACGTGAACCCGGACTCCATGTTCGACGTCCAGGTCAAGCGTCTGCACGAGTACAAGCGGCAGATGCTCAACGTTCTGCACATTCTCTACCGCTACAACCAGATCAAGGACAACCCCACCGCGCCCTGGCAGCCCAAGACCTATATCTTCGGCGCCAAGGCCAGCGCCGGCTATATCCGCGCCAAGCAGATCATCAGCCTGATCGTGGCGGTTTCCAACCTGGTCAACAGCGATCCCGACGTGCGGGATAAGCTGAAGGTCATCTTCATCGAGGACTACCGTGTGTCCCTGGCGGAGATCATCATCCCGGCCGCCGAGCTCTCCGAGCAGATTTCCATCGCGGGCAAGGAGGCCTCCGGCACCGGCAACATGAAGTTCATGATCAACGGCGCAGTCACCATCGGCACCCTGGACGGCGCCAACGTGGAGATCCACGAGCAGGTGGGCGACGAGAATATGTTCCTCTTCGGCATGAAGACCCCTGAGGTCGAGGAGCTCTGGCGCCGCGGCTATGATCCGAAGTCCTATATCACCCCGGACCTGAGGCGCGTGCTGGATATGCTCACTTCCGGCGTGCTGGGCCAGCGCTTCGACGACATCGTGGCCAGCCTGACCACCAACCGCTTCGGTGTGGCCGACGCCTATATGACCCTGGCGGACTTCAACGACTACGCCCGCGCCCAGCGGGATGCGGACAAGGCCTATGCCGATAAGCTCGGCTTCAACCGCATGAGTCTGGTGAACATCGCCAAGTCCGGCATCTTCTCCGCCGACCGGTCCGTCACTGAGTACGCCAAGAACATCTGGAATCTTTGATTCATTCCGCAGGGGCGAACCTCGCGTTCGCCCCTGCTTTCCCAAGGAGTGCTTATGCGTATTTTATACGACAGCAGAGACACAGAATATAAGCAGCCCTTCGGCGTTCTGACTGTGGGACAGGCCTGCACCATCCGGGTCAAAATCCCCAGAGACGTGGAGGCCCGCTTCGTGCAGCTGGTGCTGGAGCGGGAGGGGGATGATCCTCCGCTGGAGCTGTTCTTCACCTGGGCCGGGGGCGACGGAGACTACGACGTGTTCAAGTGCGAGTTTTCCCTGGACGCCAAGGGCCTGTACTTCTATTGGTTCCGCATCACCGGCAGGGATGGCGTGTTCCGCCTGTTCAAGCAGGGGCGGGAGACCAACATGGAAGAAGGGGACCGCTGGCAGCTCAGCGCAGTGCCGGCGGATTTCACCGTGCCTGCGGATTTCCAGGGCCGGGTCATGTATCAGATCTTCCCGGACCGCTTTGCCCGGGAGGGAAGCGTGGAGCTGCGGGACAAGCTGCAGCCCTACATTCTGCGGGAGGACTGGGGCGGCCTGCCGGAGTTCCGGCCGGACCCCGCCACCGGGGAGATCCTCTGCAACGACTTCTTCGGGGGCAATTTCCGGGGCATCCAGTCCCGGCTGCCCTATCTGCACAGCCTGGGCGTGGGCGTGATCTATCTCAACCCCATCTCTATGGCCTTTTCCAACCACCGCTACGACACCGCGGACTACAAGCGCCCAGACCCCATGCTGGGGACTGAGGCGGATTTCAGCGCGCTCTGCCGGGCCGCGCACCGGCTGGACATGAAGGTGATCCTGGACGGCGTCTATTCCCACACCGGCTCCAATTCCGTTTATTTCGACCGGAACGGCGTCTTCGGCAACGGCGCGATCTCCCGGGGCAAGGACTCTCCCTACTACAGCTGGTATACCTTCCACCGCTTCCCGGACAAGTACGAGAGCTGGTGGGGCTTTGCGACCCTGCCCAATGTCAACGAGCTGGACGAAGCCTATCTGGATTATATCATCCGGGATGAGGATTCTGTCATTGCCCATTGGCTGGCCCTGGGCGCCGACGGCTTCCGGCTGGACGTGGCCGACGAGCTCCCCGACGAGTTCATCCGCCGCTTCAAGGGCCGGCTGCGGCAGCTGAAGCCCGACGCCCTTCTCCTGGGCGAGGTCTGGGAGGACGCCTCCAATAAGTCCGCCTATTCCGTCCGCCGCCGCTACTTCATTGACGGCGAGCTGGACAGTGTCATGAACTATCCCTGGCGCTCGGCCATCATCGCCTTCCTGCGGAGCCAGGACGACGGCACGGCCCTGGGAGAGACCATTATGACCATCGCGGAAAACTACCCGCCCCAGGTGCTTCAAGCCCTGATGAATCCTTTGAGCACCCACGACACGCCCCGGATCCTGACTACCCTGATCGGAGATTTCAATGGGGACCGGGAATACCAGTCCCAGGTCCGGCTCAGCTGGGAGCAGCGGGAGTTTGCCTTTGAGCGGCTGCAGCTGGCCGCCTTCCTGCAGTACACCCTGCCAGGCTGCCCCTGCGTCTACTACGGCGACGAGGCGGGCATGGAGGGCTGCCGGGATCCCTTCAACCGGGGCTGCTATCCCTGGGGCCGCGAGGACCGGCGCTTTGTGGAGTTCTACCGGGCTCTGGGTCAGCTCAAAAACAATACCCAGGCCCTGCGGACCGGCTCCGTCCGGGTCACCGCGGCGGGGGAGGGGAAGATCGCCTTCCTGCGGCAAAGCGGGAACCAGACGGTCCTCTGCTGCGTCAACCGCACGGGCGGTCCCTTCCGGCTGACGGCCCGGCACAGTCTGCTGTCCCAGAACAGCTACCGGGACGGCGGCGGCTTCGTGGTGCATCCGGGGGGATTCGGGTGCTTTGAGGTGTAAGGCATGAAAAAGATCGGCTTATCCGCTTTGGTTTCCGGCGTTGTGCTTGGCGTCTTCCTGTATTTTGTCCGCCGCTCGGACTGGTTTGCCCGGGAAGTGGCCCGGGGCATGTCGGATTTTGCAGAGCTGGCGGAGTCCGCCTTTTGGGCGGCGCTGGTGCTGGCCGGCTTCGGCCTGCTCCTGCTGCTCCTGAGCCTGCGATCCCGGGACGCTTTGCCGGAAAATGAGCCGCCCGCGCCGCTGGTACGCAGCTGGATCTGCCCGGCCTGCGGCAGCGAAAACACCGACGAGCGCCGCTGCGCTGTCTGCGGCGCCCCCAGGGATCAGCGCAGGGTCCCCACCTGGCGCTGTCCCTTCTGCGGCACGGAGAACCCGGAGAGCACCCAGGCATGCCAGGGCTGTGCGGCCCCCAAGGACCGACCCCTGCTGACCTGGATCTGCGAGGGCTGCGGCACGGAGAACCCGGAGACAGAGAGCCGCTGCACAGCCTGCCAGCGCAGACGCTTCGCCTCGGCGCCGGGCTGGAGCTGCCCGGTCTGCGGCATAGCCAACGACGAAAACGCCGAGGCCTGCAAGCTCTGCGGCACCAAGCGCCGCACCGATGGCTGGACCTGCGCCTATTGCGGCAGAGAGAATCGGGAGAGCCGCAGGGTCTGCGTCGGCTGCGGCCGCCCCAAGGGCGCGCCCAGCGCCTCCTGGCTCTGCCCGGTCTGCGGCACCCAGAACCGCGCCGACCGCTCCATCTGCGCCGGCTGCGGACAGCCCAGAACAATTGAAAATTGAAAATACAGAATCGGAAAACAGCGGAGTGTTTCAAAAAAGATTTGAAAAACCGCAGCCATTTTCAATTTTCGACGATTTGAGGAGTATACCATGAAAAAACGATATATCCTGTTGATCCTGGTCCTGCTTTTGGCTCTGTTTGCCGGCTGCAGGAAGAGCCCGGTGCCCGTGCAGTCTTCGACTGCCTCCGACGGCGCCGCCCGGACCGAGTCCGCCGATACCAGGGGCACAGGCACCAGCGCGGCGGGGACCACCGCCGCGGATCCCGCCGCCGATACCACGGACAGGGCAGGGATCCATCCCATGCTCTTTCACGTCAGCGATGAGAATGGCCGGGAGGCGTATCTCTTTGGCACCATCCATGTGGGAGACGAGCGGATCTACACCGTCCTGGACAAGCTGACGCCCTATTTGGACGACTGCAGCGCACTGGCAGTGGAATATGACGTGGTGGCCTATGAAAGCGACTATGCCGCCCAGATGCAGGGCATCCAGTACTTCCTGCTGAACGACGGCACGAAGGCCTCCGACCACATGCCCAAGGAGCTCTTTGAGAAGGTCTCCGCCCTGGTGAGCGAAGCCGGCCTCATTCCCCAGCTTTGGGAGCACTATAACCTGATCTGGTGGTCCCAGCTGGTGGAGCAGGCCGCGTTGATGACCCGCACCGACTACGATGTGGAGACCGGCATGGACCGCACCCTGATCCGGCACTGCAACGACAAGAAAATCCAGGTCCGGGACGTGGAGAGCGCGAATTTCCAATACGGGCTGCTTTCCGCCTTCTCTGACGAGCTGAATCTGCTGATGATTCGGAGCACTCTGGAGAACCTGGACGAGTACCAGGCCGGCATCGACGAGCTCTACAACGGCTGGCTGGAGGGAGACTACGACAAGCTGAGTATCCTGCTGACCGGTGAAATGGATTCCGAGGCCGAGGATATGACCGAGGAAGAGCGGGCTCTGATGGCGGACTACTACGACAAGCTGCTGACCCAGCGCAACCTGGGCATGCGGGACAGGGCCGTTGAATGGCTTGAGGCAGGCGACAAGGTGTTCTTTGCCGTGGGCGCCGCCCACCTGGTGGGAGAGGACGGTCTTGTAGAGCTGCTCCGCGCCGCCGGCTATACCGTGGAGCAGCTTCGGTACTGATGCGGAGCTCCCGTAAAGTCCTGTCTTTTGATGGGCGTTCCGTGTGAGTCCGACTGCAAACAACAACGATCCCCGGATCCGTTCTGAACGGGTCCGGGGATCGTTGTATCCTTTTCTTATTCCTTGGGAAGCTCCACGTCCGCGTAGTCCTTGAACTCCTCGGCGATGGCTTCTGCCTTCTCCTTGGCCTCTTCTACCTTCTCCTCGACGGCCTCCTTGACTTCCTTGACCTTGTCCTCGACGGCCTCGGCGGCCTCTTCCACAAAGTCCTCAACAGTCTCGGGCTTGTCGCATTCGCACTTTTCCTTGCCGCACTTCTTGCAGCAGACTTTGATGAGGCCGAGCTTCTTGAGGAGCAGCAGCACGCCGCAGATGGCGGTCAGAGCGCCAATGACAGCCAAAACGGTCTTGATGGTCTTCGTCATGATGATACCTCCTGTTGTTATTATTTGTTACAATTCAGTATAGCATATTATTTCGCGGGATGCAAGAAAATATTTGTGAAATATTTCTCATACTCCGCGATGACGAATTCGATCTCCGTGCCCAGGGACTCCAGATCCTCCAGCTTGGCCCGGTCGGCGGGGGAGGAGCGGTAGTAGTAGGGGGTCATGCGGAACACGGCCTGGATGTCGGCCCGGGCATTCAGGGTGATTTGGGCGCGGATCTTCTTCGTCCCCAGCAGCCGCAGGGCTTCGGTCCGGGGCAGGGCCTCGTCGTTCTCATAGGGCTTGTCGTAGACCGCTTGCTTGAGACCGTAGAGGTGCCGTCTCCCGGGGACCGTCAGCACCAGCTTCCCGCCAGGCTTCAGGATCCGCAGCAGCTCCTTCTCCTGAAAGGGAGCAAAGAGCAGGGTGGCCCAGTCGAAGGCCTCGTCCCGCACCGGGATCCGGGTCAGATTCGCCACAAAAAGCGTCAGATTCGGATCTCGCTTCGCCGCCAGCCGCACCATTTCCCGGGCCAGATCGAAGCCGTAGACCCGCAGACCCGGCAAGGCGCCCAGGGCAGCGGTGTAGTATCCCTCGCCGCAGCAGAGATCCAGCAGTCGGCCGGTCCGTCCGGCAAAGCGGGCGGTCAGGGCGTCCCGCAGGGGGGCGTAATACCCTTTGTTCAGAAAGTCGCGGCGGAAGCGGGCCGCCTCCTTGCTGTCGCCGGTGGCGTCCCCGGGGCGGGAACCGGTCAAGAGATTAACATAACCCTCTTTCGCCAGATCGAAGCAGTGCCCTTTCCCGCAGCGCAGGGAGCGCTCTGTTTGCACAAGCGCCCCGCCGCAGACGGGACAGATCAATACGTCGCAGTTCATAGTCATCTCCTGTTTGCGCGGCATGACGGATTCGGATTTGTGGAAAAGCCTTCCCCTTGGGGGGAAGGTGGCGCGAAGCGCCGGATGAGGGGAGGTATCGACGACAGAGTGCTTCCCATCAACGAGCAATGAACATGCAGCAATCACCGTAGGGGCCGATGCCCACATCGGCCCTCACACCGATACGGGAAAGGGCCGATGTGGGCATCGGCCCCTACGGGCGTTTTCGCAACATCCTGCCAAATCCCGATTTGCGTCTCTATTATACACCGCTCCCGCGCCAAAATCCACAAAGAAAAATCAATTTCCTATGGAAATCCACGGAAAACTGTGCTATGATAAAATCATCCTTATAGGTGGCTGTATGCCCTTTTTGGGGATGCCCTCTGTAAAAACATCAACAAGGAGGAAACGCTATGAAGAAACATCTCAGCAAAGCGCTTGCCCTGTTCCTGGCCCTGGTCATGGTCCTGTCCGTGTTCCCGGTCCTGGGCTTTGCCACGGAAGAAGGGGAGAGCGCCGACGTTGTGAACGGTCTGCCGGAGGATCAGTCCTACGGCGTGCTGTTCAACATCGACGGATACGTTGTCGGCGCCGATGTCAGCGACGGCAGCGCTCCTGCCAAAGCTGCGACCCTGAACGCGTCCGGAGACAAAATCAACGCTTTGCCCAATGGCGCCGCTGTCTTCAAGTTCCTCAAGCTCAGCGACAGCGACTACTATCTGACCCTCGGCGGCAAGTATCTGACGATCAAGGATCTTGACGACCAGAACATGGAGCAGCTGATTCTGTCCGACACCGCCGAGAGCGGTGCCAAGTGGACCTTTGAGGCGGACAGAACCGAGGCCGGCTGGTACAACCTCAAGAACGCCGAGTACACCTACAACGGAAAGGCTGTCTATCTCGAGGTCTATCGCGGCGCGGTCAAGCCCTGGGGCTACAACACCAACTCCGCCAGCGCCTTCCGCTTCAAGGTGTTCTCCACAACGGCCGACGAGGACGGCCGGGTGGGCGAGATCATGGATGCCGGCAGCCTGCCTGTGGACGGCCAGACCTATGTGATCTACAATCACAACGCCCGGGCGGTCTTCGGCCAGCCCACCGGCGAGGATGTGGCGGCGCCCGCCCTGCTGGCGGCTCCTGCGACCCTCAATTCCGACGGCGGCCTCAACTATTACGACGTTGCCGACGGCGGCATGATCTTCACGGTCCACAAGTCCGGCACCGAAAAGAACCCCATCTTCAACTTTGAGAACAACGGCAAGTATCTGGCCATGCCGGAGAACACCGTGGACGAGAACGGCAAGGTCAACAACGACGAGACCCTGCTCATGATCGACTGGCCCGAGGACGAGGAAAAGCAGGGCTACGCCTGCTGGACGCTGGTCGAGCGTGCGGGCGGCTATGAGATCAAGAACAAGGCCGCCAAATACGGAAACTATTACTGCAGCATTGAGTTCTTCAACGACGTGTTCAGCGGCTGGACCTTCAAGGCGGACAGCGTTGAGCTCTTCGCCATGAACTTCATCCCCATGGAGGACAAGGACGGCGTCGGCTACGTGGTGAATCCCACGCTTGAGCTGAAGGACCCGGATCCCGCCATTGGCTCCGACTGCCCGGTGGAGTTTGAGATCCACGACGTCAGCGATCCCGTGGAGATCTTCGCCCAGTACATGGTCACCGACCAGAACGACACGGCGCAGACGCCGAAGCAGGTCGAGCCGGAGCTTGTCGGCCGCAAGGGTAGCTTCACCATCCCCGCCGCCGACCTGGAAAACGGCAAGGCCGTTGCCATCGAGATCGGCATCACGGACGCCCTGGGCAAGACCATGCACGTCATCAAGACCTTCCCGGTCCGGGACGAGCCCCTGATCCTCACTGCCTTCCCCGCGGCCAACTCCGCCACCGGCGAGGAGAAGAGGCCTGAGATCGGCGTCACCTTCGCCAACGTCAAGCAGAACCCCAGCTTCCAGATGCTGCTGAACGGCGAGGCGGTCACCGGCGCCGTGGAGGGCGACAAATACTCCTACACCCCGACGGCGGACCTGGCCGACGGAAAGCAGACCGTCTCCGTCACCATCACCCGGGCCGACGGCAAGTCCGTCAACAAGAGCTGGAACTTCTTTGTGGGCGAGGGCGGCGAGACCCTGTACTTCGGTCAGATCCATGCCCACACCGCCGAGTACTCCGACGGCGTCGGCACCCTGGAGGACGCCTACGAGCACGCCCAGGGCGTGGACGATCTGGACTTCATCATCATCACCGACCACTCCAACTACTTCGATACCACCTCCACCGCCACCACCTCCAGCTACTACGATCTGAGCTCCCTGCTGAAGAACTCCGCCGGCTCCACCACCAAGTGGGAGGAGGCCCGGGCCACCGCCAAGGAATACAACGAGCTCTATGACGACTTCCTCTGCGTCTACGGCTACGAGATGACCTGGTCCGGCGGTCCCGGCCACACCAACTCCTTCAACACCTACGGCGTGGTCTCCAGAAACAACGCCGAGCTCAACAACAAGACCGGCTACGCGGGCATGCATCGCTACAACGACCTGATGGTCAACGCCGAGCACGGTCTGGACAACAAGGGCGAGGAGGCCAAGACCACCCGCGGCGGCGCGGAGGTCACCGGCGTCAACGCCACCAAGTATATCCCCTTCGACGAGGCCGGCAATTCCGTTCCCGTGGTCTCCCAGTTCAACCACCCCGGCAAGACCTTCGGCAACTTCGACAACTACGCCGGCTATACCGCCCAGCGCGACGACGTGCTGAACCTGATCGAGGTCGGCAACGGCGAGGGCAAGGTGGGCGGCTCCGCCTACTTCCCCTCCTACGAGGAGTACGATCTCTGCCTGTCCATGGGCTGGCACGTGGCCCCCACCAACAACCAGGACAACCACAAGGGCAACTGGGGCGACTCCAACACCTGCCGTGACGTCATCCTGACCGACGACTTCTCCGAGATCGGCCTCTACCGGGCCCTGGATGCCCGCCGCGTCTACTCCACCGAGGATCAGAACCTCCAGATCCATTATGAGCTGACGGCCAACGGCGAGACCTACAAGCTGGGCGACATTGCTCCCATTGAGGAGGAAGATCAGCCCGAGACGGTTACCGTGAAGGTCAATGTCTCCGATCCTGACCGCGCAGACAAGATCGCCACCGTGGAGATCATCGGCGAGGGCGGCAAGTCCGTAAAGAAGATCGAAGTCGACGCCAACGACTTTGAGCAGGAGATCGAGATCCCCAATACCGAGGGCTTCTATTACATCCGCGTTGTGGAGGCGGACAAGGATATCGCCGTCACCGCGCCCGTCTGGGTCAAGGAGGCTGTTCCCGTGGCCGCCGACCTGGAGACCTCCGTGGCCGTGGCCGCCCAGGGCGAGGAGGAGACCGTCACCGCCAAGCTGACCAACGGCTCCGAGTCCGAGCCCCTGACCCTCACTGGCTACAAGGTCGAGGCCGAGGGCCGCGTGCTGGAGGAGAGGACCGGCCTCACCGAGACCGTGGCGGCCGGAACCGTGAAGACCGTTGCGGTCCCCTTCACCCCCTCTGCCACCGATCCCGCCGCCGTGAAGACCTACGAGATCACCGTCACCTTTAACGTGATCTTCAAGGGCAAGGAGCTGGTGTATGTCAAGACCATCTCCGAGACCTCCTACCCCCCCGAGATGATGACCTACATCGGCCTGGACAAGGGCCACGACAACTTCTACGTCTCCGGCGACTACGCCGGCAACGAGGGCAACTTCATCGACATTTGCGCCCAGCGCGGCATCCTCTGCAAGTACATCGACAAGGGCGAGATGACCAAGGAAAACCTGGCCCGCTTCAAGGCCGTCCTGATCACCGTGCCCAGAGTCAAGGGCGACGGCCTGCCTTCCGTCTGGACCGCCGAGGAGCTGGAGGCCCTGGCCGATTACGCGGCCAACGGCGGTACCATCCTGAGCTTCTCCAAGTCCGACCGCTACGACCCGGACGATCCCGCGGACGCCCCCTATGAGAATTACTACTCCTCCGCCAACCTCTCCAACATGGTCAACGAGGCCATCGGCGCCCAGACCCGCTTCGTCCGCGGCATCGTGGTGGACAACGACAAGAAGGCCAACGAGGCCTACCGCGTCTACTTTGACGGCCGGGAGCTGGTGGGCGACCACCTCTTCACCGAGGGCATCGTTCCCTCCTCCAACGGCCGCTACCAGTGGTACAACGGCACCGGCATCACCTGGGATCCCTGCGCCCGCTTCACCGACGTCAAGCGGACCAGCTGGTATCACAGCGCCGTGGACTTCGTGCTGGAGCACGGCCTGATGTCTGGCACCGGCGCGGACAAGTTCGGACCCAACGCGAAGCTGACCCGGGAGATGTTTGTCACGATCCTTTGGCAGGTGGCCGGCAAGCCCGCGCCCACCATCGAGAATCCCTTCAACGATGTGAAGCCAGGCAATTATTCCTACAAGGCCATCCTCTGGGCCTTTGAGAACGGCATCACCAGCGGCAAGGCCGAGGGTAAATTTGATCGCAAGGGCAACGTTACCCGGCAGGAGCTGGCCAGCTTCCTTTACAAGTATGCTGAGCTCCAGGGCATGGATATCAGTGCTCAAGCGGATCTGTCCGGCTTCCCCGACGCCGGCACCGCCAGCGGCTGGGCGAAGAAGCCCCTGAGCTGGGCTGTGGCCAACGGCCTCATCAGCGGCAATAAGGTGGACGGCGTCGCCATGCTCCAGCCCAAGGGCACTGCCACCCGCGGCCAGGTCGCCGTGATCCTGAAGAAGTTCGTGCAGAACGCCGAGATCGAGCTGCCCAAGGCCGATACCGCTGTCACCACCCTGATCGCTCCCTATCCCACCACCTGGGTTGCCAACTACAAGGCCAACTTCGACGGCTCCTCCTATGTGCCCGACTATGAGAAGGACCTGGTCATGGCTGAAATGGGCAGCGACTTTGCACTGGCCACAGCCGAGAAGCTTTCCGGCGGCGGCTGGCTGGTCTGCTCCGGCGCCACCTTCATCTCCAACTACGACCTGAAGTACGGCGATCCCGCCAACCAGCAGTACGAGAACTACCTGCTGGTCTGCAACATCCTGGACTTCATCAAGGACGGCGAATTCGACGGTGAGATCACCCCGATCGCTGACGTCCACAAAGGCGAGGTCGGCCAGGAGTTCACCATCGAGGGCTGGGTCACCTCCAACGCCTCCGACTACGACAAGGACACCGCCTTCTTCGACTGCATCTACATCCAGGACGAGACCCGGGGCATCAACGCCTTCCCCGTCTCCGGATACTACAGCATCGGCATGAAGGTCCGCGCCCACGGCGGCGTGACCTACTACTGCGGCGAGATCGAGCTGAACCTGTCCACCGACTACAACGGCTCCATCAAGGTCATCTCCAACGACCTGACCGTCATCGAACCCAAGGCCGTAACCTGCGCCGAGGCCATGAGCGACGACAACATCGGCATTCTGATGAAGATCACCGGCAAGATCACGGACTTCCATGAGACCGCCGGCGTGGTGGATATGATCTACGTGGACGACGGCTCCGGCGAGGAGGCCATGCTCTTCATCAACGGCTATATCCAGAAGGAATCCCATGCCCTGGACGGCATTGCCGTGGGCATGAACATCGAGGGCGTGGGCATCGGCTCCCGTGACGTGGACGAGGCCAGCGGCGGCGCCGACGGCCAGATCGGCGACGACATCGATCCCAGCCTCTTCATCAAGCGTCTGCGCGTCCGCTCCAGAGACGAGATCGAGATCTGGGCCGACGAGCTGGACACCACCGAGCTGGAGGCCGCCGTCGCCGAGGCCGAGGCCATTGACCGCAGCCTCTACACGGAGAGCTCCCTGGCTGCGCTGGACGAGGCCCTGGCCGCCGCCCAGGCCGTCATGGCCGATCCCAACAAGGATCAGCGTATGGTCACCGAAGCCCTCAACGCCCTCCGCACCGCCCTGGACGGCTTGGAGGAAATCCCCACCAACGGCTTCGCCGCCGCCACCGCGCTGGCTGCCAACGACCGGGTCATCATCTACTTCCCGGATAAGAGCCTGGCTCTGGCCGACACGCTGAACGGAAATAAGGTCGGCGAGGTCTCCGTGACTCCCGTGGAGGGCATGCTGGAGCCTGCGACAGGCGTGGCGGTCTACACCGTGGAGTATCCCGAGGGCGATAGCACCAACTTCTATCTGAAGATGGCCAACGGCAAGTATCTCACCACCGGGGCCACCGGCAACAGCATGAGCTTTGAGGACAGCCCCAACGAGTACAGCCTCTGGTACCTCCAGGTCAAGGACGCCGACGCCAAGACCGTCTTCGTCCGCAGCACCAACGCCGCCTATCAGGAAGGCAACAAGAACCAAGCATTGGAATACTACAACGGCTTTACCACCTACGGTTGGAAGGACAACGTCAACTACGTTTTCCAGCTCTACGTCCAGCCCGCCGAATAAGCCAAGTCCCCGGACGGGGCCCTCGCAAGAGGGCCCCGTTTCCGCAGATCCCTGGAAGCTTGTACCTTTTCGTTCGCCAGATCCGAATCTGCCAGACTGCCCGCACGGAGAACTCTGCGGGCGTCGGCTGTTTTTTTGCTTTACACAAGGGAAAATTTTTGATATAATATAAAGAACCGATCATTTTCATTTCGCATTTTGCATTCCGAAGGGAGGGGTGGCTTTGCGCAGGATCTGGAACGGGCTGACGGAGTTCTTTAAGCGGGGCGATCTGCTGCTGCTGTTTTTGTGCGTGGTCGCCACGGTCTTTGGCATCGTCATGATCGCCAGCGCAACCCGCTACAGCGGCTCCTCCCGGTATCTCGTGGTCCAGAGCGCTTCTCTGCTGCTGGGGATCCTGATCTACATTGCCATGTCTCTGTTGGATATCGAGATCCTGGCGGAGCACCGGGAGCTGCTGCTGGCCTTCAACGTCCTGCTGATCTCCATGCTCTTGATCTGGGGCGTAGGCGATTCCGTGGGCAACCGGGCCTGGCTGGACCTGCCCCTGATGCCGGTGTACATCCAGCCCGCGGAAATCTGCAAAATCACCTTTGTCATTGCCATGGCGAAGACCATGAGCAATAACCGCAGCAAAATTTCCTCCGTCAGATCCGTGGCCTCCATCGCCATCCAGGCGGTCATGATGATCGGCCTCATCGTGGTGATCTCCCGGGATGTGGGCTCCGCCCTGGTCTTCCTCTTCATCTTCCTGGTGGTGGCCTTCGTGGGCGGGGTCCGGTCCTGGTGGTTCCTGGCGGCCTTTCTGGCGGCTGCCGCCCTCTCCCCCCTGCTGTGGAAATACTTTTTCTCGGACAATCAGAAGCTCCGAATCCTGGTGCCCTTCGATCCCACCATCGACCCCGACGGCACCGGCGTTCGCTGGGACACCAATCGCTCCATCGCCATGCTCTCCGGCGGCGGAATCTCGGGCCAGGGTCTCTTCAAGGGGACCATGCTGGGGGTCCATGCCATCGCGGCCCAGCACACGGACTTCATCTTCTCCGCCATCGGCGAGGAGCTGGGGATCCTGGGCTGTCTCTTCACCCTGCTTTTGCTGCTGGCCATCGTGGGCCGCTGTATCTGGGTGGGCATGCACACGCCCAATTACATGAATCGCCTGATCTGCATCGGCATTGCCGCCATGCTGGTGTTCCAAATCATGATCAACGTGGGTATGTGCATCGGCATTCTGCCGGTCATCGGCCTGACCCTGCCCTTCATCAGTTACGGCGGTTCATCCATCATCACGGTCTTCCTGGCCATGGGCGTGGTCTCCGGCATCCACATGCGCCCGGATCCCGAGGCGAAGTCGCCCTATATTCAGCCGCGTTATTGACTGCAGGGCAAGCGCCGGCCCGAGGCAGCAGCATATCAACTCTGAAACAAAGGAGAAAGCAAAATGGAAATGGAAATCCTGAAAGCGTTGGAATCGATCCGCAATCCGGTGCTGAACTGGATCATGCAGGCCTTCACCTTCCTGGGTGAGGAGACTGTCTTCATGGTGCTCGCCATCATCCTGTTCTGGTGTGTGGACAAGTGGAAGGGCTACTATCTGCTGACCACGGGCTTTCTCGGCACCATCCTCTCCCAGACCATGAAGCTGATCTGGCGGGTCCCCCGCCCCTGGGTCCGGGATCCCTCCTTCACCGTGGTGGAGTCCGCCCAGAGCGGCGCCACCGGCTACTCCTTCCCCAGCGGTCATACCCAGGGCGCGACCTGTACGTTCCTGGGCATCGCCCGGACGACGAAACGAAGCTGGCTGCGCTGGATCATGATTGTCGTGGTGCTCCTGGTGGGCTTCTCCCGGATGTACCTGGGCGCCCATTATCCCTCTGACGTCGTCGTGGGTCTGGTTCTGGGCGTGGGGGCGGTGCTGCTCATGTATCCCATTATCCGGAAGGCCCGGGAGAGCGTGAAGTTTATGTACGGCTTCCTCTTCGTGATGCTGCTGCTCACCCTGGGCTATCTGGCCTATGTTCTGCTCTATCCCTTCCCCGCGGAGGTGCGGCTCATGGACCCGGTTACCAAGAGCAGCAACTGGGTTGACGGCCTGAAGAACGGCTGGACCCTGCTGGGCTGTGTGCTGGGTCTGATCGTGTCCTACACCGCGGACCGGAAGACGAACTTCTCCGAGCAGGCGCCTCTGCTGGGGCAGATCTGCAAGACGGTCCTGGGCCTGGCGATCCTGGTTGGTCTCCGGGTTGTGCTGAAAAAGCTCTTCGGCCTGATCTCCGACGATCTCTATTGGAATGCCCTGCGCTATTTCTGCATGGTGGTTTTTGCCGGCGCGATCTGGCCCCTGACCTTTCCCCTCTGGCAGAAGCTTGGCGCGAAGAAAAGTAAGAAGCAATAAGCAAGAAGTAAGAAGCGGCTGTCTTCGATCACGTTTTGCTGCTGACTTTTTCCTTCTTCCGTCTTCCCGGGCCGCATACTTTCCAAAAAACAGAGAAAACTACCTCCGACGATCATATCGAAGGAGGTAGTTTTTTATGCGACGCAATCATATTTGGCTGCGCAGGGCACTGCTGACGCTGGCCCTGACGCTGGCGCTGGCCTTGCCCGCCGCGGCGGACGCGGCGGTGGAGGCCCCTGCGGAGGCCCCTTTGGAGGAGGGCGTCTACTGCTTCTCCCGGGAGGAGCTGGACCGACGGAGCGATCTGGAGGGCGTGTTCTTTATGGCCCTGCCCGCGGAGGACTGCGGGCGGGTCCTGCTGGGCAGCCGGGTCCTCCGGGTGGGGGACGCCGTGGCCCGGGCGGATCTCTCCCGCCTGCGGCTGGAGCCTGTCAAGGGCGGAGACGCGACCTTGACCTTTCTGCCCTTTGAGGAGGGCTGCCTGGGCGAACAGACCGTGCTGACCTTCCACCTGGAAAAGACCGAGGCGGAGCCGCCCAAGGCGCTGCCCTCTCAGATCGAAACCTGGCGGAACCTGCCCAACACCGGCAAGCTGCGGGCTGCCGGGACCGGAACGCTGAGCTTCCGCCTGGAGAACCGCCCCCGGCGGGGCAGCGTGGAGCTGGAGCCCGACGGCAGCTTCACCTATACGCCCAAGAAGAACAAGGTGGGGGAGGACAGCTTCAGCTTTACGGTTGCCGACGAGGCGGGGAACGTCTCCGAACCGGCGACGGTCCGGGTGACGATCCGCAAGCCCAGCGACGCCCAGACCTACGCGGATCTGGACCGGGATCAACAGTTCGCGCCCCTTTGGATGCGGGAGACCGGCCTCTTCGGCGGCGAGCTGATTTCCGACCGCCTGAGCTTCGGCCCTGAGCAGAGCGTCAGCCGCGGGGATTTCCTGGCCATGGTTATGGACCTGGAGGGCATCGAGCCGGAAATCGGTCTCCAGGTTTCCGCCTTTGCCGACGCACAGGACGCGGCCCCCTGGCTGCGTCCCTATCTGGCCTCCGCTCTGCGCCGGGGCCTGATCGAGGGGGAGCGCAGCGCCGAGGGCTTGGTCTATCGTCCAAACGAGGCCATCACCCGTCAGGAGGCCGTGGTCCTGACCGCTCGCGTCTTCGGCACGGATACCGTGCTCCCCGCGTCCCTGAGCGACGCTCCCGACGCAGCCCTGACCCGCCTCGAGGCGGCAAGCCTTCTGTACGAGGCAAGCAAGTGATAAGAAAAAAGTAAGAAGTAAGAAGTAAGAGGTTTCGAGCCCCGTTACTTCTTACTTCTTTCTTACCGGTTACTTCTTACTTGAGCTCCGCGTCCAGCCGCTCCCAGGGCAGGTCCAGATCCGGCCGACCGAAGTGACCGTAGGCGGCGGTGGGCTGGTAGATGGGCCGGCGCAGGTCCAGCCGCTCAATGATGGCGGCGGGGCGCAGGTCAAAGCTGCGGCGCACCAGGGCGGAGAGCTCGCCGTCGGGGAGCCTGCCGGTGCCGAAGCTGTCCACCAGCACGGAGACGGGATGGGCCACGCCGATGGCGTAGGCCAGCTCGATCTGGCATTTCCTGGCCAGACCCTGGGCCACCAGGTTCTTGGCGATCCAGCGGGCCATGTAGGCCGCGGAGCGGTCCACCTTGGTGGGGTCCTTGCCGGAGAAGCAGCCGCCGCCGTGGGACGCGTAGCCGCCGTAGGTGTCCACAATGATCTTCCGGCCTGTCAGCCCGGTGTCTGCCGCGGGACCGCCCAGGACAAAGCGTCCGGTTGGGTTGACATAAAACTTTGTGTCCGCGTCCAGCAGACGCTTGGGGAGATTGGGCCGGATGACGGTTTCAATAACAGCCTGCCGCAGCTCGTCGATGTGGATCCATTCCGCGTGCTGGGTAGAGACCACTACGGTGTCGATGCGCTCGGGGTTGCCGAGATCGTCGTACTGGACGGAGACCTGGCTCTTTCCGTCGGGACGGAGCCAGGGCAGGGTCCCGTTCTTCCGCAGCTCGCTCAGCGCCCGGGTCAGGTTGTGGGCGTAGCCGATGGGAGCGGGCATCAGCTCCTTGGTCTCGTCACAGGCAAAGCCGAACATCATGCCCTGGTCGCCGGCGCCGATGCTTTTGTCGTCGAAGGAGGCGTTCACGCCCGCGGCAATATCCTTGGATTGCTCGTCAATGGCGGTAAGGACGGCGCAGGTGTTGCAGTTGAAGCCGGTCTCGGCGGTGTTGTAGCCGATTTTGTCCAGGGTCCTGCGGGCAATCTTTGCGATATCCACAAAGCAGTCGCAGGTAATCTGTCCGGCCACCAGCACCATGCCGGTGGCGGCGACGGTCTCACAGGCCACCCGGGCCATAGGATCCTGAGCCAGTATGGCGTCCAGCACGCCGTCGGAGATCTGGTCGCAGACCTTGTCGGGGTGTCCCTCGGTCACGGACTCGGAGGTAAAGATACGTTTCAGCATAGTGTTTTGATCCTTTCATAAGAAAAAACCGCCTTGTCAAGGCGGCAGCGGGTTGAACGATTCTTCCTCATCTGCCGATTTCTCGCCGGATTTGGCACCTTGCAAATGCAGGTTGCCGGGCTTCACAGGGCCGGTCCCTCCGCCACTCTTGATAAGGCTATGAAATTGTACTCATATTTTACACGTTTTTTCTTGTTTGTCAAGTACAAAAATGCCGTGACAGCTGGTCATTCCGCATTTCTTCTGCGTTTTCCCGGAAAAAGTATCCAAACCCTCTTGCATTTTTTTGTGGGATATGCTATATTCTGAGAGTTGCGAAAGGGGAGAGAAAGAATGATCCCACAGGAAAAAATCAGAAATATCGCCATCATCGCCCACGTGGACCACGGCAAGACCACCCTCGTGGACGAGATGCTGAAGCAGGGCGGCATCTATCGGGAAAACCAGGCTGTCGTCGATCGGGTCATGGACTCGGGCGACCTGGAGCGGGAGCGGGGCATCACGATCCTCGCCAAGAACACCGCCGTCCATTATAAGGACTATAAAATCAACATCGTGGACACCCCGGGCCACGCCGATTTCGGCGGCGAGGTGGAGCGCATCCTCAAGATGGTCAACGGCGTGCTGCTGTTGGTGGACGCCGCCGAGGGCCCCATGCCCCAGACCCGCTTCGTGCTCCAGAAGGCCCTGGAGCTGGGCCACAAGGTCATCGTGGTGGTCAACAAGATCGACCGGCCCGACGCCCGGATCGACGAGGTCATGGACGAGGTGCTGGAGCTGCTGCTGGACCTGGACGCCACGGAGGAGCAGTTTGACTCCCCCACCATCTTCTGCTCCGCCCGGCAGGGCGTTTCCGCCTACGGCCCCCACGAGGAGGGCAAGGACCTGATCCCCCTCTTTGAGACCATTGTGAACTACATCCCCGCCCCCGAGGGCGATCCCGCGGGTCCCATGCAGATGCTGGTGTCCAGCCTGGACTACAACGACTATGTGGGCCGGATCTGCATCGGCCGCATCGAGCGGGGCACCATCCGCCAGAACCAGGAGGTCACCATCTGCGACTTCCACGACGGATCCGTCCAGCAGAAGGGCAAGATCGTGGCCCTCTACGCCTTCGACGGCCTGGGCCGTACCCCCATCCAGGAGGCCAGCGCCGGCGAGATCGTGGCCTTCTCCGGCATTGCCGACATCACCATCGGCCGGACGGTCTGCGACCCGCTGGCTGTGGAGCCCCTGCCCTTTGTGAAGATTTCCGACCCCACCATTGAGATGACCTTCGCCGTCAACGACAGCCCCTTCGCGGGCCGGGAGGGCAAATACGTCACCTCCCGCAATCTGCGGGACCGGCTGGAGCGGGAGCTTCTGAAGGACGTGTCCCTCCATGTCACCGAGCAGGGCACCGACGCCTTCAATGTGGCGGGCCGGGGCGAGATGCACCTGTCCATCCTCATCGAGACCATGCGGCGCGAGGGCTTCGAGTTCTCCGTCTCCACCCCCCGGGTGCTGACCAAGCTGGTCGACGGCGTGAAATGCGAGCCCATCGAGCGGATGGTGGCCGACGTGCCCGAGAACGCCATGGGCTCCGTGATCGAGAAGATCGGCCAGCGCAAGGGCGACCTGGTCTCCATGACCCCCATGGGCAGCCGCTACCGCCTGGAGTTCCTGGTGCCGAGCCGCGGTCTCTTCGGCTACCGCAGCGAGTTCCTGACCGACACCCACGGCGAGGGCGTCATGTCCTCCGTGCTGGACTCCTACGCTCCCCTGAAGGGCGAGATCGAGCGCCGCAAGACCGGCTCCCTGGTGGCCCATGAGACCGGCGAGACCACCGCCTACGGCATCGGCGGCGTCCAGGACCGGGGCCAGATGTTTGTTTCCCCGGGCGTGCCGGTTTACGCCGGCATGATCGTGGGCGCCTGCAGCCGCAACGAGGACATGACCGTCAACGTCTGCAAGAAGAAGCAGCTGACCAATATGCGGGCCGCCGGCTCCGACGACGCCATCCGCCTGACTCCGCCCCGGGTCTTCTCCCTGGAGCAGTGCCTGGAGTATCTGGCCGACGACGAGCTGCTGGAGGTCACGCCCCAGAACCTGCGGATGCGCAAGCGCATCCTGGACCACAGCCAGCGGATGCGCGAGCTGATGAAGAAGCGCGGCTGATGACGCGAATCAAAAAAGACCGTTCCCGGACAGTGGGGAACGGTCTTTTTGCGTGGAGAGCTGCGGTTCAGTTCTTCCGCATCTGCCGCAGGAAGGCCCAGACGGCCAGAGCGGTGAGGGCGGCGGCCCAGCCCAGGACCCACCAGAGGTGACCGGGGACGACAGCCCAGTCGCCGGCGTAAACGGCGCGCTGGAGCTCCACGGCATGCCAGAAGGGCAGCAGCTCCGCGATCCTCCGGAAGACGCCGCCCACCAAACTGACGTCAAACCAAATACCGGAAAGCCAGGCGGAGAGATTGGTCAGCAGGGCGCCGCAGATGCCGCCCACCTGCTTGTCGTTCAGAAGGGACCCGCAGAGCAGGCCCACGGAGAGGAAGACCATGGCCGCCGGAGCGCTGAGCGCCACACAAAGGAGGATCCGCGGCGTCCAGGCCAGACCCAGGATCAAACTGAAGACATAGCAGACGGCCGTCTGCGCCAGGGCGATGGGCAGCATGGGCAGCAGATAGCCCAGAATGTAATCCACAGGCCGCAGGGGCGTGGTGTAGAGCCGCAGCAGCAGGGCGGAGCTGCGGTCCTTGGAAATCAGCAGCGCCGAAAACAGAGCCATAAAGGACAGACCGAAGACCGTCACGCCGGGGCCCAGCTGTTCAATGGCAAAGAGGGGAACCGGGACGTTGGCCTGAATGGCCGACAGCAGTCCCAAAATCACCAGGGGGAAGCCCAGACCGAACAGGAGCGTGAGCGGGTCCCGCAGGATCTCCTTGGCGGTCCGCCTGGACAAAAGCAAGCTGTGTCTCATCTGGATCCCTCCTTTGCCAGAGCGATGAAGGCCTCCTCCAGGCTGGCGGTGCCGGTTTCCGCTTTCAGCTCCGCCGCGGTGCCGATTCGGATCAGGCGCCCCCGGCTCATGACGCCGATCCGGTCGGACAGACTCTCGGCCTCCTCCATATAGTGGGTGGTGAGGATGACGGTGATCTCTCCCTTGAGGGCCCGGATCTGCTCCCAGAGCTCCGCCCGGGCCAGCACGTCCAGCCCCAGGGTGGGCTCGTCCAGAAAGAGGATCTTCGGCTCCAGAATCAGGGCCATGGCGATGGAGAGCCGCCGCTGCCAGCCGCCGGAGAGCTTCCCGGCGGGGCGGTTCAGCACCTCGTCCAGGCCGAAGCGCCGGGAAAGGGCGTTCGTCTTCTCCCGGATCGCAGCCCGGTCCGCACCGTGGATCCCGGCCATCAGCTCCAGGTTCTCCCGGACCGTCAGCTTCGGAGCCACGGCGGTCTCCTGGGGGGAGACGGCGATCCGCTCCTTGACGGCCTCCGGCTCCCGGCTCACGCTTTTGCCCAGCAGCAGGGCGTCTCCCGCTGTGGGCTTTGTCAGGCAGGAGAGCATTTTGATGGTGGTGGTCTTGCCGGCTCCGTTGACGCCCAGCAGGGCGAAGAGCTCGCCCGCCCGGACCGTCAGCTCCAGCCCGTCCACGGCGGTCAGCTCCTTGTATCGTTTGGTTAATCCGTGGGTTTCGATGGCGTTCATATACAAACCTCCCAGTATCCGAATGCGGGCGCTCAATGAGCGCCCCTACGGGGTATTATTTGACCGGATCCCCCAGTATACGTCCGTCAGCATCCGGCTGACGGTGGCTTCGTCCAGGGTCAGATAGCCCGTGGCCGCCATGACGGCGATGCCGTGGACGACGGCCCACATTTCCAGATGGAAGAGCTCCGCCTCGGCTCCCGCCAAGCCTGTGACGGACCCGGCCAGAGCCGTATCCGAGGCCCAGTCCGCCACCTCGGGGCTGTCCTGCTCACCGTTGCGGCTGCGCATGAAGAGCAGGCGAAAGAGGGCGGGCTCCTCCCGGGCAAAGCTGATATAGGCCAGTCCCGCCGCCTTGTAGGGCGGCTCCGGGGAGGCGGCGACCCGGGCGGCCCGGTCCCGGTGGTAGACCGCCAGCGCCGTTTCCAGCACCGCCCGGCGCAAGGCCTCCATGCCGGGGTAGAGCCGGAAGATGGGCTGGGTGGAGCAGCCCAGGGCTGCCGCCAGGGCGCGGGCGTTCAGCGCCTCCATTCCCCGCTCCCGGACCAGGTCCAGGGCGGCCTCCAAGAGCGCCTGCTCCGTGATCTTGATGGGCGCAGCCATAAAGAATCCCCCCGCGCAGTAAAATAACATATGTTATTTTACTACGCGGGGGTCCGTTTGTCAAGGTCCTAAACCCGGAAGTCACGGACTGTGCAAACGCGATACGGATTTCTTCCGCTCCCGCCGCATACACTGTAACAATCCACGACGGAGGTATGGAAATGGAACTGTACGAGCTCGCATTGCGGAGGGCGGAAGCGCCGAATCTGGCGGAATTTCAGCGGCGGGAGGGCTTGCCGCCCACGGGGCGGGCGGATGGACCCACCTGGGCAGCCCTGCTGCCTTGGCTGCGGGGCTATCGCGTCTACTCCACGGTCCCGGGGGACAACTATACCCGCATCGCGGCCCGCTATGGCACCACGGTCCGGGCCCTGATCACCGCCAACCCCAATCAGGACCCGCTGCGGCTCTACGTGGGGCAGCTGTTGACGGTGCCCCTGGGCTTCGACCTGGTGCCCACGGACCTGCCCTTTACCTATGAGCTGCTGAGCCTCTGTCTGGAGGGGCTGAGGGCCCGCTATCCTTTCCTGGGTCTGCGGAACATCGGAGAGACGGCCTATGGCCGGAAGATTCCCCGGATCACTGTGGGTCTGGGGCCCCGCCGGGTCCTCTACAACGCCGCCCACCACGCCAACGAGTGGATCACCACGCCGCTGCTGCTGAAGTTTCTGGAGAGCTACGCCCGGGCCGTCTCGGAGAACGGGCGGATCTTTGGCTTCTCCGCCCAGGCCCTCTATCAGCGCACGACCCTGGAGCTGGTTCCCATGGTGAACCCGGACGGGGTGGAGCTGGTGACCGGCGGGCTGCGGGAAGGGGAGCCCGGCTGGGCGGAGGCCCGGGCCCTGGCGGACAGCTATCCGGCCATTCCCTTCCCCGAGGGCTGGAAGGCCAATCTCCGGGGGGTGGATCTGAACCTGAACTATCCCGCCCGCTGGGAACAGGCCCGGGAGATCAAATTTGCCCAGGGCTACACCCGTCCCGGTCCCCGGGATTACGTGGGGACGGGGCCCCTCTCGGAGCCGGAGAGCGAGGCTCTGGCCCGCCTGACGGAGCGGACGGAGCCGGGGCTGAGCCTGAGCTATCACAGCCAGGGCAGCGTGATTTTCTGGAAATTCCTGAGCATGGAGCCTCCCGGCGCCCGGGAACTGGGGGAGCGTTTCGCCGCGGTCTCGGGCTACAGCCTGGAGGATGTGCCCTACGCCTCAGGCTTTGCGGGCTACAAGGACTGGTTCATTCTCACCCGGGACCGTCCGGGGTATACCATCGAGGTGGGCATGGGGGAGAATCCGCTGCCCCTGTCCCAGTTCGACGAGATCTACCGGCGCAATCTGGGTATTTTGACGCTGGGACTTGCGGAAGGCTGAAAAATTGTGTATAATAGCGGGGATCGGGGAACCGATCCCTGCTGTTTTACGTCCTAATAGATAGGGAAACCTATTGTACTGTACAAAAGGGAGACATCAAAGCATGAGTATCGTTCAAAAAATCATCGCGGAGCTGCGAAAGGCGGTTCAGGGCAAGGACCAGGTGCTGATCTGGATCCTGATGACCATTCTGGCCAACGGCAATGTGCTGCTGGAGGATATCCCCGGCGTGGGCAAGACCACCATCGCTGTGGCCTTTTCCCGGGCCCTGGGTCTGGACTACGGACGGGTGCAGTTCAACCCCGACGTGCTGCCCTCCGACATCACGGGCTACTCCGTCTATGACAAGCAGAGCGGCAAGATGATCTATCAGAAGGGCGCCATCCTCTGCAACCTGTTCCTGGCCGACGAGCTGAACCGGGCCACCTCCCGGACCCAGTCCGCTCTTCTGGAGGCCATGGAGGAGGGCCAGGTCACCGTGGATGGTGTGACCCACCCCCTGCCGCGGCCCTTTACGGTCATCGCCACCCAGAATCCCACCGGCGCCGCGGGCACGCAGCTGCTGCCGGATTCCCAGATGGACCGCTTCACCGTGCGCCTCTCCGTGGGCTATCCCAAGGCCAAGGATGAGCTGAATATGGTCATGGCCCGGCAGGGGGGCGTCAATCCCCTGGACCAGGTGAACCAGGTGGTGAACCGGACGGAGCTGGCCGCCATGCAGGACGCGGTGAGCCGGGTCTATATCAAGGACACGGTGGTGAATTATGTGGTCTCTCTGGTGAGTCAGACCCGCAATCACCCCCAGATCCAGCGGGGCGCCAGCCCCCGGGCCACCCTGGCGGTGGTCTCCATGGCCAAGGCCGCGGCGCTGATGAACGGCCGGGACTATGTGCTGCCGGAGGACGTGCAGACGGTCTTCGCCGGCACGGTGGCCCACCGCCTGCTGCTGTCGGCGGACGCCCAGGCCCAGGGCCAGCGGGAGGAGCAGCTGCTCACAGAGCTGCTCTCCCAGATCCGGGCGCCGGGAGTTTGACCATGGCTGTCAACCGATTGCTCTACGGAGCTCTGCTGGTCCTGAGCGTGGTCTACTATTTTGCCAGCGCCACCTGGTTTTCCTGGCTGCTGCTGGTGCTGATCCTGGCCCTGCCGATCCTGAGTCTGCTCCTTTCGCTGCCGGCCATGCTGTCCTGCCGGCTGGACGCCGTTATGGCGGAGACCGTGGAGCAGAACGCCCCGGCCGCGCTCCACTTACGGCTCCATTCCTGGCGGGTCCTGCCCCTGCCGGACGTGCAGATCCGACTGAACCTCCGCACCCGTGACCACAACAAGGACCTCCGCTATCTCAGCCGTCTGACCAGAACAGACGGCGTCCTTGCGCTGCCCACGGATTCCTGCGGCTTTTTGTCCGCGGAGTTCCGTCGGGGCCGCGTCTATGACGCTTTGGGCCTGTTCCGTCTGCCCATGAAGCTGCCCGCGCCGGAACCCATGGCCATCCTGCCGCCGGAGCGGACTCCCACGCCCATGCCCCGGCTGGAGCAGTTCCTTCAACAGCAGATGAAGCCCAAGCCGGGCGGCGGCTCTGCCGAGCAGCACGAGCACCGGAGCTACCGCCCCGGCGATCCGGTGAAGGACATCCACTGGAAGCTGTCTCTGAAGACCGACCAGCTCATTGTCCGGGAAGCGCTGGAACCCGTGCGGCGCCGGGTGATTCTGGCCCTGCGGACGCCCCGGGGTTCGGAGAGCCGGGCTGAGACGCTGGGCAATTTCCGTTGGCTCTTCCGCTGGCTGCTGGAAAACGGCATCCCCCATTCTGCGGTCTGGATGGACGGCGCCCAGCTGCGGGAGCAGAGCATTTGCTGTCAGGAGGACGGCATGGAGGCCCTGCGGGCCGCCTGCCTGGCGCCGGAGGAGTCCCTGGATCTGCCCTGGCCCTTGCCCTTGCAGGCGGATTGGATCTGTCCGGTGGGCCGGAACGGGGGGAACACGCCATGAAGAAAGCTCACAGCGTCATCTGTTTTCTGCTGGACTGGGCCCTGGTTTGCGTTGGGGTCCTGGGCTCTCTGCTCTGTTTGCTGACGGCCTTTTCCCTGCCGGAGCCTCCGGGGCTGTGGTTCCTCGTGCCCGGAATGGCCCTGCTCTTCTGTCTGGTTTTCCGGGGCAAGCCGGGGCGCTGGTACGCCCTGGGCGTCCTGGTCCTTCTGGTGCTCGCGGCCCTGCTGCTTCGCGGAGAGCTGGTCGAGGGCTTCCGGAACCTCTGGGGGGAGCTGGGACGGCGTTACGCCCTGGGCTATGACCAGGTCATCGACTTTCTGCCCCGGGATCCCACCAGCCCGGAGGGCGTCCTGCCTGCACTGGCGGCGCTGGCGGTGCTGGAGACCTATCTGTGCAGCCTGGCGGTGCGGCTCTGGCGGCGGACGTTCCCCGCGGTCCTGGCCCTGCTGCCCGGGATCCTGCCCTGCTTTATTCTGACGGATACGCCGCCCGCCCTGCTGCCCCTGCTGGCGGCGGTATTCTCCCTTCTCACCCAGGCCTTCAGCCAGTCAGTCCGGCGGCGGGGCACGGGGGAGCAGGGGAAGGCCGTAGCTCTGGCAGCCCTGCTTTCGGCGGCCCTGCTGGGTTTGCTGCTGCTGATCTTCCCGCAGGAGCGCTATACGCCCCCGCTTTCCTGGGAGGAGCTCACGCAGGAGATGCGCCAATGGGGCCAGACCCAGAGCAACCGGGGCAATATCCGGGCCGGTCTGAGCGGCAACCCGGAGGAGATTACGCTGGCGGAGCTGGGCGCTCTGCCCAACCACCCGGTCGCGGTGCTGCGGGCCCGCTCCACCCGAAACGACTATCTCTACCTGCGAGGCTGCGGCTACACGAATTTTGACGGCCGCAGCTGGACCCGGGACACGGAGCACAACTGGGACAGCTCCGTCCTCTTCCCCTGCCTGGGCCAGAGCCGCGAGGCAACGCTGACCATCGAGACCGTGAAGCCGGAGGACGCCCTGTATACCACCTATCAGCTCACAAGTCTGCCCGCCGGCGGCGTGCAGGTTTCCGACGCCTACCTGAGCAATCCGGAGGAACTGACCCAATATACCATGCAGTATACGAGCTCCGCGATACAGCCGCCCTCCAATGGTCTCTATGAGCGCTGGGTGTCTGACAGCTGCCTGTATCTGCCCGGGCAGACCCGCAGCGGGGTGTTGGCCTGGTGGGAGGCGCAGGGAGAGTCCACGGATCTCCGCGACTACCTGCTCTACGGCGGCGAGACGGCCATGAGCGCACAGGAGAACCTGGCACGGAAGGCAGCCGCCCGGATCTCCCGCTGCGCGGCTTACAGCCGCAATCCCGCCCAAGCGCCCCGGGACGTGGATTTCTGCACCTGGTTCCTCAACGACGCAGAGGAGGGCTACTGCGTCCACTATGCCACCGCCTGCACGGCGCTGCTCCGGGCCCTGGGGGTTCCGGCCCGCTATGTTTCCGGCTATGTCTGCTCCGCCGTCGCCAACAAGACCGTCACGGTCACCAACCTGCAGGCCCACGCCTGGGTGGAGATCTGGGTCCGGGGCTGCTGGATTGTGGTGGAGCCCACCCCGGACGACGCTACGGAGTTCAACGGTTGGGGGCAGGGCAGCGGGAACGACCCCGTTGTTCATACGGAGCCCTCGACGGAAGCCACGCGCTCCAACGGCTCCGAGGACCCGGAGATCACGCGGCCCAGTCGTCCCGTGCCATCCACGGAGGCGCCCAGACCCAGCAAGGATCCGGAGGACGCTTCCGGGCCCGAGGGCTCCGGGGGGAAGGGCATGGATCCGCAGAGCCTGAAGGCGCTGTGGATTGCGTTTGCGGTGATCGGCGTTCCGCTCCTGGCGCTGGGGCGGCGCCGGCTGGCGCTGCGGCTCTGGGAACGACGGCTCCAGGGCGCCAAGGGCAACGAGAAGGCCCGGCTGCTCTACCGGCGGATGCTCCGCCTGCAAAAGCTGGGCGGCGGCGCCATTCCCGCGGAGGCCAGGGAGCTGGCCTATAAGGCCGTCTTCAGCCAGCACGAGCTTACGGACAACGAGCTGCTGTGCCTGCGCCAGGTTTACGCCCAGCAGCGCAACCGCCTGGACAGAGGCGGTCTCTGGAAACGGTTTTTGTGCAAATATATCCTGGCCGTCATCTGACAGAGCCGGGCAAAGATACGATGGGAGGATCTGATATGACCGCATTCGGGATGTTCAAAGGCAGACAGGTGGACTGCATTCGCCTGGACAACGGAAAACTGAGCTGTGAAATACTGACCTACGGCGCGACCCTGCGCTCCCTGAAGGTCCCCGACCGGGAAGGGAAGCCCGTGGACGTGGTCCTGGGCTTTGATACGGTGGAAGATTATGTCAACCAGGACAGCTACATCGGCGCCACGGTGGGCCCCAACGCCAACCGGATCGGCGGTTCGACGATCTCCCTGGGGAAGCAACGGCTGAGCCTGGACCGCAACGAGGGGGAGAACAACCTGCACAGCGGCTTTGAGGGCTTGAACCGGCAGCTCTGGGATGTGATGGCCGCCTCGGAGGAGGCGGTGACCTTGCTCTGTACCCACCCGGACGGGCGGGGCGGTTTCCCCGGCGACCTCAACGCGGCGGTGACCTACTGGCTGGACCGCAACGCCCTGCTCATCGAGTACCGGGCCGTCAGTCAGAAGGACACGATCTGCAATCTCACGAACCACAGCTATTTCAACCTGGACGGCCACGACAGCGGCTCCGTCGCGGAACACCGGATCCAGCTCTTTGCCA
Organism: Oscillospiraceae bacterium; assembly: GCA_017509485.1. GTDB lineage: Bacteria > Bacillota > Clostridia > Oscillospirales > Oscillospiraceae > JAFRPC01. The sequence continues at coordinate 48,328 of JAFWPP010000032.1, read as the reverse complement.
AGAGCTTTACCCCCATTGACGCCCACTCCATCCCCACAGGCGCCATTCGGGCCGTCAGCGGCTCGGCCATGGATCTCACCAAGCCGGTGCGCCTGGGAGAGCGAATGGACGGCGAGGAGGAGCAGCTGCGGCTGGCGGGGGGCTACGATCACAATTACGTGATCGATCCCGGGGAGGCCCCCTTCCGGGCCGCCGCCAAGCTCTGGGCCGCCAAGAGCGGCGTCGTGATGACGGTCTATACCGACCGCCCGGGCATCCAGTTCTATTCCGGCAACTACATCCCCGCGGGGCTGCGGGGCAAGGACGGAGCTGTCTACCAAAAAAGGCAGGGCCTCTGCCTGGAGACCCAGGCTTTCCCCGACGCCCCCAACCACAGCAGCTTCCCGTCCACAGTGCTGCGGGCCGAGAAGGAATGGCTGAGTCGGACCATGTATCAATTTGGATAAGGCCTGCAGCGCATCAAACGAAAACGATCACCCATCCCGCGGCGCCGCGGGATGGGTGATCGTTGCTCAGAGGAGCTTGTCCAGGGTTTCCAGATACTCGTCCGTGGTGTACCAGGCGGTGGCGAAGCGGACCACCGTGTGATCCGGGTCCGGGTTGGACCAGAAGCTGAGGGGAACCTTCTCCCGCAGGGCCTGATAGCGCCTGTTCTCCAGGATGGCGAACTGTTGGTTGGTGGGGGTGTCCATGAAGCAGGGGATCCTGTGTTTTGCCAGCAGCTTTTTCAGCCGCTCGGCGGTCTCCACGCCCCGGCGGCCGATCGCCCAGTAGAGACCGTCGGAAAAGAGGGCGTCGAATTGGACGCCGCAGAGCCGGCCCTTGGCCATCAGAGCCCCGTGCTTCTTGATGAAGTTGACGAAGTGGGCCGGAGCCTGCCGGGGGAAGACCACCGCCTCGCCGCAGAGGGCGCCGCACTTGGTGCCGCCGATGTAAAAGGCGTCGCAGAGGGAGGCGATCAGAGGCAGATCCACGTCCGTGTCCCTGGCCGCCAGGCCGTAGGCCAGCCTTGCCCCGTCCAGATAGAGCCGCATGCCGAATTCCCGGCAGATGGCGGAGATTATTTCCAGCTCCGCCCGGGTGTAGAGGGTGCCCCATTCCGTGGGGTGGGAAATATAGACCGCCCCGGGGTAGACCATATGCTCCACGTTCTCGTCGGCCAGCAGGGCGGCGGTCAGGGCCCGCAGCTCGTCCGGGTCGATCTTGCCCGCGTGCTCCGGCAGGGCCAGGACCTTGGCCCCCAGAGCCTCGGGGGCTCCCGCCTCGTGGACGTGGATGTGGCCGGTCTGGGCGGCGATCACGCCCTCCCAGGGCTTGAGCAGGGAGGCCAGCACCACGGCGTTGGTCTGGGTGCCGCCGCTGAGGAAGTAGATTTCAGCTCCGGGACAGCCGCAGGCAGCCCGGATCTTCTCCCGGGCGCTCTCGGAAAAACAGTCGAAGCCGTAACCCGGCTGGGGGATCAGGTTGGTTTCGCAGAGCCGCTCCAAAACCTTGGGATGGGCGCCGCAGGAGTAGTCGTTCTCGAAGGTGATCATGTTCAATACCTCATATACGGGTTTTCCTCCATTATATCCCCGCCGCGCTTTTTTGTAAATGTCAAATATAAAAATAGCGCTTGCTTTTTTCGACGGAATCCCTTATACTTGATAAAACGGCGGGGCTGCCCGCCGAAAAACACATAGATTATCTCAGGAGTGAACAATATGAAGATCAAAGCAGTCGTTCTTGCAGCCGGAAAGGGCACCCGTATGATGTCCGAAGCCAATAACCTTCCCAAGGTCCTGCGGCAGGCCTGCGGCAAGCCGCTTCTGCATTATGTGCTGAAGGCGCTGGATTTTATCCCCGCGGAGGACACCGTCCTGGTGGGCGGCTATATGCGCGAGCTGGTCTTTGACGCCTTTCCCGCCTATCCCCACGCGGTCCAGGATCCCCAGCTGGGCACCGGCCACGCGGTCATGTGCGCCCGGGAGCACCTGAAGGACTTCGACGGCACCGTTCTGGTCTGCTACGGCGATATGCCTTTGCTGAAGAAGGAGGTCTACCAGGGCCTGCTGGCCTTCCACGCCGAGCACGGCGCCGCCTGCACCATGCTCTCCGGCACCTGCGAGGAGTACCTGCCCTACGGCCGGGTCCTGCGGGACGAAAACGGCGACTTCCTCCGCATCGTGGAGGACCGGGACTGCACCCCGGAGCAGAAGGCCATCCGGGAGCTCAACGTGGGCATCTACGCCTTCGACTGCAGGGCTCTTTTGGCCAGCCTGGACGAGATCAAGGACAACAACGCCCAGCATGAGTATTATCTGACCGACGTTCCCGCCATCCTGCGGAGCCACGGCCAGCGGGTGGCGGTCTACACCGCCGAGCTCAACGAGCAGATCCTGGGCGTCAACACCCCCGAGCAGCTGGCGCTGACGGAGAAGTATCTGCGGCAATAAGCTCTGCGCGCAACCGACAAAAAACGACTGTTCCGGGAATCGGAACGGTCGTTTTTTCATGGCTCTGCGTCAGGTGCTCAGGCGAAAGCGCGTCGGCGCTACACAGCCGCCAGAATATGGGCGTTTCGCAATTCGGCGTTTTCGATGCGGTCGTTGACGGAGTAGGCGTGCTTCTCCAGGTCGCCGCAGACGGCCTCTGTGAGCGCCTGGTCCTGCAAAAGGCCGATAATGGCCGACGCCAGATTTTCTATCAGGTCCTGCTTGGCCCGGGCCATCGTCGGGCCGTTGTCGGTGGTCAGCAGCAGCTCCAGGGTTTCGGCCTCGTCTCCCAGCAGGGGGAGCTGCCGCAGGGCCCGGAACTGCCACTTGTAGTAGGGGAGATAGCGCTCATTCAGCAGGAAGATTACCGCGATGGCGTGGCGGACAAACTCGAAGATCGCCAGCTGGGCAGCGGCGGGCTCCCCGTGGGCCAGACAGCGAGGGTAGTTGTATTGCCCCGCCTGGGCCATCAGCAGCAGCCGGCCCGCCAGCTTCTTGCGGCGCACGTCGGCGGGCTGCCGGGAGAGCCGCTTCCGGATGGCGGCGAAGACGCCGTCGCCCTGGGCAAAGAGCGCGCCGTTCACCACCTCGGCCAGATACTGCTCCTCCAGCCGCAGCCAGCGCGCAGGGGAAAGCGTCCCGTCTCTGGTTCCGGTACGGGCCTCCAGGAAATCCCCCAAGCGCATCACGCCCCGGCGGTTGCCTCCCACGGGGGAGAGCCTGGGTCTGGAAAAGCCCATATATTCTTTTGGAAGGGCGGCGTAGGCCCGCTCCAGCCGGAATTCGGTCTTCCGATCCAGAATGTCCTCCTCCGGCAGAAAGATGCAGAAGCCGGGCTCGAAATCGTGGTCCCGGGAGATCTCGTCGTCCCAGCCGAAGCACTCGGAGCCGCTGCCAACCAGGCCCACTGCCAGCCGATCCGCCCACTCCGGGAATTGCTCCCGCAGCATGGGAGCGCCGAAGGCCTCGTAATAGGCTCTGGAAAGCTCAAGTCCCCGCATAGATCTGCTCCGATCTCTCCCGCAATTCCTGGGCGTCCATGAAACGGCCGTAATAGCCGAATGTTGAGGCGCACTTCTCGCAGACGAAGGCATAGCCGCCGTTCCGCGGCAGGGAAGGGTCGTTCAGGAGAGCCCAGGCCCGGTCCAAACGGGTCTCGATCTCCTCCTCGGCCTCCAGCAGGCCGTCCCGGGCCTCCGCCAGATTCGCCAGGTTCAGCTCGGTAACGGCGGTCTCCAGGGCGCCATGCTCCCCCGCCCCCAGGATCTCCAGGGCCCGCTCATAGAGGGCTTTGGCCTCGTCGAAGCGGCCCAGATCCGTCAAAGCCAGGGCAAAATTGTTGTACAGCCCGGCCAGCCGGGGATCCGCCGGGTCCAGCTCCCGTTCGTAGACGGCACGTGCCTTTTCATAGAGAGGCAGGGCTTCCGCGGCGCGGCCAAAGCACTTGGATACCGTGGCGGCGTTGAGCCAGGTGGTGGCGGCGGTCACGGTGTCGTCCAGGCCGGTCCTGTCCACAAGGGCCAGGGCGGAGGCAAGCGCCGCATCGGCGGCGGCCTCGTCCCCCAGCTTGCGGAAGAGCCCCATGCGCTCGTTTTCGATGGTGAGCAGGCCTCGCAGGTCGTTGCCGGCCAGGGCCTCCGCCTTCCAGTATTCCAGATGGCGGCGGGCGGCGGCGCAGTCGTTCCGATCCAGGTATTCGTCCAAGCGGGTGAGGCAGCGCCGCAGGTCCACCGGCTTGGCGTTTTCATCCTCCGGCTTGCAGAAAATGCAGCCGGGCTCCAGGTAATCCTCGGGTCGCAGTCCGTTCATGGGAAGACCTCCTTATGGCGCACGCTGTGCGCCGCGGCATTCAGTTGTCTTGATTCCAGGGATTCTCCGGGTCCGGGTCCGTCGGGTCCCAGTCGGAGCGGGGATCATTCAGGTCCAGGGGGATGAACTCGGGGCGCTCCACGGGGAGGGTATCGGCGTCGAAGATGTGGACCGGCGTACCCATGGGGCAGTTGTCATAGATCCACTTGACGTCTCCGGCGGCCAGGCGGATGCAGCCCATGGATGCGGAGCTGCCCAGCTTGTTGTATTCCTCGGCCTCGAGGCTGTCCTTCTCCATGCGCAGGTAAGGGACGGAGTGGAAGAGAATATCCCCGGTGATGCGGCTGATGTACTGGCCGAAGACGCCGCCAAAGAGCCGGCCCCATTCCCGCTTGGGCCCGAGGCTGTAGTCGCCCGTGGGTGTGTTCTCGCCGGTGGAGCAGAGCCAGACCTTGACGGGGATCGAATAATCCTCTCCCTCTCCGTTCCGGCCATAGACGATCACGACGTTCTGGTCGCGAATCACGTCGATGGAATAGGGGCGCAGGTCCATGCGCAGGGAGTCATAGAGCTCCTCCGGATAGTTGTCCACCTCTACGACGGCGCTGCGGACCAGACATTCCTCGCCCCGGGTGAGCTCGGCCCGCAGCTGGGCGATCCGGTCCTCCTGGAAACGGTTGAACTCAAATTCCAGCTCTGTGTGCTTTTCCAGCCCGGGGCTGAGGGCCAGCTCCGGCCACTCGGCGGCGAGTTCGTCGTCCACATACAGAGTGAGGGAAAAGGGCTCTCCGGTCTCCGCATCGGCGGGGACCGTCGGGAAGCGGATGGTCACCGTGACCCAGGGACAGCCGGGGGTGGCCCGCAGCTCCGCGGGCAGCTCCATCTCCACGCCGGAAATGCCGCCCCGGGGCGCTGTGGGCAGCGCCTCCTCCGTGGTGACGGCGGCGCTTGCAGGGGCCGTCGTCTCGATCCGGACGGAGGGCGCAGCCTCGGTACTGATAATGGGAGCGGACCCATCCGTCCGCGCACAGCCGCAGAGCAGCAGAAGAAGCAGAAGAAGCAGGACCTGGCCTGCGGTAAGCAGTCGTTTCATAGTCGTTTCCTGTCGATTTTGGGTGGTTTTGTTCGAAGTAGCCTATATTATACAAAAAAACTGCCCCATTGACAAGGGGCAGTTTTGCGAACAAGAAAGATTTTTGTGGTTTGAGAATGAGAAAAAGGTTGTTTCGCGGGGGAAACGGCGGGCTGTGCGCAGCCTGCCCTGCGGGTCACGCTTCGTCTTTGGGCTTGGGGAGCTCGATGCGGATGTCCTGACCCGCGGCCAGCTTGCCGCCCAGGGCGCCCACCAGCAGGCTCTTGATGTCCAGACCCATGCCGGAGGCAAAGCCCTCGGTGATCTGGGTGGTGGAGCCCACGATGTCGGAGATGAGCTTGGCGGAGTTGCCCTCGCCGTACATGGTGATCTTGTCCACCTTGGACAGGGGCTCGGCCACGTTCTTGGCGATCTCGGGCAGGGCGTTCATCACCATTTCGATGACGGCGGCCTCGCCGTACTTCTTCATAGCCTCGGCCTTCTTGTCAATGCCCTCGGCCTCGGCCACAGCCTTGGCCCGGATGGCGGCGGCCTCCGCCTCGCCCACGGCCTTGATGCCCTCGGCCTCCTGCTCCCGGGCGAAACGCACGGCCTCTGCCTTGACGCGCTGGGCCTGGGCAGCCTGCTCCTGTTCGTAGCGCTCCGCCTCCGCGTCCTTCTGGCGGCGGAAGAGGTCCGCCTCGGCCAGCTGGCGCTGACGGTAGAGCTCTGCGTCGGCCTTGGCGCGAATTTCCGCGTCCAGGGTCTGCTTAGTGACCTCTACGTTTTGCTTTTTCAGCTCCGCGTCGCGCTCGGCCCGGGCAATCTGGGCGTTCACGGTGGCGGTCTGGATGGACTTCTGCTGCTCCTGCTTCTGGATCTCGTAGGCGGCGTCGGCCTCGGCCTTTTTGGTGTCGGCCTCCACCTTCAGCTCCGCCTGCTTGATGGCCAGCTCGTTCTGGCGGCGGGCGATCTCGGTGTCGGCCTCCACCCGGGCGTCGTTGGCGGCCTTGTCCGCCTGGGCCTTGGCGATGGCCACGTCCCGGTCCGCCTGGGCTTTGGCGATGGCGGCGTTTTTCTTGATGAGGCTGGTGTTGTCGGCGCCCAGGTCCCGGATCAGGCCGTTCTCGTCGGTGACGTTCTGGATGTTGCAGGAGAGGATCTCGATGCCCAGCTTGTCCATGTCCTTGGCGGCCTTCATCATCACCTGGTCGGAGAAGGAGTCCCGGTCCGTGTTGATGTCCTTCAGGGAGAGGGTGCCGATGATCTCACGCATGTTGCCCTGGAGGCTGTCCTGGAGCTCGGCGGCGATCTTCTCGGGCCGCATGTTCAGGAAGTTTTTGGCGGCCAGCTTGATGCCTTCGCTGGAATTGGCGATGCGGACCTTGGCCACGGCGTCCACGTTCACATTGATGAAATCATTGGTGGGGACGGACTGCTCGGTCTTGATGTCCACGGTCATCTGCCCCAGGTAGAGCTTGTCGAGTCTCTCGAAGAAGGGGACCTTGATGCCGGCCCGGCCCACCAAAATGCGGCTGTCCTTTTTGAGGCCGGAGATGATGTAGGCCTGATCGGGCGGGGACTTGACGTAACCGGTGGCCAGAATGACGGCCACAAGGATCGCGGCTGCGGCAATGGGGAGCCAGGGAAGCAGGCTCCCGCCGGTGGAGAAAAGTGCGCTTACAATGCGTGTGGTCATGGTATGTACCTCCTTCTTGTACGATGCGTATGGTTTCCGGTCCGCGGAACGCCTCCCGCGGCGGATTATCTGCGCTGGTCGGACGTGGCTCTGCGAATGGCCTGTTCCAAAGCCGCGTTGATCTGACGGCTCCGCCTTTTGTCATAGGCATGGACGAAGCAGGCCAGCAAGATGTGAAAGAGAAGGGAACCTACGATCAGAAAGGGCAGACTGATGATCTGAAGCAAAGTAATCAGGAAGGACATGGTATAAGCTCCTTTCAAACTGGACAGGCTTTCAGGGAAAACAAAAAAACCCATGCCGGACCTTTGTCCAACATGAGTCTCGTTTTCAGGGCGGTCCGGCTGCAAACGCAGCGTGGTGACGGACCCGCCTCCCCGGTGGGGAACTACTCCCTCAAGCGCGGTATGAACTTGTGGCCCTATTATACCACGCCCGGGGCCCCTGTCAAGGGGGGTGGAAAAATATTTTTTCACAGGCTCTTGACAAAAGCAGATAAATTTGATACAATCTAATTGTAAACAATACAACAAAGAGGAGGACATAGAACATGCATATTTACGATCTTTCCGTCAAGACGCGCAAGGGGGAGGATTATGCCCTCTCCAGCCTGCGGGGCAAGGTCCTGCTGATCGTCAATACCGCCACGGGCTGCGGCTTCACGCCTCAGTATGAGGCCCTGGAGAAGCTTTTCGAGGCCTACCACGGCCAGGGCCTGGAGGTCCTGGACTTCCCCTGCAACCAGTTTGGCCACCAGGCCCCTGGCGAGGACGAGGAGATCCATGCCTTTTGCACCGGGCGCTACAAGACGCAATTCGACCAATTCAAAAAGCTGGACGTGAACGGGGAAAACGCGGACCCCCTTTTCACCTGGCTGAAAAACGAGGCTCCGGCCGACGAGCCTGTAAAGGGCCTGAAGGCCAAGGCCGCCATGGCCGCCATTGCCAAGATCAGCGCCAGCTGCAAGGCCCCCAACGACATCAAGTGGAACTTCACCAAGTTCCTGGTGGACCGGGAGGGCAGGGTGGTACGCCGTCTGTCTCCCATCGCGGACCCTATGGAGCTGGAGGAGACCATCAAATCCCTGCTCTGAACGAAACTGTCCTGCGCAAGGACAAAACAGGCCTTTACAAGCCTGCCTGAGTATGCTATCATCAAATCATAAAACACCAAGGAGGATTCAACTATGGCAATCCGTGAAATCACTTCCGCCGATTTTGAAGAGCTCGTTCTCAAGTCCGAAAAGCCTGTGCTGGTGGACTTCAACGCCACCTGGTGCGGTCCCTGCCGCATGCTGAAGCCCACGCTGGATGAGCTGGCAGCCGAGCGGCCCGACGTGTCCGTGGTGGGCATCGACGTGGACGAGAACATGGACCTGGCTGAGGAATACGGCGTCTTCTCCATTCCCTGCGTGGTCCTGATCAAGGATGGCGTCGAGGCCGACCGCAGCGTGGGCCTGGTGCCCAAGGAAAGCCTCGTCAAGATGCTGGGCTGAGTGCTCCGCAAAGGAAGCCGCTCCCTGCGGTCGCTAATGATGCAGCTCCCTGCGCGAGCTTCATTCGTGCGAAGCACGGGCATCATTTGGCCAATAGGCCAAGCTTCAGTCAACAACAAACGGGAGGAATTACCATGTATGACATCGTTATAGTCGGCGCCGGCCCTGCCGGGCTGACTGCCGCCATTTACGCCCGGCGGGCCTCCAAGTCCGTTCTGGTGCTGGAGGCCAAAGCCTGGGGCGGCCAGATCATCAACACCCCCGATATTGAGAACTATCCCGTTGTAGCCCACATCTCCGGAGCCGACTTTGCCAACCAGCTCTACGAGCAGGCCACGGCCCTGGGGGCCGAAGTGAAGTTGGAGAAGGTCACCGGCCTGGAGGATCAGGGCAAGGTCAAGAAGGTCCGCACCGCCCAGAACGAATACGAGGCCGGAGCCGTGATCCTGGCTACCGGCTCCGAGAACCGGAAGCTGGGCGTGGCGCGGGAGCAGGAGCTCACCGGCAAGGGCGTGTCCTACTGCGCCACCTGCGACGGCAACTTCTTCCGCCGCCGGGATGTGGCGGTGGTGGGGGGCGGCAACACCGCCCTGGAGGACGCGCTCTATCTGGCCGAGCTGGCCAACAAGGTCTGGCTGATCCACCGCCGGGACAGCTTCCGGGGCGAGGAGGCCACCGTCGCCAGGCTGCGGGAGAAGGCGAACGTGGAATTCGTCTTCAATTCCACCGTCACCGCCCTGCTGGGCGACAAGCGCCTGACCGGCGTGGAGCTTACGGACAAGCTGACAGGTGAAAAGCGGATGCTGGAGGTCAAGGGCCTCTTCGTGGCCGTGGGCCGCGTCCCCGAGAACGAGAGCTTCCGCTCGCTGATCGAGCTGGACGAGGCGGGCTACGCCGTGGCAGGCGAGAACTGCCGCACCCGGGTCCCCGGAATCTTTGTGGCCGGCGACAACCGGACCAAGGAGCTCCGCCAGCTGGTCACCGCCGCCGCCGACGGCGCCGTGGCCGCCACAGAGGCCGTCAAATACCTGAACGCCTGAGAATGCAAACAGCCCGCTGCCGATTCCGGCAGCGGGCCGATTTTTTTGCGTCACTCGATCAGCGTGAAGGGAATGGTGCCAAGGCGCTGACTGTCGAGATAGATGGAGAAGGAATAGGCGCCGGGGACGTTGGGGAGCCAGGGGATCTGGCCAAACCAGCGGTTGCCGTCCCAGAGGGTATCCCAAACCAGCTTTTCCTGCTGCAGATCCACCACGGCTCCGGTATCCGTGTTGCGGATGACGTACTGGACCGTGACCTCCTCCTCGCTGGGATCAGGGTTCCGACTGGCGGTGATCACGAAGGTGATCTTGTCGTTGTGTCGGTAGCGGACGGTGCCGCCCCCCAGATCGACGAAGCTCCATTCCTCCTTGTCGGGGGTGAAGTAGGTGCCGATGGTGGTGTGCTGATCCAAACCCCGCTGGGTGTAGCGCACAGTCTCCCAGCTGCGGACGGAGAGGGAGCGCTCGCCCTTGGCGTCGCTGCCGTCGGCGGGCTCGATGGTGACAGTATAGTCCGTGTCGGGCAGGACCGCGAGCAGGCCGCTGTCTCCGTGGAAGAGCTCCTCGATCCGCTGGCCGTCTCCAAAGGCGGCCACGACCTTCCAGCCCGCCTCGGGCTCCCGGTTGGCGGACCAGTGCAGGGACAGGCCGTTGAGGAGGGCCTCCGCGGTGAAGCTCTGAATGCTGATCTGATCGTCCTTCAGCTCCAGCTTCAGCGGGGCGGGCAGACCCAGAGCGTCCAGCTTTACCGTGTAGCTGATATCGGGGACGATGCCGGATACCGCAGCGGAGCAAATCCAGCCGGCTTCATCCTGCTCGGCATCGCGCAGCTCCACCGGCAGCGACTCGCCCTCCGGGCCGGTGCAAACCAGCTCCCAGGCCTCCGGCAGCTCGCTGGCGCAGCGCCAGCGCAGCAGGGCCGTGCCGTCCTGAATGGAGTCCAGCTGCAGCTCCGAGGCCTCGATGGGGATGAGAGGCGTGTAGGAAAGGGACGTGACGCCGGAGAGATAGAGATTGTCGGTCTCCACCAGCTCAAAGCGGTAAGGCGCGCCGTTTTCCAGATCGTTGATCTGGCAGCTGCGGCCTGCGAACTGCATCTCTGCGGGCGTCTCCCCCTCCTTGCCGTAGCGGAGGGTCCAGAAGGCGGGTTCCGTGTCGCTGTCCTTGAGGGTCAGCAGCAGCTTGACGCTGCCGGGGGCGGAGCCGGGCTCCGCGCTGAAGGCCAGCAGCTCAGTCCGGGCCTTGGTGGCGGCGGAGGCGGTGGTGACGCCGGAGAGCTTGTGCAGCCCGGGAAGCTCCACCTTGAGATTGTACTGGGTGTTGGGCTTCAGCCCCGAGAATTCCGCGACCCCGCTCTGGAAACGCCCCGTAAAGGAGTTGCCGTAGGGGTCCTGGCAGTAGGGGATGAAGGCGTCGGGGTCGGTGTTGGTGTCGATGCGCAGGCGCAGGCTGTCGGCGGTAACGTCGCTGAGCTCCAGCTTGTCCACGGTGACAAAGTAGTGCCACATTCCCTTGCCCAGGTCGGTGAACTCATAAACGCCCACCAGCAGGATCACCAGGGCCAGAGCGGCCGCAAAGAGGATCCAGGCCCGCCGGCGGTGCTTCTTCTTGTTCTTCTCCAGCTCCTCGTTCAGTTTGGGCGGCTCTTCTTTCTTGGACTTTTTTTCTTTTTTCTCCTTGTCGGCCTTCTGCTCCTTGCTTTCCTCGGGGGAGAAGGTCTTTTTGAAGCCCTCGTCCAGCTTGTCCGGGTCGGTGAAGCGAACGGGCTCGGGCTGCTCCTGCGCGGCCTCCGAGCTCAAAGCGGCTCCGTCGGTTACCAGGGGCGGGACGATCAGATGGTCGCTGACCGCGTTGCGGCGCATATACTGCTCCAGCTCGATCCGCATCTCCTCCGGCGTCTGGTAGCGCTCCGCCGGATCAAAGGCGCTGGCCTTCAGGATGATCTCCGTCAGCTCGTAGTCTGCGTAGATGGGCACAGGCAGAGGCTCGCCGGAGACGCGCTTGGCGTCGGCGGCCTTGGGGGAGGTTTTTTCGTCCTCGAAGGGGGCGTGGTTGCCGTTGTAGATCCGGTAGAGGATCATGCCCAGAGAGTAGATGTCCACGGTGGGGTTCATGCCGCCCACGAAGCTGTTGAGCTCCGGCGCGGTGTAGCTGCTGCGGTACTGCTCCGGCAGGACGGCGTACTGCATGTCCTCGGTGGAGATCAGACCGAAATCCCCCAGCAGGAAGCGGCCGGTGTCGGAGAAAAAGACGTTTCCGGGCTTCAGATTGCCGTGGACGTAGCCCTCCTCCCGCAGGGCGGCCAGGGCTACGCAGAGATCGATGCCCATGTTGATGCCCCGCAGATGGGAGACGGCGTTTTCATTGAGATAGCTTTGCAGGGAGTTGCGCTTGGGCAGAACGGCGTAGACGTCATAGCCGAAGTCCTCTTTCTTCTCCATCTGCACGCCCAGGAAGGGCAGAATATAGGGGCAGTCCAGGAGCTTCTTGCGGTTTTCGGCCTCCCGGACCAGGGCTTCCGCCTCCTTGCGATAGTAGGCGTCGGCCTCCGCCGCGCTGGAGTAGGCGCCGGTCAGCAGCAGAGCCTCGACCTGTTCCTCTCGGGCGGGGACGGAGATATGCTTGAGTACAAACTCACGGCCCGACTCCGGATGCAGGATCCGATAACAACTGACGCCGTCGTGCCGGGAAAAGCATTCCCCCACTTCCATCGCGTCCAGAAGCGGAGAAACCTTGTGATCCAGCATGGTCGTACTCCTCCTTTTCGACAAAATATCTATTATATCTTATACCAAAAGCAAAAAAAATGCAACAAGATATTGTTTTATTTAGAAGAAAATGGTATGATATAGGGTAGAAGTCTCCAAAAGACGCGAATTTTTGCCGGGAATACAGACCGATTACCAATTACTGGAGGAACCATATCGATGCTGAATAAAAACGTATGTCCCAACTGCGGGCAGCTCTATGACACGAACCTGTCCAAGTGCCCCCTCTGCGGCACCGCGCCTCAGGTGGTGGACACGGCCGACCCCGTCCAGCGCAAGCGCATCACCGAGACCGAGCGCAAGCAGCGCCGGGCTGAGCGCAAGGAGGCGGAGCAGGAGGCGAAGCGGCGCCGGAAGGACGCCCGTTTCATCCAGGACGCCGACGAGGAACGCCTGATCGAAGAGGAGGAGGCCCGCCGCAAGGAGGAAAAGCGCCGCCTCAAGGAGGAGAAGAAGGCCGCCCGCCGCGCCGAGCAGGAGCAGGCGGCGGAGCTTGATCGGCAGGAGCCTGTGTTTACCCCCGCCCCTGCCCGGGATGGCCGCGGCCCCATGCCGGAGGAGCTGCCGGAGAAGGACCGCAGACGGATCCCCCGGGTCTTCCTGATCCTGAGCGTTCTGGTGCTGGGAGCGGCTCTGCTGGCGGGCGGAGCCTATCTGCTCTGGAAGACCGACACCCTTGAGCTGCCCATTTTCGACAAGCTGGCAGCTGAAAAGGAGGCCCGGGCGACCGAGACACAGGCCGATGGCAGCGCCGAGCCCGAGCAGACGGAGGCCCCCGCCCGTCCCCACAACGGCGAACCCGTGCCCTGCACCGGCATAACCCTGAGCCAAACCGAGATCCGCTTCACCACCCGCGGCCAGCAGACCCAGCTGAAGCTGAGCCTGAGCCCCTCCGACACCACCGACGATCGCAGCTTCGCCTCCTCCGATGAGGGCGTGGTAAAGGTCAGCCCCGTGGGCATCGTCACCGCCGTCGGCCCCGGCAGCGCCGTCATTACGGTGCGCTGCGGCAGCGAAGAGGCGGAGTGCGGCGTGGTCTGCGATCTGAGTGAGGAAACCACGGCGGCGGCCGAAGTCTCGGTGGACGCCCTGACCCTCAACAAGGACGACATGACCTTCTTTGCCGCAGGCGAGAACTATGTGCTCTCCGTCACCAATGTCCCCATTGGCACGCCGGTCAGCTGGCGGTCTCTGGACGAGGCTGTCTGCACCGTGGACGCCGGCGGCCATGTGGTGGCCGTGGGCAGCGGCACCACCCGGGTTTACGCCACTGTAGGCGAAAAGGAGACCTTCTGCTGGGTCCGCTGCAAGTTTGAAGATACGCAGATCCCCTGAGCCGTCCGACCACAGATCCCGACCAAGGAAGAGGAGCATTGCATGAACTACGACGTCATCATCATCGGCTGCGGTGTGACCGGCGCCTCCTGCGCCTATACTCTGGCGCAGCATAAGCTGCGCGTGGGCGTTCTGGAGGCCTCCAACGACGTGGCCAACGGCACCACCAAAGCCAATTCCGCCATCGTCCACGCGGGCTATGATCCCGAGACCGGGACGAAGATGGCCCAGCTCAACGTCCGGGGCGCCGCCCTGATGGGGGAGCTGTGCCGCCGCCTGGACGTGCCCTATGCCAACATCGGCTCGCTGGTCCTCTCCCTGTCCGAGCAGGACGACGCCCATGTGCAGGAGTTGTATGCCAGAGGCCGGGCCAACGGCGTGCCCGGCCTGCAAATGATTTCCGGGGACGAAGCCCGGGCCATGGACCCCGGCGTCTCCCCCGCCACCCGCTGCGCCCTCTGGGCTCCCTCCGCCGGCATCGTGAATCCCTGGGAGCTCTGCTATGCCCTGGCGGAGACCGCGGTCCGCAACGGTGCGGAGCTCCATCTCTCCGCGCCCGTTACCGCCATTGAGCGGACAGAAGGCGGATATCGGATCCGCACGCCCAAGGGCGACTTTACCGCTCCCTATGTGATCAACTGCGCCGGCACCCATTCGGACCGGATCGCGGGGCTGGTGGGGGACGAGAGCTTCCGCATCCTGCCCACCAAGGGGGAATATTTCCTGCTGGACAAATCCGAAGGCCATCGGGTGGAGCATGTGATCTTCCAGTGTCCCTCGGAGCTGGGCAAGGGCGTGCTGGTGGCCCCCACGGTCCACGGCAATCTGCTGGTGGGTCCCGACGCACAGCCCACGACCCCCGACGATACCGCCAACTCCGCCGCGGGGCTGGCCTTTGTGCGGGCTTCCGCGCTTCGCTCCGTCCCCGGCGTCAACTTCCGGGACAATATCCGCAACTTCGCCGGGGTCCGGGCCAACTCCGACCACGAGGACTTCATCATCGGGGAGAGCGCTGTCGCGCCAGGCTTTTTCCACTTCGCCGGGATCCGCAGTCCCGGCCTGTCCGCGGCGCCCGCCTTCGGTGAGGAGGCTCTGCGGCTGCTGAAAGCCGCCGGCCTGAAGGTCGAACAGAAGGAAGAATATATCGATACCCGCCGCCGCGTCCGCTTCCAGGAGCTTTCCGAAGACGAAAAGAACGAGATGATCCGAAAGGATCCCCGCTGGGGCCGGGTCATCTGCCGCTGCGAGACCGTCACCGAGGGCGAGATCGTCGCGGCGCTGCACACCCCCATCCCCCCCGTCTCCGTCAACGGCGTCAAGCGCCGGGTGGGCGCGGGCATGGGCCGCTGCCAGGGCGGCTTCTGCGGCCCCAGGGTCCAGGAGATCATCGCCCGGGAGCTGGGCATCGATCCCACCCGGGTCCTGATGGACTGGGAGGGCACCTGGGTCCTCTGCGGCGAGACGAAGGGAGGCGCGAAGGCATGACTTATCACGAACTCGTCGTCATCGGCGGCGGCCCCGCGGGCCTTGCCGCGGCGCTGGCCGCCTGGAACGACGGCGTCCGGGACATTCTGATCCTCGAGCGGGAAAAGGAGGCCGGCGGCATCCTCAACCAGTGCATCCACAACGGCTTCGGTCTGCACCGCTTCCAGGAAGAGCTCACCGGTCCCGAGTACGCGGGCCGCTTCATCCACATGGCCGCGAAGACCGATATCCGGATCCGCACCGATACCATGGTGCTGGATCTGGACGAGAAGCGGGTCCTGCACACCGTCAGCCCCCAGCGCGGCTATGAGGCCATCCAGGCCGGGGCCGTGGTCCTGGCCATGGGCTGCCGGGAGCGCACCCGGGGGGCCATCTCCATCCCCGGCGCCCGCTGCTCCGGCATCTTCACCGCCGGCGCCGCCCAGCGCTTCCTGAACATGGAGGGCTATATGGTGGGCAAGCGGGTGGTCATCCTGGGCTCCGGCGACATCGGCCTGATCATGGCTCGCCGCATGACCCTGGAGGGGGCCAAGGTCCTGGCCTGCGTGGAGCTGATGCCCTACTCCGGCGGTCTGACCCGCAACATCGTCCAATGTCTCCACGACTTTGACATCCCCCTCTATCTCAGCCACACGGTCACCGACATCCGCGGCAGGGACCGCCTGGAGCAGGTGGTGGTCTCCCGGGTGGACGAGCGCCGCAATCCCATCCCCGGCACGGAGATGGTTTTCGACTGCGACACCCTGCTGCTCTCCGTGGGTCTGCTGCCCGAGAACGAGCTCTCCCGCCAGGCCGGCGTGGAGATCGATCCCCGCACCAACGGCCCCGTGGTCTGGGAGAATCGGGAGACCTCCATCCCCGGCGTCTTTGCCTGCGGCAATGTGCTGCACGTCCACGACCTGGTGGACTACGTTTCCGCCGAGAGCGAGCAGGCGGGCCGATCCGCTGCCGCGTATCTCCACGGAATCCGCCCGGAGGGCTCCGAGATCCGGCTGGTAAACGGATTCGACGTGGGGTATACCGTGCCGCAGCATATCCACCGTGGGGTGGATTCCGTGGAGATATTCTTCCGGGTGCGAAACGTGCGGAAGGACACGGCTATCCGCGTGACGGACGGCGAAAAGCAGATCGCCCGCTTCAAGCGCGAGCACATGGCCCCCGGCGAGATGGAAAATATCAGGATCCCCAAGGTCCTGCTGGACCGGATCGTCGGCGACACGCTGACCGTTGAGATCGAGGAAGCGCCCGCGGCGGCCGCTGAGCGCAGCGGCCATACCCCGAAGGAATAAGGAGGCTGCCCCATGAAAGAACTCATCTGCATCACCTGTCCCAAGGGCTGCCACCTGAAGGTGGACGAGGAGAGCTTCGCCGTCACCGGCAATTCCTGCCCCCGCGGCGCCGTCTACGGCGAAAACGAGCTCCGCAACCCGGTCCGGGTGGTGACCTCCACCGTGATTGCGGAGGGCCCCGCCCGCCGCCTGCCCGTAAAGACCGACCGCCCCATCCCCAAGGGCAGGATCTTCGAGGTCATGGACGAGATCGCCAAGCTCCGCGTCAAGCCCCCCGTGACAGTGGGCGATATTCTGATCCCCAACGTCGCCGGCACCGACGGCAACGTGGTGGCGACCAAAAACCTCCCCTGACAAGGGGAGGGGGACCGCCCGCAAGGGCGGTGGAGAGGTTGCGTCGGGTGACCGCGCTCTATCGGAAGAACAGCAGGATCGGTGGGCCACCCCTCCGCCCCAGTGTGCGCACTGGGGCACCTCCCCTTAGCAGGGGAGGTTTGGGAGCGGACCCAGCAGCTCACCCCGCGCAAAACCTCCCCTGACAAGGAGAGGGGGACCGGCCTCAAGGCCGGTGGAGGGGTCCGCTCCCGGAACAGAGCGCCAAAACAGAGGGAGGCGCGTTATGGCTCGCAAAACAAACCCGGAGCTGAGCTGGAACGCGAAGCAGCTCCGAAAAAACATGACCCTGGAGGAACGGATCCTCTGGTATCAATATCTGCGAAATTATCCCGTGAAATTCTACCGCCAGCGGGTAATCGGTTACTTTATCGCTGATTTCTACTGCGCACAGGCAAAGCTTGTGATCGAATTGGACGGCTCGCAGCACTACGAGGCTGAGGGGCTGGCTTATGACAAGATGCGGACGGAATTCCTGGAAGAATTTGGTCTGACCGTGCTCCGCGTGCCGAATAACGAGGTGCGGAACAATCTTCGCGGCGTGTGCGAGTATATCGACTGGCTGGTGGGCAAGCGACTGCAAGCCTGAAAGCTCACCCCTCTGCCCCAGTGTGCGCACTGGGGCACCTCCCCTTAGCAGGGGAGGTTTTGTCGCCGGTCCCGACCCCGGCAATTCTGAATTCTCAATTCTCACTTCTTAATTCACAAGGAGGCCTCCCCATGGCAAAGTACATCCTCTCCCTGGACCAGGGCACCACCAGCAGCCGGGCGATCCTGTTCGACAACGAGCAGAATATCATCGCGCTGGCGCAGAAGGAATTCAACCAGTATTATCCCCACTCCGGCTGGGTGGAGCACAACCCCATGGAGATCTACTCCAGCCAGTATTCCGTGATGATGGAGGCTGTCACCGAGTCCGGCATCGACGTGGAGGACATTGCCGCCATCGGCATCACCAACCAGCGGGAGACCACCGTGGTCTGGGACAGGAACACCGGCCGCCCGGTCTATAACGCCATCGTCTGGCAGTGCCGCCGTACCGCGCCCATCTGCGACGAGCTGGAGCGCCGGGGCCTCAAAAAATACATCAAAGAGACCACAGGCCTGGTGCTGGACGCCTACTTCTCCGCCACCAAGATCAAGTGGATCCTGGACAATGTGGAGGGAGCCCGGGAGCGGGCCGAGCGGGGAGAGCTCCTCTTCGGCACCGTGGATACCTGGCTGCTCTGGAAGCTCACCGGCGGCCGAGTCCACGCCACGGACTACACCAACGCCTCCCGCACCATGCTCTTTGATATCCACAGGCTCTGCTGGGACGAGAAGCTGCTGACAGAGCTGAACATCCCCCGCTCCATGCTGCCCGAGGTCCGGGACTCCAGCTGCGTCTATGGCAGCTGCAACATTCAGGGCGTGGACGTGCCCATCGCGGGCATTGCGGGCGACCAGCAGGCGGCCCTCTTTGGCCAGGGCTGCTTTGAGAAGGGCGACGCCAAGAACACCTACGGCACCGGCTGCTTCCTGCTGATGAACACCGGCGAGGAGGCCTGCGAGAGCAAGCACGGCCTGGTGACCACCATCGCCGTGGGCATGGAGGGCAAGGTCCAGTATGCCCTGGAGGGCTCTGTCTTTGTGGGCGGCGCCGTGATCCAGTGGCTCCGGGACCAGATGCGCTTCATCCGGGAAGCCCGGGACGCGGAATATTTTGCCCAGAAGGTGGACTCCACCGAGGGCGTCTACTTCGTCCCCGCCTTCACCGGCCTGGGGGCCCCCTATTGGGATATGTACGCCCGGGGCACCATCGTGGGCATCACCCGGGGCACCAAGCCCGAGCACATCATCCGGGCAGCCCAGGAATCCATCGCCTTCCAGAGCGCCGATCTGGTTCTCGCCATGGAGATGGACACCGGCGCCAAGATGACCGAGCTGAAGGTGGACGGCGGCGCCAGTCGGGACCGCTTCCTGATGCAGTTCCAGGCGGATATCCTGGGCAAGCTGGTCCGCAGGCCCATGATCCGCGAGACCACCGCCCTGGGCGCCGCCTATCTGGCGGGTCTGGCCGTCGGCGTCTGGAAGGATCAGGATGAGATCCGCAAGCTCTGGCACTGCGACTCCACCTTCGAGCCCTCCAAGGACGAGGCCTGGCGCAGCGAACAGTTCAAGGGCTGGAACAAGGCCGTGGGGCGGTCGCTGCATTGGGCGGATTGACCCCGCCGTAGGGCGGCCTGACCCCAGGCCGCCGCGCACCCCGCCTGTAGGGACAAGCATTGCTTGTCCGTTGTCCCCACCCGCGGCGCGGGCAATCTGCCCGCCCTACGCTATCGAAATACATATTTTTTCCGTTTCATGGGCATGCTTCCGCAAAAGGAGGCTTGCCCATGGATGCTTTTTTGGAGGAATTGAGGCGGCGCTTTCACGGAGCGGCGGATTTCACGGAGCGGAGCATAAAGGCCGCGGGCTGGGACTGCACGCTGCTGTTTATAGACGGTTTAACCTCGGGCTCGGAGATCGCGGACTTCGTGATCCGGCCTTTGGGGAGGATGACGGAGGCGCTGGCCCCGGCGGAGCTGCTGAAACGGACGTTGTCAGACGGGACGGAGGCCGCCTCCGTTTCCCTCTGCGCCGACGGGGAGGACGCGGAGACAAAGCTGCTGAACGGCTGCTGCGTGCTGGTCGTCCCCGGGGCGGGGGCGGCGGCCTTTGAGGTCAAGTCCGGTGAGAAGCGAGGCCCCGCGGAGCCGGAGGTGGAGAGCACGACGCGAGGGCCCAAGGATGCCTTCACCGAAACGGCCCGCACCAACACCGCCCTGCTGCGCCGCCATCTGCGAAGCTCCGGGCTCCGGCTCTGGGAGACCGTTGTGGGGCGGATCAGCCGGACCGGTGTGAGCCTGCTCTGGCTGGAGGGGCTGACGGACCCGGAGACCGTGGCGCGGATGCAGGACCGGATCTCCGCCATCGACACGGAGGATCTGCTGACGCCCGCTGCCGTGGAGCGCCTGCTGCCCGGCAGGCGCCGGACCGCCTTTCCGCTGCTGCAATATACCGAGCGCACCGACAAATTTGCCGCAGGCCTCTTGGCTGGGCGGGTGGGGATCTTCGTGGACGGGCTTCCGGTGGGCTACCTGGCACCGGTGAACCTGGGCTATCTGCTGGAGGCGGCGGAGGACAAGGGTACGGACTTCCTCTCAGCCCGCTTTCTCAAGGTCCTGCGGCTCATCGCCCTGGGCTGCGCCCTGCTGCTGCCCGCGCTCTACGTGGCAATGGCGGAATATCACCAGGAGATGCTGCCCACACCCCTGCTGGAGGCCATCATCGAGAGCAAGCAGAAGGTGCCCTTTTCCACGGCGGTGGAGATCCTGGGACTGTTGACAGCCTTTGAACTGCTGCAGGAGGCGGGGCTTTCCGCGCCGAAGGCCGTCTCCCAGCCGGTGTCCATCATCGGAGGTCTGGTGGTGGGGACGGCGGCGGTGGAGGCCAATCTGATTTCCCCGGCGGCCCTGATCCTGGTGTCGGCGGCGGGGATCAGCGGGTTCGCGCTGCCCGGCAAGAGCTTCACCGACGCGGTGCGGCTCTGCCGCTTCGCCCTGACGGTCTGCGCCGCCCTGGCGGGCCTCTGCGGTCTGACGTTGGGGCTGCTGGCGCTGCTGGTCCATCTCTCCGCCCTGTCCTCCTTCGATCGCTCGTATTTGGCCCCGTACTCGGAGCTAAAACGAAAATGAGCGAAAGCCCCATGAAAAGCAAGCATTTTTCAAAAGAAATTTTGAAAAATGCTTGCTTTTCTATATATAATGTGCTATAATTGCCCCGTTATTAGGTAGGAAGCATGTTAGAGAGGCCGTCAAGCCTCTCTTTCTTATGTATTTCCTGTATGATCCCGTATCTACGGAGGCAAGCAAATGAAAGTAACGGATCGGGTCCGGGCCTTTGCACAGCCCGTGGTGGAGGAGCATGGCTGCTCGCTCTGGGATGTGGAATACATCCGGGAGGGGGGCGAATGGTTCCTGCGCCTGTATATCGACAAGGTCGGCGGCGTAAATATCAATGACTGCGAGGCCATCTCCCGGGCGATGGATCCCATCCTGGACCGGGAGGATCCCATCGAGGGCAGCTACCGCTTCGAGGTCTGCTCTGCGGGACTGGAACGCCCCCTGAAGCGACCCTCTGACTTTGAAGCCTTCCTGGGCGCCGACGTGCTGGTGAAGCTCTACCGGCCCGTGAACGGCATCCGGGAGTACCCCTGCGTGCTGCGGGGCTACGACAACGGTGACATCACCGTGGAATACCGGGGCGAGACCATAAGCTTTTCCAAGTCCCAGGTCGCTCTGGTGCGGCTGAGGGTGGACTTTTCATAACGTAGGGGCGGCCGTTGGCCGCCGGCCCGAGGCATTCGGCCTCACAACAGAAGCATCATAGGAGGAACAACGATGAATTCTAACACCAGCGCTGAGATTTTTGCCGCCCTGCGGCAGCTGGAGCGGGACAGAGGCATTCCCGTGGAATATATGACCGACCGGATTACCCAGGCCCTGCTGGCCGCCTACAAGAAGGATCGGGTCGGCTACACCGACAACGTGTTTGTTGAGCTCAACGAGAAAGAGCTGAAAATGTACGCCCAGAAGGAGGTCGTGGACGAGGTCTTCACCCCCGCCACCGAGATCCAGCTGGAGGCTGCCCGCCGCATCGATCCCCACTGCGAGCTGGGCGACCTGGTAAACGAGGAAATCCAGACGCAGGCCTTTGGCCGCATCGCCGCCCAGACCGCCAAGCAGGTCATCATCCAGGGCATCCGCGAGGCTGAGCATGGCATGATCTACGACAAGTTCTCCTCCAAGGAGCATGAGATCCTGACCGCCACCGTCTCCCGGATCGACAACAACACCGGCGATATGACGGTCCGCATCGGCCAGGGCTCCGACCGTACCGAGGCCTGGCTGGCGGTCAGCGAGCAGGTTCGCGGCGAGCGCTACCGCGAGGGCGATCTGATCCGCGTCTATGTGGTGGAGGTGCGCCGCAGCACCCGCGGTCCCCAGGTCATCGTCTCCCGGACCCATCCCGGTCTGGTGAAGCGCCTGTTCGAGCTGAACGTTCCCGAGATCGCCTCCGGCGAGGTGGAGATCAAGTCCATCGCCCGGGAGGCGGGCTCCCGCACGAAGCTGGCGGTCCGCGCCCTGGACGAGAACCTGGATCCCGTGGGCACCTGCGTAGGTCCCCGGGGCGCCCGTGTGGCGGCTGTGGTGGATGAGCTCCACGGCGAGAAAATGGACATTGTGGTCTGGGACGAGGATCCCGCCAAGTTCGTGGCAGCGGCGCTGGCTCCGGCCGACGTGGTGAGCGTCACCATGGTGGAGGGCGAGAAGGCCTGTCGCGTCATCGTCCCCGACGATCAGCTCTCTCTTGCCATCGGCAAGGAGGGCCAGAACGCCCGCCTGGCTGCCCGCCTGACGGGACATAAGATCGACATCAAGCCTGCAAGCCAGGCGGAAGAGGAATGAAGGATCGGCTTGCGCCGATATGAAGTATCTCCTTCGGAGATATGAAGTCTGCCTTGCAGATGAGGTATGGCCTGCGGCCATATTCAGTTGAGACGCGGGTTTCCCCGCATGAAACGATCGCGAAGCGACTTCATCCGCGAAGCGGAGTGCATACACAAAGCCGTGTGAACGGCAAGCGTTCTTCATATCCGCGACAGCGGATACTTCATTGGAAGAGAGGAGGTATCTCAATGCCCAAGCATATTCCCCAGCGCCAGTGCCTCGGCTGCAGGCAGATGAAGCCCAAGCCGGAGCTGGTCCGGGTGGTCCGCTCTCCGGAGGGGAGCGTCAGCGTGGACCTGCGGGGCAAGGCTCCGGGCCGCGGCGCCTATGTCTGTCCCAGCACGGACTGCCTGAAAAAGGCCCTGCGTTCCAAGGCGCTGAGCCGCAGCCTCGGCGTGGAGATCCCTCCTGAGATCTATGATACCCTTGCCGCACAGATGGAGGAAGCAAATGGAACAGGCAAAGGATAAGGCGATCGGTCTGCTGGGACTGGCCCGCAAGGCCGGCAAGCTCCAGACCGGAGAAGAGACCGTCAGCGCGATGCTGACGGAGAAGCACGCCCGGCTGACCGTCCTGGCCAGCGATGCGGGCGAGGCGGTAAGCCGAAAGATCCGCGGCCTGGCCGAGGGCAGCCGGCAGAGGGTCCTGAAGATCCCCTATGACAAGCTGAGCCTGGGCGCCGCCCTGGGGCGGCCCAGCGTTTCAGTCGCTGCCTTTGCCGACGTGTCCATGGCCCTGGCCTTTGCGAAGGCCCTGCCCGCGGGCACGGCGGATTCGGAGCTGATGGAGGATTTGGAGCGGCGCGTCGCCCGGGTCAGGGCGAAGCGAAAGAAGAATTGATTGTAGACAATTGCCAATTGTCAACTCTCAATTGTCAATTGTTTTGGAGGTGGATATATGAGTAGTTTTGTGAAGTATCGAGTGAAAGAAGTGGCCGCGGATTTCGGGATGACGTCCAAGGAAATCTCCGCCATTTTGGAAAAATATTTTGTGAAGCCCAAGAGCCCTGCGCAGGTGCTGGAGGAGGATCAGCTCAATGTGATCTTCGACTATCTGACCCAGCAGAATCAGATCTCCTCCATCGAGGTGGTCTTCGCCGCGGCCTTTGCCGCCCGGGAGGCCGAGGAGAAGCGCAAGGCGGAGGAGGCCGCCAAGAAGGCCGCGGAAGAAAAGAAGAAGGCGGAAGAGGCGGCCAAGGCCGGAAAGACGGCCCCCGCGGCGGCGGGCAAGGCGGAGGACAAGAAGCCCGTCCAGGGCGGACAGCCCGCCAAGACCGGAGAGAAGAAGCCCTCGGAGCCCCAGCGGAAGCGGGAGCGTCGGGTGGTGGACACCTCCGCCGTCCAGGTCAACGCGGACCGCTTTGACGACCGGGTGGACACCCTGATCTCCGAGCGGGATCAGAACCGCTCCGGCGGCAAGCAGAAGATCGGCGGCAAGAACAAGAAGCAGCAGGGGCCCAAGGGCGCAAAGTCCAAGGAGGACGAGCGCAAGAAGATGAACCGCCTCCGCCTGGAGGTCATCAAGAAGACCCCGCTGACCGTCAAGATCCCCGACGAGATCACCGTGGGCGAGCTGGCGGTCCGGATGAAGAAGACCGCCGCCGAGCTGATCAAGTGCCTCATCAAGAACGGCGTGATGGCCACGGTCAACCAGACCATCGACTTCGATACCGCGGAGTTCGTGGCCACGGAGCTGGGCTGCAAGGTGGAGCGGGAGGTGGTGCTGACCATCGAAGACAAGCTCTTTGACGATCATCAGGACACTGCCGACGAGCTGGTCACCCGGCCCCCCGTGGTGGTGGTCATGGGCCACGTCGACCACGGCAAGACCAGCCTGCTGGACGCCGTGCGGAAGACCAACGTGGTGGCCGGCGAGGCCGGCGGCATCACCCAGCACATCGGCGCCTATACCGTCAAGATCAACGGCAATCTGATCACCTTCCTGGATACCCCGGGCCACGCGGCCTTTACCTCCATGCGCGCCCGCGGCGCCATGTGTACCGACGTAGCCATCCTGGTGGTGGCTGCCGACGACGGCATCATGCCCCAGACCATTGAGGCCATCAACCATGCCAAGGCCGCCAACATTCCCATCGTGGTGGCCGTCAACAAGATGGATAAGCCGGGCGCCAATCCGGACCGCGTCCTGACCCAGCTCACCGAGCACGATCTGGTGCCCGCCGAGTGGGGCGGCGACACCGAGGTTTGCCGAATCTCCGCCAAGACCGGCATGGGCATCGACGATCTGCTGGAGACCGTCATCGTCACCGCCGAGCTGCAGGATCTGAAGGCCAACCCCAACCGTGCCGCCAAGGGCACCGTTATCGAGGCCCGGCTGGACAAGACCCGCGGCCCCATCGCCACCCTGCTGGTGCAGAACGGCACCTTGAACCAGGGCGACACCATCATCGCCGGCACCGCCGTGGGCCACGTCCGCGTCATGACCGACGACAAGGGCAAGTCCATCAAGCACGCCGGTCCCTCCATCCCCGTGGAGATCACGGGCCTGGCAGAGGCCCCCGCCCCCGGCGACGCCTTTGAGGCCGTCTCCGACGAGCGCATGGCCCGCCAGCTGGTGGAGCAGCGGAAGCAGAAGGCCAAGGACGAACTGGCCAAGCAGCAGTCCAAGGTCACCCTGGAGAATCTCTTCGACCAGATGAAGAAGGGCGAAATGAAGGAGCTCAATATCCTGGTCAAGGCCGACGTTCAGGGCTCCGCCGAGGCCGTCAAGGCCAACCTGATGAAGCTCAACAACGAGGAGGTGGCGGTCAAGGTCATCCACTCCGGCGTGGGCGCCATCAACGAATCCGACATTCTGCTGGCCTCCACGGCCAATGCCATCATCGTAGGCTTCAATGTCCGGCCCGACGCCGCCGCTGCGGCCTCCGCCCAGCGCTCCAATGTGGATATCCGGCTCTACTCCGTCATCTACGAGTGCCTGGAGGAGATCGAGGCCGCCATGAAGGGCATGCTGGCGCCCAAGTACCGCGAGGTCGTCATCGGCCATGCCGAGGTCCGCGTGCTCTACAAGGTCAGCGCCATCGGCACCGTCGCCGGCTGCTACGTCAAGGACGGCAAGGTGACCCGGGACTCCAAGGTCCGGGTCCTGCGGGACAACGTGGTCATCTACACCGGCGAGCTGGGCAGCCTGCAGCGCTTCAAGGATTCCGTCAAGGAGGTTGCCGCCAACTTCGAATGCGGCATGTCCGTTGCGAAGTACAACGACCTCAAGGAAGGCGACATCTTTGAGTGCTACGTGATGGAGCAGTACCGCGACTAATCGTTCTGGGCGGCACAAGCCGCCCAGAATGCTATGCACAGAAAGGAGGAGCAATTATGCCCTCAAACAGAATCGGTAGAATCAACGAAGAAATCCAGCGGGAGCTTTCCGACCTGCTACGGACGCTGAAGGACCCCCGGGTGCAGAAAACCATGGTCTCCGTGACCCGGGTGGATACCACGGCGGATCTGCGCTATGCCAAGGTCTGGGTTTCTATCTATGATAAGGACCTGAGCAAAGAGGTCCTGAAGGGTCTCAAAACCGCCGGCGGCTATCTGCGTCACGAGCTGGCGGAGCGGCTGAGCCTGCGCCACACCCCGGAGCTGGTCTGGACCGAGGACCATTCCATCACCTATGGCGCCAGGATCCTGGATATCCTCTCCAAGCTGGATATCCCTGAGGAGGACGACGAGCCCCTGGACGACGAGGGCGAGGACGAATGAGCGCCCGGCTGACACTGCGGGAGGCGGCGGCGTTCCTGCTGGCCAACGACGACTATCTGCTGTTATCCCACCGACGCCCTGACGGAGACACAACGGGGAGCTGCGCCGCCCTCTGTCGGGCGCTCCGGGTTCTGGGCAAGCGGGCCTGGGTCTATGCCAATCCCCAGTTCACCCCCCGCTTCGCGCCCTATCTGGAGGGGCTGCTTTGGCAGCCCGGGGGAACGGACTGCAGCGGCGCACAGTGTGCGCCACAGGACCAGGCGGCAGACCATTTCTCAATTCTCTCCTGCGACATCGCCTCCCGCAGCCTCTTGCCCTTTGGAATGGAGGACGCGGAGGTGGCGCTGGCGGTGGATCACCACGGGACCAACGACGGCTTTGCGGCCAGAGCCCTGGTGGATGGGAACGCCGCAGCCTGCGGCGAGCTGCTGACGCAGCTGATCTCCGAGCTGGGCGTCCGACTGGACAAGCCCATGGCGGAGGCGATCTATGTGGCCATCGCCACGGACACCGGCTGTTTCCGCTACTCCAACGTCACCGCCGCCACCCTGCGGGCCGCCGCGGCCTGCGTGGACGCCGGCGCGGAGATTTTCCCCATCAACCGGGTCTTCTTCGAGGTCAAGCGCCGTCCCCGGCTGAAGCTGGAGGCCTATCTGATCGAGCACATGGAGTTTTTTGCCGGAGGTCGCGTGGCGGTCTCCGTCATTCCCCAGGCGCTGATGGAGCGTCTGAAGCTCACCGAGGACGATATCGACGATATCTCCGGCTTTGGCCGGACCATCGAGGGCGTCGAGATCGCGGTGATGCTCCGGGATGTGGAGAACGGACAGGGCAAAGCCTCCGTCCGTACCAGCCCGGCCTATGACGCGGCAAGGATCTGCCGTCGTCTGGGCGGCGGCGGCCATCCCGCCGCGGCGGGCGCCAACATGCCCGGCGGGATCCCCGCCATCCGGGAGGCCATCCTTCGCGCCATTGCGGAAGAAATACCCCTGTAGGGGCGCTCATTGAGCGCCCGCCCGGGACGGAAAGAAAAAGTAAGAAGTAAAAAAGTAACAGATTCTGTCTACAACGACTGATTACTTATTACCTGTAGTATTATTGCCGCCAATGAAAGGAGGACCCCATGCCCAACGGAATTTTAGTCGTGGACAAACCTATGGGCTGGACCTCCCAGGATGTGGTCGCCAAGCTGCGGGGCGTCTTCCACGAGAAGCGCGTGGGCCACGGCGGGACCCTGGATCCCATGGCCACCGGCGTTCTGCCCATCTTTCTCGGCCGGGCCACCCGGGCGGTGCCCTTTTTCGAGCACGCCGACAAGGTCTACGAGGCAACGCTGCGCCTGGGTCTGGTCACCGACACCCAGGATACCACCGGCCGCGTTCTCGAAACGCATCCGGTTGACATAACATTGGAACAGCTGGAGGCCGCTCTGGCCTCCTTCCGGGGCGAGATCCGACAGATCCCGCCCATGTACTCCGCCATCAAGGTCAACGGCCAAAAGCTCTACGCCCTGGCCCGCAAGGGCAGGGAGGTGGAGCGGGAGCCGAGACCGGTGACAATTTTCGAGCTGGAGCTCGTAGGGAGCGACCCCCTGATCGCTCCTGTCATTGCCGTCGGCAATGACGCCGCTGCGACGCAGCGGCAGGAGGCATCAGGGAAGGCCTTCCCCCTGGGGGGAAGGTGCCCCAGTGCGCACACTGGGGCGGATGAGGGGACGTTGGATATTTCTCTTCGTGTCCACTGCTCCAAGGGCACCTACGTCCGCACCCTCTGCCACGACATCGGCGCGGCCCTGGGCTGCGGGGGCTGTATGGCGGCCCTGCGCCGGACCCGGGCGGGGCGCTACGGCGTCGAACAGGCCCACACGCTGGAGGAGATCCTGGCGGCCCCGGAGCCCCAACGGCTTTTGCTGCCCACGGACAGCCTCTTCGACGACCGGCCGGCTCTGACGGTCAACGCCTCCGCCGAGCGCAAGCTCCGCAACGGGGCTCCCGTATCGACCCTGAACGCCGTGGACGGCGAATACCGGGTCTACGCCCCCGCCGGGGACTTCCTCGCCCTGTGTGCTGTCAGCAATGGCGAACTGCGCACCGTTCGGAGCTTCTTTGCGCTCTGATCTTTTGCGACGTAGGGGCGGCCATTGGCCGCCCGCCCGAGACAGAAGCCTTTCAGTCTTGTCATTGCGAACCAGTGACCGACGTTACTGACGCGGCAATCCGTTCTCTTCAAACCTCCCCTGCTTGCAGGGCACGACAGTCCGGGGGACTGTCGTGGATTTTATCGCCAGTGCGGCAGCTCTGCTGACGCAACTGGCAACCTCAAGCAGGGGGACCGGCCTCAAGGCCGGTGGAGGGGTGCGTTCCAACAAGCAGTTGCTTCCATCAAAGGCCGGCATTGCCTCCGGCGGCCCCCTTTCTTGTCCCGGCAAGAAAGGGGGGAAAGAACCGGCCAGGGAGGGGGAAGATTCCGAATCTCTCCCCCCTCCCTGGACCCTCCCCCCATTCAAACGGCCAAAAGGGGTCATCCCCCTTTTGGAAATCCCCGAGGAACCCTGCCTGGTTGTCTCTCATAGGTAACATATCATGCGAAAAAAGAGTAAGATTCTCCTCTCCTGTATCGTAATGGCACTGGTGGGCCTTGACTTGTTCTTTTATCTGGACCGGACGGAACCACTGAGAGATAATTCTCCATATTTCCAGATCAGCGAGGGAGAAGCTGTGACTTGTGAATTAACTGGCGAGACGAATTACGGCTTTATTTCCCACAGTGCCTTCGGTTATATCCTGCGTCTGAACAACGGGGATGCCTTTTACATCGGAAGCGCTTTTATTCGGAACGTTCCGGATTTGCGGGAACAACTGGAAGGGGTCGTCAGCCGACAGGAGCGGCTGGAAATATGCTGTCACAGCAAATTCGTCCATCGTGACACGGGCTTGCGCAATATTGTCACAATCCGGGGAGCCAACCGGGAATACATCTCCCTGGCGGATTATCGGCGGGTTGCTGCCAGCGGTTGGATTGCGGTGGGAAGCGCCTGGCTGCTGGTCTTTGGAGGCTTAATCACCGTGATCCTCCTGTCCTCAGAAACGCCAAAATTTCGCAAAAAAGCGAAAAATCATCGGAAATAACTGACGAACCATTTTGCATTCAGATCCGGATACCGCTCCGAAAAGTTCTCCGCGGTGATCCCCTGTATGGATCTATCCGAGTAAATCGTGGCGTATACTGTGCGCCGCTGGAGGACATCGAATCTCGAAAACGGGCTGGATTTGCCTGCGGCAAATTGTTCGCCTGCAGCGGACCGGGACGCTCACCGCCGCGGGCGGTAAGAGCGTCCCCTACGCGAGCGGGGCGTCGAGAGCGCCGCCCCCTACATTCCGAACACCGAATCTCTCATCTTGCATTTTGCACTTTGCATTTTGTATTTTTCTTTGGAGTAAACTATGCAGTCTGTTATCGCTTTAGGTTTTTTTGACGGCGTCCATCTGGGCCACGGGGCCCTGCTGCGCAGGACGTCGGAGCTGGCAGCGGAAAAAGGCTGCCGTGCGCTGGCTCTGACCTTTGACCGCAGCCCCGGCAAGGACGGCCGCCTTCTCAGCTCTGTGGAGGACAGGACGCGGCTGATCCGCGGCCTCTACGGGATCGACGAGGTCGTGGTCCTGCCCTTCACCGACGAATTGAGGCACATGACCTGGGAGAGCTTCCTGGACGTCCTGGCCCGGGAACATGACGCCCTTCATCTGGTCTGCGGCTGGGACTACCGCTTCGGCTACCTGGGCGCCGGGGACCCCGACAAGCTCCGGGCCTGGTGCGCTCTGCGCGGCCTGGGCTGCGACGTCGTGGACAAGCTGGTCGTGGACGGCATCACCGTCTCCTCCACCATCCTCAAGGATATGGTGGAAGCCGGCGATGTGGAGGCCGCCTGCCGCTATTACGGCCATCCGCACATCCTGACCGGAACGGTCCTGCCGGGCCAGCACCTGGGCAGCCGTCTGGGCTTCCCCACGGCGAACCTGGAGCCGGCCCCGGAGCTGGTCCTGCCCCGGGACGGGGTCTACGCCGTCACCGGGACCGCCGGAGGGCGTACCTATACCGGCGTCTGCAACGTCGGCACCCGGCCCACCGTCGGAGGCGGCCGCCGCACCGTGGAGACCTGGCTGGACGACTTTGACGGCGATCTCTACGGCAAAGAGCTCCGGGTCGCGTTTTACCGCTACCTCCGCCAGGAGCGCACCTTCCCGGATCTGGAATCTCTGAAGCGGGAGATCCTCCGCAACCGTCAGCAGGCCAGAGACTATTTCTCCGATATGGAGCTCCCGAGCCCGTGGGGGCAGATTGACGATCGAACAGATTAGATTGAGGTGTTGTCCGATGAAACGTCTTCTCGTTTTGTTCCTCGCACTTATCCTTCTCTGCGGCTGCGCCGCGGAGCCTCCCGCCGGCACCGGGGCTTCCACGGTTCCGCAAACGGTCCCTCCGGAGACAAATGCCGCAACGGAGCCCGCGCCGACGCTGGACGGTCTTTCCGAGCTGACCGCCGACACCGTTCTGCTCTATCGGCAGGCGGACTTTGATGCCCGGCAGGGGGTCCTCGTCCCGCTGAATGAGGTCCTCTCGGCTCCGGCTGAGGAGCTCCTTCCCCGTTCCCATCATTATGACGAGCTGTTTTCCGAAGACGCCGCCCTCTGGCTGAAGCTGCTGGATTACGCCCTGGGGAACGGATATCAGGGCTTTTCGGTTCCGGCGGGGACGCTCCCGGAGCTGGGCTCGACCCAGCGTCGGGTCCTGGCCTTCCTCTACCGCGTGGATTCCGGCGGCGTGCTGAGCCGGACGAAGGATGGCAATATGACGGTCTGGATCAACTGCACCCGGCCTGACACCATGGAGAAATTCTCCATGGGCCTTGCCGAGGCGCGGCGGCTCGCCGCCGAAGCGCCCCGGGGGGACGAATGGGAGACCGCGAGGTGGATCTTCGACTGGCTCCACGACAACGTGGTCTACGGCGAGCGGAAAACTTATTATTATAAGCGCGGCTGGCATCTTCACGACGCCCTGATCGACCGGGACTGCGTCTGCTCCGGCTACGCCGACGCCATGTACTATCTCTGCAATCTCTGCGGAGTGGACTGCCTCACGGTGTGCGGCCTGGCGCACGACCCGGAGACCCCCGGCGAGCTGGGGGATCACGCCTGGAATCTGGTGCGGGTCTACGGGGACTGGTACGTCTGCGATCCCACCGCCAACGCCACGGCGCCGTTTTCCGCGGATATCCCGCTGTGCTTCTGTGAGTCCGCGGAGGCTATGGAGATCAGCTTCGCCCACAGGCCCACCGGAGAATACGACAACGCGGAGCTGATCCCCGCCTGCGAGCGCGGCTTCGACCCGGCCTCCGCCTGGAACGATACCCCCGAGGGGGCTCTGCGGAGCTGGCTCTGGTACAGCGCCTATCTGAACTGCTATCCCTCCAGTCTGCTCGCCCATTCCGGGCTTTGGACCAAGCAGACGGAGCTCCGCAGCTCCGAGGATGGCACGGAGGTGGTCCTCGGGATTCCCTACGGGGACTTTGCCGCCTGGATCGGCCGCTATACCGGCGAGGACGCGGCCGGGAACTTCTCCGCCGTCTTTTCCGAGACCGGGGACGGTCTGCTGTCCGTCCGGATGCCGGAGCCCGACGGCGTGGATTGGGGGAAGCTGGAGATCCGTTCCGTGACGGAGAACGGCGACGGCTCCTTTACCGCCGACCTGGGCAGCCTGAGCGCCGTATTCACCGTTTCAAAAACCGACGAGGGGCTGTACCGAATCGAAAGCATCCAACTGCGCTGATCCTGTTGGGACAGCCTGAACACAAATAAGAACAACCATCCAAATGATGAGCGGGAGGAAACAGATATGAAGGAACTCAAGCAAGGCTTTTTCACCGGCGAGCGCGCCCTCTTCGGGGAGCACGATCTGAAGGTGGCGGACTCCGTCTTCGACGCGGGCGAATCTCCCCTGAAGGAATGTCACGACCTGGTGCTTCGCGGCGATCTCTTCCGCTGGAAGTACCCCCTCTGGTACTGTAAAAACGTGGACGTGGAGGGCTGCACCTGGTTTGAGATGGCCCGGGCCGGCGTCTGGTACACCGACAACATCCGGGTGAAGAACGCCGTGATCCAGGCCCCCAAGAACTTCCGCCGCTGCTCTGGTCTGATCCTGGAGGACGTGGTCTTCACCAACGCCCTGGAGACGCTCTGGTCCTGCAAGAACGTGCGGATGAAGAACGTCAGCGCCGCCGGAGCCCCCTACTTCTGCATGAACAGCGAGAGCCTGGAGATCGACGGCCTGACCCTGGACGGGAACTACTCCTTCGACGGGGCTAAAAATATTGTGATCCGCAACTCCCGGCTTCTGACCAAGGACGCCTTCTGGAACACCGAGAACGTCACGGTCTACGACTCCTTCATCTCCGGCGAGTACCTGGGCTGGAACGCGAAGAACCTGACCCTGGTGAACTGCACCGTCGAGAGCCTCCAGGGCATGTGCTACATCGAAAACCTGAAGATGGTCAACTGCAAGCTGATCCATACCACCCTGGCGTTTGAATATTCCAGCGTGGAGGCGGAGATCAGCTCGAAGATCGACAGCGTGCTAAACCCCGGCTCCGGCACCATCAGCGCCCCCGCCATCGGGGAGCTGATCCTGGAGAAGGACTTCATCGACCCGAAGAAGACGAAAATCGTCTGCAAGGCCATCGATGAGGTGCGGGAGCACCCGGAGTGGAGGCGCTGAGAAACCGCCGATACACGCCGTAGGGGCGCTTATTAAGCGCCCGCGCGTGCGAAGCACGCATCGTTTGCGTCAGCAAACGATCCAGCAACCTCCCGAAAAGCAGACGCGCTGTATTTGCCTCCGGTAAATTGTCCGCCTGCGGCGGACCGGGCGCTCACTGAGCACCCCTACGGCGCATCGGAACCGCTGCATCTTTACCTTCAACTGCGAGGAAAACATGATGAGGACATATAACTTCGACAACCCGCCCAGCAGACGGGGGTCTCTCTGCTACAAATGGGACTGCGGTCCCGATGAGCTGCCCATGTGGATCGCGGACATGGACTTTGAGACCGCCCCCTGTGTGCGGCAGGCCCTGCAAAGGCGGCTGGATCACGGTATTTTCGGCTATGACGACATGGGCGAGGCCTGGTATGAGGCCTACATCGGCTGGTGGCGGGAGCGCCACGGTCTGAGCATGGAGAAGGAGAATCTGATCTTCTCCGCCGGCGTGGTGGCCTCCATCTCTTCCCTGGTCCGGAAGCTGACGACGCCCAACGAGAACGTGCTGATCCAGACCCCGGTCTACAACATCTTTTTCAACTCCATCGTCAACAACGGCTGCCGGGTGCTGGAGAATCCCCTGCGCCGGCAGGGGAGCGTCTGGACCATGGACTTTGCAGATCTGGAGGAAAAGCTGGCGGACCCCCAGACTACGCTGATGATCCTCTGCAACCCCCACAACCCCGTGGGGCGGATCTGGAGCCGGGGAGAGCTGGCCCGGATCGGCGCCCTCTGCCAGAAGCATCACGTCCTTGTGATCTCCGATGAAATCCACTGCGATTTGACGGCTCCCGGCTTGGGCTATGTACCCTTCGCTTCTGTGGACGAGACATGCAGATCCGTCTCCGTCACCTGCATCGCCCCCACCAAGGCCTTCAATCTCGCGGGCATGCACAGCTCCGCCGTCTACGCGGCGGACCCGGTGCTGCGGCACAAGGCCTGGCGGGCGCTGAACACCGACGAGGTTGCGGAGCCCAACAGCTTCGCCGCCCCCGCCGCCGTTGCCGCCTTCACCCAGGGCGGCCCCTGGCTCGACGCCCTGCGGGCCTATATCTGGGCGAACAAGGAGCTGGTGCGGAATTTCGCGGTCCGGGAGCTGCCCGGCGTCAAGGTGACGGTCAGCGAGGCCACCTATCTGCTCTGGGTGGACGTCTCCGCCCTGACGGACGACGTGAAGTCCTTTACGGAACGACTTCGGGCCGAGACCGGCCTCTGGGTCACCCCCGGCACCGCCTACGGCCGGAGCGGCGAAGGCTTCTTCCGCATGAACACGGCCTGCCCCCGGAGCAGTGTTGAGGACGCCCTCGATCGTCTGAAACGTTTTCTGAGAAAAGGATAAACGAAATCAAAGGAAGAGCGCTGCTTAGCCGGCGCTCTTCCTGCGTTTGCGACGAGCTGTTCGAATATAAAAATTCAGACCACGTATGCTTTTTCGTTGATTTTTGGGAGAAAAAGTGCTTCAATATACATAGCCATACAGTGAAATCAACCAGAGAGGAGTGCCGAATATGCAAAACGCTGCTGTCCCTCGCAGGCTGCTTTCCGCTCTGCTGACGGTCGCGATGCTGGCTGCGCTGCTGGTCCCCGGGGTCAAGGCCGTCGACGGGAACCGCTATGAGCTGCCAACGGTCGAGCCCGGCGCCGACGCACGCAGCACCGGTGAGAGCAGGATCGACGCCCCCGCCGCGGCGAATGGCCATGACGTGGATATGGACGGCGACACCGACAACGACGATGTTCAGGCCATCCTGGACTATCTCACCGAAAAGCTGACCGCGGAGGACGTGGATCTGAGCGTCGCCGATCTGGACAAAGACGGCCAAATCACCTCCCGCGACGCCCTCCTGCTCATTGGCTGGGAGCCCGAGGAAGGGCCCGGCAATTCCGCAGCGGCCATTGGCGCCCGGGCCGCCGCCGGTCTCGGCGGCAGCCCCGCCACCGACGGCACGATCGCGCTCCGCCACCGCCCGCAGCGGAGCATTTCCGGCAGTACCGGCGAGGCGGGTGACGGTCAGGCCGCCTTCAAGCTCATCGAGAGCGAGGAGATCCGGAACGGCGTGCTTGTCCTTGTCTTCGACAAGGATGCGCTGAGCTTGACCGGATGCACGTCTGACTTCGCTTTTATGTCCTACAAGGAGACCGTCAACGGCGAAGGCAAGGGCGTCGTCAAAATTGCCTTTGCCGACAAGGCCGCGAGGAAGGATCTTGCCGTCCTGAAGTTCAGCTATGCCGGTGAAACCCTGGATACCATCGTCAAGATCAGCTATCTGGAGCGCAACGAGGACTTTGCCGGGGACGGATACATGGAGATCCGTCTGAATGTGACCAAGCCCCTTGTCGTCCCCATCTGCATCGTGGACGAAACCGACAGTCCGGCGCTGTACGCCTGGGCCTGGGGCCCTGCCGGCAGCCAGGACGCCTCCTGGCCGGGCCGTGCCCTGACCGCCGCAGGCAGCGACAAGGGCGGCCATCCCTGGTATCTGATCGATGATCTGAACCTCTCCGACTACAACATGCTCATACTCAACCGCGGCGAAGGCCAGCCCCAGTCCGGGACGTTGAATCTGCTCTCCGACCTGGATGACGGCGAGCGCATCATCTACTACATCTACGGTCTGGATGCAGAGGACATGCGGACCCTGTACGACTATGTTCCGGTGGCGTACGGCGCAGAGGTCGGCGCGCCGCTGAGCTGGTCCGTGGAGGGCTACGCCCGGGAGGCCCGGCTGAATCCGGATGCCTCGCTTGCGGAGCTGAATCTGTTCAACGCCCTGCTCCACTATGTGGACGCGGTGGATTTCGGCAGCTGAATACAGGCCCAAATGCGCGCAGAAAAAGAACCGGAGACCATCTGGCCTCCGGTTCTTTTTGGTCGAGCGGGAAACTACTTTTTCCCGAACAGGCCGCCCAGCTTGCCGGTGATGTCGTCCAGGTTGATCTTGGCCTTGACGCCCTCCACCACGGCGTTGACCTGGTCGTCGGGCAGATCCACGCCGATCAGGCCCTCCACGGTCTTGGTGGGGTTCTTCTGGAACTTCTCGCCGATGTCCTTGTCACCCTTGATCTTTGCGATGATGTCCTCGATGATCTTCTTGATGTCGATTGCCATGATGATAACCTCCTTCGTGATCGTTTGTGATGTAGGGACAAGCATTGCTTGTCCGTGCTGCCGCTGTTGCCTTATCCCGGCGTTACGAACACCGCAGATTCCATGATGACGTCCACCTGGGGGACGGACTGCTCGGAGCCGTTCGAGCCCAGGGGGATCTCGCAGACCTTGTCCACAGTCTCCAGCCCGGCCACGATGTAGCCGAAGGCGGCGTAGTTGCCGTTGAGGGAGGGGTAGTCTGCGTGCATCAGGAAGAACTGGCTGGTGGCGGAGTCCATAACCTTGGTCCGGGCCATGGAGAGCACGCCCCGCAGGTGGAGCAGGGGATTCTCCACGCCGTTGGCGGAGAATTCGCCCTTGATCGGCGTGAGCTCCTCCGCGCCCGCGCCGCCCTGGATCATAAAGCCGGGCATGACCCGGTGAAAGCTCAGGCCGTCATAGTAGTGCCGGGCCACCAGATCCTTGAAGTTCTGCACGGAGATGGGGGCCACGTCAGGCCGCAGCCGGACCACCAGCTCGCCGAAGCCCTTGATGCTGATCTTCACGTAGTCCGTGGGTTCGGCGCTCTCAGTGAAGTCTTCGACTTTTTTGCTGTCGATCTCCGCCCGAACCTCGTCCATGCTGAAGGATTGGGCGGGCCCGGTGGTTTCGGGATCCTTGGCCGTCAGCTTCGGGATCAGGATCACGGCGGCGACAAGCAAGGCGCATACCAGCACCGCGGCGATGATCGCGGCCATGGGGAAGCGTTTCTTCGGCTCCGTCACCGGCTCGCCCCGCTTTTCCAGCAGCTTATAGAAGTTGGTGAGATCCTTTTTGCAGTTCGGGCAGACCCGCGGCCTCCCCTTTGGCAGCGGCTTCTGACATTTGGGACAGTTCATGTACGTTCCTCCGTTTATTATGATGGTACTGATTACTTGTTACATATCAGCAAATCCGTAGAGGCGCACACTATGCGCCGCTACGGGACGATTTCTCCGAGAAGACCGTCCTCGTACAGCCCCGTGATTTTTACGGGAAGCACAAGGTTGTGGAGTTCATTTCCCGGCGCGTAGACCCGGATCGAATTCGGCGCGTGGCCGGTCCAGAGAGCGTCTGTGATATTGTTTCGGGCGGGGGAGGGCGGACAAGCAATGCTTGTCCCTACGGGCGGGTCTGATGCCGGATGCCGGATGCCTGATGCCTTCTCCTCGAAAAGCACCTCCCGCACCGTCCCGACCATACCCTCCCGGAAGGCCCGGTTCATCTCCGCGGCCGCGGCGATGGCGGCGGCGGAGCGGGCCTCCTTGACCGCGCCGGGAAGCTGGCCGGGCATTTGATCCGCCGGGGTCCCGGGGCGGCGGGAGTAGGGGAAGACGTGCATGGCTGCGAAGCCGCATTTCCGGATGAAGGCCAGGCTTTCGGCGAACTCCTCCTCGGTCTCCCCGGGGAAGCCCACGATCATGTCCGTGGTGACGGCGCAGCCGGGGAAGGCCTCCTTCAACAGCCGCACGCTCTCATAATAGCGGGCCGTGTCGTATTTCCGGCGCATCCGGGCCAGCACTCCGTCGGAGCCGGACTGCATGGACAGGTGGAAGTGGGGGCAGAGATTATCGTACCGCCGCAGGACTTCGCAGAACGCCTCATCGATGATCCGCGGCTCCAGGGAGCCCAGCCGGATCCGCAGCGCCGGCACCGCGGTGCAGACCGCGTCCAGCAGCCGTACCAGAGTGCTGCCATCGTGGAAATCCCAGCCCCAGGAGGCAATTTCGATGCCGGTCACAACGATTTCCCGATAACCCTCCGCGGCCAGACCCTTCGCCTGCTCCACAGCCTGTTCCAGCGGCAGGCTCCGCACGGGTCCCCGGGCGTAGGGGATGATGCAGTAGGAGCAGAAGTTGGAGCAGCCGTCCTGGACCTTCAGCATGGCCCGAGTCCGGGCCGCCAGGCCGCCGGCAGGCAGGAGCTCGAATTCCCTCCGCTTCAGGGCTTCGTCCAGGCGTTCCCGTTTTTGTCGGTCCGCCGCGGTTTTCAGGCACAGCTCCAGAAAGGCCTCCCGGCCGCCGGAGCCGGAGATCACGTCCACCCCCAGGGCCCGGACGTCGGCGGGCTTCACCTGGGCGTAGCAGCCGCAGACTGCCAGCACCGCTCCGGGACACTGCTTCCGCAGGCGCCGGATCACATTCCGGTTCTTCTTGTCCGCCACGGCGGTGACAGTGCAGGTGTTGACGATGGCCAGCTCGAAGTCCTCCCCGGGCTCCGCCTGGGTCCACCCCCGCTGGGCCAGCCACTTCTCCATGGCCTGGGACTCATACTGGTTGACCTTGCAGCCCAGGGTTTGTATCAGGTATCTCATCGGTTTGCTCCGTTGCAGTTAAGATTTCGGCTTGCGCCGAAAGTTATGATTGTGCTTCGCACAAGTTATGATTCCGCTGCGCGGAAGTTATGATTGCTTCGCAAGTTATGATTCCGCTGCGCGGAAGTTATGATTGCTGCGCAAGTTATGGCTGCCGTGCCAGCGCCTGCCGCAACAAACTGCCGTCAGGCAAATCATAACTGCGCCG
The DNA here is from genome assembly GCA_017509485.1 of Oscillospiraceae bacterium. Classification (GTDB taxonomy): domain Bacteria; phylum Bacillota; class Clostridia; order Oscillospirales; family Oscillospiraceae; genus JAFRPC01. The sequence continues at coordinate 9,757 of JAFWPP010000032.1, read as the reverse complement.
CAAGGCGTATCATAACTTGCCCGTAAGGGCAATCATAACGCTACTGATGTCTCGGCAGATAATACTCATCGCCCTTCTGATAGAAGGGGCAGCGGCCTCTGCTCCGGGCGAAGACCCGCTCGAACTCGTCCTCGTCCAGATCCATGCGGCAGTAGTATTCGTCCGATTCCTCGTCGTAGTCGTAATGCCAGCAGGATTCGCAAAGCGTCGGGTCCATAGAGATTCCTCCCGGAGAATTGAGAATTGAGAATTGAGAGTTCCCGATTCCGGGAGATTTCCGCTTTCCCGAGCACCATCATACCACAAAAAAACGAAAAAAGGAATACTTACAATTGAAATTTCTGCGAATCAATGGTACAATATAGCGGAATTCAAAACGTCGTCTTTCAAAGGGCAATTTGAAAGATACCTTCAATTCTCAATTCGACAGCGTCCGACCGATCCGTCAAACGAAAACGTGAATAAAACACAGGAGGTTACACCATGGGTATCGTAGTCATCGGCGCCGTGTTTGTGGACATCAAGGGCTTCCCCTCCGGGCAGTACATCCCCCAGGGACGCAACGTGGGCTGGATCGAGCAGGTCCACGGCGGCGTCAGCCGCAACGTGGCGGAGGACATCGCCAACGTGGAGCTCCGGCCCACCTATGTCAGCCTGGTGGACAACAACGGCGCGGGCGAGGAGGTCGTCCGCAAGCTCCGCAGCCACAAGGTCAACGTGGACTATATCCGCCCCGTCCGCAACGGCATGGGCACCTGGCTGGCGGTCTTTGACCACGGCGGCGACGTGGTGGGCTCCATCTCCCAGCGGCCGGATATGACCCCCCTGCTGGAGGTGCTGGAGGAAAAGGGCGACGAGATCATCTCCGCCGCCGATTCCATCGTGATCGAGATTTGCCTGGACAAAGAGATCGTCAAGACGGTTTTCAAGCTGGCCAAGAAGTACAACAAGCCGGTTTACGCTGTGGTGGCCAACATGTCCATCGCGGTCCAGCGCCGGGACTTCCTTCAGGACTGCGCCTGCTTCATCTGCAACCGCCAGGAGGCCGGGATCCTCTTCTCCGACGACTACTCCCAGATTACCATTCCCGAAATGGAGACTGTCCTGGCGGAGAAGGTCCGGCGGGCCAGGATCCCCAGCATGATCATCACCCTGGGGGACAAGGGTGCGGTCTATGCCGATATGTTCGGCTACAAGGGCTGGGTCCCCGCCCGGAACGTGATCGTCAAGGACACCACGGGCGCCGGAGACGCCTTCTGCGCCGGCGTGGCCGTGGGCCTGACCTACGGCAAGACCCTGGCGGAGGCCTGCGAGATCGGCTCCTTCCTGGCCGCCTCGGTCATTATGACCTCAGAAAACGTCTGCCCCCGCTTCCTTCCCAGTGAGCTGGGCCTGGATGTTGAAGTCACCGAATAACGGATAATGCAGACCAAACGCCAGCCGGAGCGTCCCCCAGCGGGGCGCTCCGGCTGGCTATTCAAAAAAACTTATCAGTTTGTTTACAGATAAAAAGTTACAAACTGTTGACAAAACCGGCAGCTTCCTGTACAATTACATAAAGTGGAAGTTTGCGATTTTATCCTTATTGGTTTACATAATTCGGAGGAACGCGATGAAATATCTTTTTTACAGGTTGACAGCGCTTTTGCTGGCGGTGATGCTGTTCTGCAGTACCGGCGGCGTATTCGCACTGGCGGCCCAGGGAGAGCTGCCGGATCCGGCCTGCGCCCTGGGCACGAGCTCGTCCGCCATGCTGGCGGGCGGCGGCCGCCAGGTGGAAACAGAACGGGGACGATTCTTCCTGGACGACAGCGGCAATATCCGCCAGGGGGACGGGAAGGGCGTTCCGGTGACGGCGGGACCCGCTGCCAGGCTGAATTACGATAACGGTGTGCTCTACTTCGCCAGGACGCGGGAGGAGGGCAGCTTTGACCTGTGTGCCTACGACCTGGATGAAAAGAAGGAGACGGTGCTGCTGGCAAACTTTTCCGGCACGCCCGGTCAGATCTACCTGGTCAACGGAACGATCCTGGACTTCGCCTGCGGCGAAGCGGTCTGGGAGTTGGATCTGGAGCGGGGCGATTACCGGCTGATCCGCTATGCGGAGGGGCTGCGGAGCTTCGTCCCCACGGGCTGCGGTCTGCTTTATGCCGTCGGTCCTGTTTTTGACTACGAGCTCTATGCGGAGGAGCTGCTGATCGCGGAGCACGTGGAAAGCTATTATGTGGATTTCAGAGACAAGGGAGCGACCTTGGTCTATTCTCAGGCCAGCGAGGATTATCAGATGGATCTGGGCGCGGCCTTTGCCGGGCAGAGCCAGCCTGCCGCCTTCACCGGCTATGCCTATACGGAGCTCTCCGCTTCGGTGGAGCAGGAGCTGACGGAGGAGGAAAAGCTGGCGGAATTCGAGGCTGAGGCTGTGCGGCTGGAGCAGGAGCACGAGGAGATGGAAGCCCTGTACGGGGAACCGGACCCGATTCCCGCGCCGCCCGATCCCGCTCTGGCGGACCCGGACGACCCGCAGCTGCCGGAGGACCTCTTCGGCGAGCCTGCGGCGGCGGAAGCCCCCGCGGAAACGGTGGCGGAGGAGCTGCCGGAGGAAGAGACGGAAGCGGCGGCAGAGGAAGCGGCGGAAGCGCTTCCTGAGGCGCCTGCGGAAGCAATCCCGGAAGAAACTGCGGAAGCGAGCCCGGAGGGACCCGCAAAGGAAGTCCCGGAAGCGGCCGCTGAGAAGGAGACTCCCGCCGAAGGCGCCCCGGAGCAGGAAGCTCCCGCCGAGACGCCCGCGGAACAGCCGGTCCAGGCGCCCGCAGGCACAGACGTTCCCGCCGCGGAGGAAGCCCCGGTCTGTGTGGAGACGGCGCCTGCAGAACCCACGGCCGTGTTCTCCGGTGACGGTCTTCGCCGCAGCGTCTCCACCGGCATGCAGAACATTGTGCGCCGGGCCCGGCAGATGCTGAACGTGCCCTGGACCGCCAAAAAGGGAGTCGCCGGCTGGGGCTATGATTCCGCAGGCTATGAGTATTACCACAAGATCTACTACTCCGCCGGGAAGAGCTATAAGGGCGTGCCCTACGGCTGGACGACCGGCAGCCTGGTTCCCTGGAACGCCTCGCTGACGAAATTCGTGACCGATTCCAAGGATGCGAGCAGCGTGTTCTATACCCACCACAGCGGCGGCAGAGGCTCCCAGCATTACGGTCTGGAGTGCTCCGGCTTTGTTTCCTGGGCCTGGAATCTGCCCGCCAAAACCGGCAACAACAACAGCAATGGCCTTGCGGCCTCCAAGTATTCCACCCGCGTGGGCAAGGACTACACCAAGATCCAGATCGGCGACGCCCTGGTCCGTGAGGACAGCAGCTGGAGCCACAGCCGACTGGTGACGGACGTGGTCTACGAGTCGGACGGCGTCACCATTTACGCCATCGAGGTGGCCGAGGCCAACCCCACCACCAGCTACAACGGCTGCTGCTACACGACCCTGTACGCCGGCAGCAACCTCTCGAAAGTCGTGTCCGGCAGCTATGCCATCTACCGCAGCAACACCCGCAACAGCACTGCCTATACCCATGAGTGCGTGGTGCCCCTGGAGGGGGACTCCTGCGAGATCTGCGGCGCCGGCGGCAGCTGGGACGATCCCTACGCCGGCATGTACGTAAAGCCCGGCGTGGACGTGAGCTACGCCCAGGGCACCATCAGCTGGAAGGAGCTGGCCCCCCGGATCAGCTTTGCCATCGTCCGGATCGGCTATACCGGGACCAAAAATCCGGTCATCGGGAAGGACTCCTACTTCGAGACCAACCTGAAGGGCTGCGAACAAAACAACGTACCCTACGGCATCTACTTCTATGCCGGCGCCACCACGCCCGAGCAGGCGGTCCAGGAGGCGGAGGCCGTGCTGGAATACCTGGGCTTCATGTCCGGCAATCCCCATCTCCCGCCCTTGGGCGTCTACTACGATGTGGAGCAGCAGAACAACATCCTGAGCCTCAACGATACGGAGCTGCTGGCCGTGATCAGCGCCTTCTGCGGCACCATTGAGGACTGCGGCCTCAAGGCCGGCGTCTATGCCAGCACCAACATCTGGAACACCAGACTGAAGAGCAGCGAATACAACAAGTGGGTCCGCTGGGTCGCCCAGTGGGGAACCAACACGCTCACAGCCTCAGGCGGCGCCCATCTCTGGCAGTACGACAACAATGGGGCCATGCCCGGCGTCTCAGCCAAGATCGATCTGGACTACTGGCTGGGCGATGTGGGAGATTTTACCATGCGCTGCACTGCGACGAAGACGGCCCCGGGCTGCGAAACAAGAGGGGCCCTTACCTGTACCTGCCTGGACAACGGTGAGAGCCTGGAGCTCCCCATCCACGCGCTGGGGCACTTGTGGGGAGAAGAAACCATCACCACAGAGGCCACCTGCGTCAACGACGGGGTCATGACCCGCTGCTGCTCCCGCTGCGGCGAAGCCCGGACAGAGACCTACAGCGACCCCAATAACCACAATTATGTCAACTATATCTGTACCCGCTGCGACGCTCTGGCATTTACCGACGTGAAGCCGGGCAAATACTACTACAACGCGGTCCGCTGGGCGGTACAGAACGGGATCAGCTCGGGCACGGGGGACAAGAGCTTCTCGCCCAACCACATCTGCACCAGGGCGCAGGTGATGACCTTCCTCTGGAAGGCCTGCGGCTCACCCAGTCCCTCCGCCAACGCGCCGACGTTCTCGGACGTGTCCAATGACGCCTATTACGCCAAGGCAGTCCGCTGGGCGGCGGAGCGCGGCATAACCTCTGGCGTCGGCGGCGGCAGATTCGGCGTCAATTCCGCCTGCACCAGGGAGCAGGTGATCACCTTCCTGTGGAAGGCCGCCGGCAAGCCGGCCCACGGACAGGCGGAATGCCTCTTCAGCGATGTGAAGCCCGGCAGCTACTACTACGATGCCGTCCTTTGGGCGACGGGACGGAGCATTGCCAGCGGCGTCAGCAGCGACCGATTCGGCGTGGGCGAGGGCTGTACCCGCGCGCAAACCGTCACCTTCCTCTACAAGGTGTACGGGCAGAAGTAAAAAAGAAAACAGGAAGAAGGAACAGCTTGGGATCCCCCCGAGCTGTTCCTTCTTTCTGCGCGTGGTCAGCGGTTGACTTTTTCCATGTGCTGCGACGCGGTTTTGGCCAAGAGTTTTTTGGTGCCTTTCTCGTCGAAGGCGATTTCCAGCAGGGCGTCGCTGCCCATCTTGGTCACGGAGAGGACCATGCCCCGGCCAAAGGCGGTATGGCGAACCGTGTCTCCCACCCGGAAATCCGGCGCAGGGGCGGCAGAGGGCGCCGCAGGCTTCCGCCAGCCCGCAAAGCCTTCCCCTTGAGGGGGAGGCGCCCCAGTGCGCATACCGGGGCGGTAAAGCTGGCTTTGATTCCTGCGCCCACTCTCCGCAAAGGGCAGATCGTCGTAGTACATCCCCTCGGTGCGCCCCGGCCGCTCCCGGGGCCGGACCCGGCCCTCCACCAGCTCCTCTGGGATGTCGCGGATGAAGCGGGAGAGCCGGTTCGCGGTGGTCCTGCCGTAGAGCATCCGCTGGCGGGCGTGGGTGACGGTCAGCGTCTGCTTGGCCCGGGTGATGGCAACGTAACAGAGCCGCCGCTCCTCCTCCAGATCGTCGCCCTCGCCGATGCTGCGGAGGCTGGGGAAGAGACCGTCCTCAGCACCCACCAAAAAGACGTGGGGGAATTCCAGGCCCTTGGCTGTGTGAATGGTCATCATCACCACCGCGTCGGCCTCGGCGTCGTACTGCTCGATGTCGGTATACAGGGCGATCTCCTCCAGGAAGCCCTGGAGGGAGGCGTCGTCGGGGTGGTTTTCCAGATAGCCCACCAAAGAGGAGCGCAGCTCGCGGACGTTTTCCAGTCGGGTCCGGCTTTCCACGTCGGCGTGCTCCTCCAGCATCTTTGCGTAGCCGGTCTTCTCCACCAGGGCGTCATAGAACTCCGGCAGGGGCAGGGAGTCCAGCAGCTTCGCGCAGTCCTCGATCATGGCGGAGAAGGCGCTCAGCTTGCCCGCGCTCTTTTCCAAAGCGGGGTAGTGGTAGGCGTCCGCCAGCACCAGATACATGGGCAGGCCCTGATTCTCCGCCAGCCGCCGCACGCCTTCCAGGGTCTTGGCGCCGATGCCCCGGGGCGGATTGTTGACAATGCGGTTCAGCCGCAGATCGTCCGCCCGGTTGTTGATCAGCTGCAGATAAGCCAGCATGTCCTTGACCTCCGCCCGGTCAAAGAAGCGGGTGCCGCCGATGATCCGATAGGGGATGCCGTTGAACTTGAAGGAACGCTCCAGAGCGTTGGATTGGGCGTTGGTCCGGTAGAGAATGGCGAAATCCTTGTATTTTGCCGGAGGGGCCAGGGCGAAGATCCGACTCGCCACATAGTTGGCCTCCTCGGCCTCGCTGGCGGTCTCCTTGACGGTGATCCCCGTGCCGGCGCGGTTCCTGGTCCAGAGCTTTTTGCCCTTGCGGCTCTTGTTCTGGCTGATGACGGCGTTGGCCGCGTCCAGGATCTGCGGGGTGGAACGGTAGTTCTGCTCCAAGCGGATCAGCCGGGCCCCGGGAAAGCGCTCCTCAAAGCTCAGAATGTTCTCAATGGTGGCGCCGCGGAACTTATAGATGCTCTGATCGTCGTCGCCCACCACGCAGATGTTCTCCCGGCCCCCAGCCAGCAGGGCGGAGAGCAGGTACTGCAGGTGGTTCGTATCCTGGTATTCGTCGATCAGCACATAGCGGAAGCGCTGCTGCCAGGCGGTCCGGACCTCCTCGAAGTCCTGAAGCAGCTTCACGGTCAGCAGGATGATGTCGTCAAAGTCCAGGGCGTTGGCTTCCTGAAGCCGCCGCTGGTACTCCGCGTAGCAGGCGGCGATCACCGCCAGTCGTTCATCCCCGGCGCGCTGGGCCCGTCGGGCGTAATCCTCCGGGAACTGCATAACGTCCTTGGCCCGGCTGATCTGCTTGAGGATCAGTCGGGCGGGGAGCTCCCGCTCGTCCACGTTCCGGTCCTTCATCACGTCCTTCATGACCCGCTCGCTGTCGGCGGTGTCGTAGATGGTAAATTGCTTATCATAGCCCAGCCGGTCGATCTCCCGCCGCAGGATACGGCAGCAGGCGGCGTGGAAGGTCATCGCCCAGATCTCCTGGGCCGCCGGCCCCAGCATGCCGGCCAGCCGGTCCTTGAGCTGATTCGCCGCCTTGTTGGTAAAGGTGATGGCGATGATCCGCCAGGGCTCCACCGGTCCCAGGGCGCAGAGCGCCGCGGTTTCCGGGTCCATGGGCCCGGACCCGGCGGCGGCCCGCTCCAGGGCTTCCAGCTCCGCCTCGCCGAAGCCCGCGGGGATCTCCCGGGTGTCCGAGGCCCGGCCGAACCGGATCAGGTTGGCGATCCGGTGGATCAGCACCGTGGTTTTGCCGCTGCCCGCGCCCGCCAGCAGCAGCAGGGGCCCCTCGGTGGTCAGCACGGCCTGCCGCTGCATCTCGTTGAGCGAATCAAACTCCCGCCCGATCAGCTCCCGCCGCAGGGCGACGAATCGTTCTTTCTGTTTCTCGTCCATATGGAGACCTTTCTGTATAAGAACTGTTTCTCAAGCTGAAATTGAAAAACACCCTATGTTTTTGCTTTTCGTTCCGCGTGTTTTGTTTTCCGACGTTCCATATCCCGGTTGAGCAGTCCGCCGCAATAGAAGAAGCAGATGCTCACATAGAGCCAGAACATGGCCATGGCGATCACCGCCAGGCTTCCGTAGTAGAGGGAATAGTTGGCGATCCGCTCCACGTAGAAGGTGAAGAGCTGGGCGAAGATTACCCACAGCACCGCAGCGAACAGAGCTCCGGGCAGGGAGGAGAGGAAGCGGTTGCAGCGGTTGGGGAAGACGGTGTACATGACGGTGAAGAAGAGCGTCAGCATCGTCACGGTCAGCACGTATTTCAACCGGGAGATCCGCAGCAGCAGCTCGCCCAGCAGGCTGCCCTCCTGCAGCAGCAGAAAAATCAGATCCTGACTGATCAGATACAGAGCCAGGATCACGACGACGGCTGCGATCCCGGCCAGGGAAAACAGGATGCAGCGCAGTCTCAGCAGCAGACCGTTTCGGGTCTCGATCACCACATAGATCCGGTTCAGCCCCCGCATCAGACTCAGTACGCCGTTGGAGGTCAGCCACAGAGCCACCACGGCGGAGATAGACAGCACGGCAGGGGAGTCCACGGCGAAGAGCTCGTCGATCATGTAGTCGGTCAGGGCGTACAGACTGGCGGGGACAGCCTTCTCCAGCAGGACCCGCAGGGAGTCCGGGGAGATGGGGGTGTATTGCAGAATGCTGATCAACAGCATCGTGGCCGGAAAGATGGCCAGGATCCAGAAAAAGGCGGCATAGGCGGAAAAAATATGGATTTCCATCCGCCGTACCCGGCGAAAAAACCAGGGGATCTCGCGCAGCCATTTCATACGGCATCCTCCTTCGGCCCCGCAGGACCCGGAATACAACTATTATACCAGCAGCCGCTGGGAAATGCAATCAGAATTTGCCGCCCGCATGCTCCGGCAAAGTAAGGATTATAAAAAATTAGGGATTGAAATTGAAAATAAATGATGATATAATATACTGTGAAATGTAATATGTATTTCTATGCGCATTTACAAGAAGCGATAGGGACGTCCTCTGTTTTTTGGAAAGGAGTCATGCATATGATGAAAAGAGCGCTCAGCGTTGTACTGGCCCTTGTCATGCTGGCCTCCCTGCTGGTCGCGCCGGTCAGCGCCGTAAAGGCAAAACCCATGGAACGGATCCGGGAAGAGGAAGGGAGCTCAGCCCGGCGGAATCCCTCTGTCCCGCTTCGGGATGTTCAAACGGCGAGCGGCGAGAATCTTGAGATCGACATCTACTTTGTTGATGAGACGGATCTGGAAAGCGCCTATGTGAACATCTACCCCCAGGACGATCCGCCCGATGAAGTTGATACCAGCGAAGAACTGGATTTCCAGGGAATAGAGAAGGACGGTCACAACTACTATAAAATCACCCTGAATACCGAGTTATATGACTGTATCTTCTTCCATGACGGCCAAAACGGCGGCTATGAGTCCGGCCACCAGACCGAAGAGCTGCAGTTTAAACGGGATGCCTGGGACGATCCGCTGGATGAAAACGGCAACCGCTATGTGGTCTACTACGTCTATCGCGAGGATGGCAAGCTGAACGTCAACGAGCTGATCAATGACGTCTGGCCCCAGGAAAAGCAGTACACAACGCCGCCCACCTGTACGGAGTCGGGCGCAAAAGCCTATGTGGGTCTGCGGACCGGCGTTCCCCTGGAGGAAGAACCGGTCCCCGCTCTCGACCACCTGCCCGGTGAGCCGGTAAAAGAGAATGTGACAGCGCCTACTGAGACTTCTGAAGGCGGCTACGATATGGTCGTCTACTGCCAGCGTTGCGGCATTGAGCTGAGCCGCGTGCACACGGTCCTGCCCGCTCTTGATCTGGTGGACCTGTACTTCGTCGATCAGGACGACAACGCCAACGCTTACGTCTACGCTTTCGGCAACGGCAATGAGAACGCCGCCTTCCCCGGCGAGCAGATGACGGCAGCCGGCGTGGACGAGCACGGCGACAACTGGTACAAGGTCACGGTGGACCGCAATACCTACACCAACGTGATCTTCTCCGGCGGCGATGCCAGCACCCAGACCGCCAACCTGGGCCTGGGCGACGGCGA
>JAFWPP010000067.1:0-8443 GCA_017509485.1 Oscillospiraceae bacterium | reverse complement strand
CTTGTTGTCTTTCCGTGCTTCCTCGATTGCCGCGATTTCTTCTGCTGTAAATTTGTATCTGCTTGACATTTTTCATCACCCAGATACATTATAGCACACCTTGCTTAAATTTTAAAGTGTTTTATTTGAGAATAGTATTAGCCGGTGGTGTAGTAGGTCACGGAGCTGCCGCCGGAGCTGGTCTCCTTCCAGAAGTAGATGCCGGTGGGAGCGGATCTGTTGACCATGAAGTAGTTGTTGCTGGAGAAGCTCAGGTAGGGATAGCTGGTGCTGCGGGTGCTCTTGACCGTCATGTTGCCGCTGCTGTCCATGGAGAGGGTCCAGCGGCAGTAGCTGGAGCTGTAGGAGCTGCGGCTGTAGAGGTAGGAGCTGTAGTTGCCCAGGTAAGCGCCGGTGGAGGCGTTCTGGAAGGTGTAGTAGGAGCCGGTCTTGGCGATCTTCCAGACATAGGCGCTGCTCACGCCGGTCATATAGCCGTCGGCGTAGCTCATACCCGCGTTGCTGTACAGCACCGAGCCGCCGGCGGAGCTGGATTCGTAGCTCTTATTGCCGGACAGGCCCTTCAGCACATAGAGGCTGGAGGTGGAGGTGCCGTAGGTGATGAGGTAGTTGCCGGTCCAGTCGGAGGGCGCGGAGCCCAGGAGCTGATAGGCGGTCTCGCCGCCGGAGCCGCCGGAGCTGTAGGAGTACAGGGCGTAGAGGGTGACATTGCCGTTGACCGTGACGGTGCCGGTGTAGGTGGTGGGCTGGCTGGTGGCGTTGCTCACGGTGGAGGTGACCCAGCCCAGGAAGGTATAGCCGGAGGGAGCGCCGGCGGTGGGCAGGGTGATGGAGCCGCCCGCCTCAACGGTCTGGCTGGAGGGCTTGCTCACGCCGGAGGGCACGGAGAAGCTCACGGTGTAGTAGGTGGTGCTGGGGGTGGGATCGGTGTAGTCGCCCACATAGCTGTAACCGCAGACGGTGCAGGTATAGGTGGTGTAGCCCTGGCTGGTGGCGGTGGGGGCCGTCACAACGGAGGTATAGCTGCAGTTTTCAGTCTGCTTATCGCCGCAGGAGCAGGTCCGGCTGTGGGTGCCGTTGTTGTTGGAGCTCCAGGCGCCGTAGCTGTGGGTGTGGGTGCTGGTGCTGGGGCTGGTGGTGTAGTAGGTGGTGCCGGAGCTCGTCGCCTTGTAGAGCTTGATCACGGCGCCGTTCTTGCTGGTGGTGTAGCGGACGGTGGAGCTGGAGGAGTAGGACAGGTAGTAGTAGCCCTCGCTGTCCACCTTGTTGTCCAGATACTGATTGGAGGTGTAGTACCACTTGGTGCCGCTGGAGGTGGGGGCCAGATACTCGGAGGAATCGAGGCCCATATACTTGCTGGCGGAGCTGTTATAGAAGGTGAAGCCGTTGGCGCTGCTGCCGGAGGCGGTCCACAGAACCTTGGCCAGGTTGGAGGAGGAAGCGGTGACGGTGTTGTCGCTGTTGACGGTGACGGCCACGGGGCTCAGATAGTGGCTGCTGGAAACGGCGGTGTTGCCGACGGCCTTGCCGCTGGTGCCGGAGATGGAATCAGAGGCCACGAGGATGTACTGGCCGCCGTTCTCCAGGCCGCTGGCCAGCTGATAGACCGTGGCGCCGCCGCTGCCCTCGGTCTTGGTGTAGACCGCGTAGAGGGTGACGTTGCCGCTGGGCGTGTAGGAGCCGCTCAGGATGGTGGGCCGGGTGGTGGTCTCCGCCACGGTGTTGGCACACCAGCCGGCGAAGCTGTAGCCGCTGACGGAGGTGGCGCTGCTGGGCAGGGTCACGGACTCGCCGGAGTAGGCGGACAGGGTGCTGTAGGTGGAGCCGTTGGCCTTCAGGGTCACGGTGTACTGGGTCCTGGCGGCGAAGTTGATCCGGACCGTGCAGTCAGAGGAGGGGTTCACGGTGAAGGTGTTGCCGCTCTGGGTGACGGTGGCGGTGCCGCTGGTGACGGTGTAGCCGGAGGCGTAGTAGCCGGTCTTCGGAGAGGCGGTGATGGTGTAGCCGCTGACGGAAACCGTGCCGTAGTTGGAGTTGTTGGTGGTGGCGGTCACGGTGTAGGAGCTGGAGGAGCCGCCGAAGAGGCTCCAGGTGGAGTACACGGTCTGGACGGTGTCCACGTTGCCGTGGCCGGGATAGCTGTCCTCAGAGGAGACGCAGATGGGGAAGGCCACGTGATTGCTCACGGCCTGGGACTGGCTGTAGGAGCTGTAGGCGGGATCCCACTTGCCCAGGGAGGACTTGGCCTTGGAAACGGCGGTCTTGAAGTTGTCGCCGTTCTTGACGTAGCCCAGGATGGCTTCCATGTACTGGCGCTCGCCCTTGAAGGAGACGGACTGGGAGTAGCCCCAGACGGTCTCGACGCCCTTCTGACGCAGGCCCTTGAACATGCCGTCGGTGGCCATGCCCAGGCAGATGCCCATATAGACCAGGGAGTTGGGGGCGTTCTTGGTCATGTGGTTGGCGATGCAGGTACCGGAGACGTAGGCGTAGCCGGAGCCCTTCATGCAGTGGTAGTAGGTGCCGTAGGTGCCGGTCTGGGCGGCGGTATCGGCGGAGGTGACGCCGGAGTTGGTGGTCAGGCAGAGGTAGGAGCAGTTGGCGCGGGAGGTGTAGTCGCCGTTGGAGCCGGAGTAGTCGGTGGTGCCGTGGGAGTCGAAGATGACCAGGCCGCACTCTTCGATGGTCTTGGCGATGTTGTCGACGGTGGCGTTGGTCATGGAGTAGCGCATGCCGCTGCCGCCGGTGGCGCCGTAGAGGTTCTGCCACATGGTCTTATAGTAAGGAGAGTAGCTGGTGAAGGAGGAGTCTGCGTAGCTGGAGCTGGACTCCCAGTAGGGCTGGATCAGGCCGATCTTGGTGGAGTTGGCGCTGCCGCCGCGCGTATTGGTCTGCCGCCCGGTGTTGAAGCTCTCCAGCAGGGCCTTGGCTTCGGCCTCCGCCTTGGCGATCTCAGCGGCGCTGGGCGCGTCGGCAGTGTTGTGGAGCTCCGCTTCCATTCTGGGGTCGTAGCAGCAGGGCATGCCGGTCGTGGTCATCCAGACCAGGAAGTTGCCGTTCTGCTGCAGGGTGCCGGGCACGTAGGTCTCGGAGGACTCGATGGCCTCGACGACCTGGGGAACCAGCGCGATGTAGTTCGCTTCCGTCATACGGCTGATGCCGCCCATCCGGGAGGCCGCGCCGGCGGTGACGTCCGCGATCTTGGCAAAGACGTCGTTGTCCAGGATAGCGTTGTCGGCCTCGGTATAGACGCGGCTTGCGTCCCCGCGGCCGGAAATCGAGGCGCCCTCTGCGAAAGCGGCGGGCAGGACGCTCATCACCATCGCCAGGACAAGCAGAAGCGCGAAGAGGCGTTTGAACTGTTTGCTCATGGTATTGACTCCTTTTCCATAATAGAATACGAACGGTGAACAAAGGGATTTGTCCACCACGCGACTATTGTAACATGGGATTTGCAAAAAGTACAGTATAAAATTTCATTTTCACGCAGGATTATGAGGAAAAAGTGCGGGTCATATTTGTCATTTATGCACAGAAACGCAATATTTTATGTATATACATAATATTATTGCATATTTATGTTCGCCCTTTGCCTGGCAGAGCGGCCTTGAATATGCATGATATGCAGGCGGCCCTCCCCCTGTTCAGGCGGTCTTTCCGGCTTTTCGGCCCGGCGAGCATACGCAAAGCGCGCGCCGGGTTCGGCCCCAAACATTTTGACTTTTCCCTTTTCGTATGCTATGGTTTCAATGCAATCGAAAAAAACCGTTCTTTTTTTGCACCCGATCTCAGAAAACAGCGAGTATAAGAGTGAAGGGCCCTGAAAAAGGAGTTATTACGATGGATGACAAACAAATCATTGCGCTGTATTGGGAGCGGAATACCCTTGCGATTGACCGAACCGCGGAAAAATACGGCAATTACTGTTCGGCGATTGCCCGGAATATCCTGGGAAACGAAGAGGATGTCGAGGAGTGCGTCAACGACACCTGGCTCGGCGCGTGGAACAGCATCCCGCCCAAGCGGCCGGAGCATCTGCCAGGCTTTCTCGGCAAGCTCACCCGTTACAAGGCAATCGACCGCTGGCGGACCGAACACCGGGAGAAGCGGGGCGGCGGCCAGGTGGAGATCGCGTTGGATGAAATAGCCGAGATCGTCCCTGCGGGATTCAGTCCGGAGCAAAAGCTTCTCGATCAGGAGCTTGTGCAGGCCATCAACCGCTTTCTTGCCGGTCTTCCCAAAGAGGAACGCATGATTTTCATGCTTCGCTACTGGTTCTTTGCGGATATCGCAGAGATCGCTGTGCGCTTTGGGTTCAGCTACAGTAAAGTCAAATCCATACTCCATCGTACCCGCAGCAAACTGAGACTGTTTTTGCAAAAGGAGAATTTGCTATGACGTCAAACGATTTTCTGGATGTCCTTGGCAAGGTGGACGATGCTTTCGTGGAAGAAGCCGCTGTTGCGGGCGCTTATCTTCCCTCGGAAAGGCAGGTCACGAACCATCGACATACCAAACGGATATGGCTCGTCGCCGCTGCCTTCGCTCTGGTGGTGCTGTCCTGCGCGTCGTGGCTGATGCTGCGCAAGGGACCCGATCCGGGCGCAGCTCCCAGCGATGATCCGCGCCTGGCCGGGACTTCCTCCGCGCCGGTGGCGACAGCTCCGAACGCCACAGAATTTGTCTGGCCGGAGGACGAGTTCCCCTATCCCAGAGCTGCGACCCTGCAATGGCTGGAGGATATGGGGATCAGTCTGGAAGCTTATTATGAAATGCTAAAGCATCCCGCATATATGGCGATGTCCGGCGATGGGACGCGGGAGATCGACGCGGACCCGGAGCTGGAAGCCGCTCTGATGCGCCTGCGGATCGGCGGCCTGTATCTGGGGCAGCCCCAGGAGGAGGTCTACGCCCTCTATGGGGAGCCAAGAACGAAAGGCATTTCCGACGAGGTACAGTCCGACGGAACGAAGCGGGATCTCTGGGGCTATCACTTCGGAGAAGAGCAAAGCCTGTGGGTCGGCTTTGTGGACGCGGGGAACGGCTTTGTGGTGAACGATGTCAGTACTTCCGCGAACCTGGAGGCGGGGATGCCCTGCGGCATTCAGATCGGCCAGCCCTTCGACGAGGCAGAGGCCGCCTTCCGGGAGAATCCTGTAATCAACGAGGCGGCAGTCCGGCGGGACTTCACCGATCCGGTGAGCGGTTCGCAGTACGGACACATATCGGTGATGCTGACGGACGTGAAAACCGGGGAGCCAGGCTGCTTGGAATTTGCGGTCCGCTATCGGGATCAGAACGAGGACGAGAAGCATATCGTGAAGTCCATTCATCTGGGCTCCCTGTACCCCGACCCGCCGACGGTCTACGTCAACGACCCGGCGCGGGAGCAGGCGATGCTGGAGCTGCGGATCGGCGGCCTCTACCTGGGGATGCCGGAGGCGGAGGTACTGGCTCTCTACGGCGAGCCCGACGCCAAGAGCAACTCGGGCCCGGTCACCTATGACGACGGCTATCCCCGCATCACCTGGGCCTACTACCGTACAGAGGACACCGGCCTTAGCCTGGAGCTGATCGACGCAGGCGAGGGCTATGTGGTAAATGAGATCAGGACGACAGCTGCGCTGGAGGGCGGCCTGCCCTTCGGCATGGAGTTCGGCCAGTCCCTCGCCGAAGCCGAGGCGGCTCTGGCCCAGTGCCCGGTTCTGTATGACGCCAGGCAGAACTCTTATGATGAAAAGACGGACGAGGGCCTGATTGTGATCTACGCCGCGCCGGGGAACCCGGGATACTTTGACCGGCTCTCGCTGGTGATCGGGTATCGGCATGATGTGATCTGGTCTATCAAACTGGGGCCGCTCTATGCAGATTGCGAACTCCCGGACGAGAACCTCAAGGATCAGGAGGAGATCAACCGCCGCTTTGACAGCGGGGAGATCAGCGTCTGGCTGCCCGAGGGAAGCGGGTGGCAGGGCTCGGACTACCGGGAGGAGGAGGCAAAGCTCCTCTCCGCCCAGTTCTCGGTCTCCCTGCCGGAGCCCTGGGAGTACGACGGCTCCGCGCCTATCGCGGTGCTGGACTTTCATAACGGGTACGCGGCGGCCCTCTTCGACGAACAGGAGCACGGGGCTGTCTATCGCGTCACGGACCGGGACGCTTTTGAACAGGGCCTTGCACAAGGGGATCCGCTCCGGGGGCTTGAGTTGTGGGAGTACGGGCGATTTGCGCCGAATACAATGCTGTATGTCAGCGATCCGGAGTTGGTCAGCGCGGACTGGGATCTCAATTACAACGTCGACGCGCCGATGAAGAAGCTGCTGGCAGCCCTGGTAACGAAGAACACGATTTTGTTCCGGGCCTCTGACGACCGCACTGTTCTGTTCCGGGAGAAGAAGCATTATGTGATGGCCTATGCCTACGGTGAGAATGAAAAAATCACGGGCTACGCCCGCTTCTTCGAGGATCATTCCATGGATATCGTGGCCGGATACAAGGTTCCGCTGATCGAGCTGGACGAGCCCGCAAGGCTGCTGGGCATGAAGCTCGATGCCGTGAAGGCCGCCTGGGGCGAGCCCTGCTTTGAAACTGTGGTGAACGGAAGGAGCTGTCCCGGCTATCTCACGCTTTCCGGTTACGTCGTCGTACTCCATCCGGGCAACGATTCTACGGTGACTGAAATTGAGCTCTACGACCACGACCCGACACCTGTAACGATCCGATAAGCACATAACGCGGCGGCGCGATCTGCGCCGCCGCACATTCCAATTCCATGCGAATTCGCAGGCAAGGAGATGAACTCCATGAAACGATTGCTGGGGCTGCTGCCGATGTTTCTGTTCCTGTGCGGCTGCAGCGTATTCGCGGCGAATTCGCCGCACCCGGAGCCTGCCCGGCCTGCGGTGCTTGAGATGTCGCCGCCGGTGGTCATACTGCCGCCAATCTCAGAAGAAACGGTCCCATCCGCCGCTGCAGATGATACGACAGAAGACACAACGCCTGTCACCGGCGAACAGGCAGAGCCGGGCACGGAGCCGTATATTGAACAGACGGAGCCGCCAACGCCTGCGATCCCCTATCAGATCGGCGACACGACCCCGACCTGGCAGCCGGAGCTGGCAAAGAACTACCCCCAGGACAGCGACTGCGACGCGGAGCAGCTGCTGGAAAAATGGATGGCCGTGGAGGGCCTGAGCCCGGCGGATCTGGAGGCCCGGGATTGCCGCCAGCTGATCCTGGTGTCAGCCCAGCCCGCAGACGGCGTCACAACGCTGACGGTCTGCTATGAACGTGCCGCGGACGGGGCCTTTCTCCCGGTCGCCGGGCTGGACCGGCTCCAGGGCTTCGTTGGGAAAAACGGGATCATGCACGACCGGCGGCGGGACAGCAACAGCTCCCCCGCGGGACTCTGGGCCATCGGGACGGCCTTCGGGAACGAGGCGCCGCCCGAAAATCTGAAGCTTCCCTGGCGGCAGGTGACCCCCAACTCCGACTGGGTCTGCGATGAACAATCGCCCTATTTCAACACCTGGCAGGAGCGGGACGATCCGGAGCTGCTCCCCTGGAGCGACGACGTGGAGCACCTGGAGGACTACCCGACCCAGTACGCCTGGGCCTGCGTGATCGAGTTCAACCGCCCGCCCGACGTGGTCCCGGACCGGGGCTGCGCCATCTTCCTGCACTGCGCCAAAACCGGCACCGGCGGCTGCGTCGGCCTGCGCCGGGAGGATATGTATTCCGTGCTGCAATGGCTGGACCCGGAAAAGAAGCCCTATATCCTCATCACCGGCGCGGAACGTCCCTGAAGGAGCGGCTTGCCGACCGTTTCCTTCATACGGCCCCGCCCTGCTGCAGAGCAGCAGCAATCGCCGGCGCCATCCGGTTTCCCGGTCGAGCGGTCATTCCCCGAAAAAAACAGTGCAGCCCCCAAAAGGGGGCTGCACCATTTCCATAAAATGGACTTTTTGTGCCGCTGCTATTCGCAGCGCCTGATTGCTTTGTAAATCAGTCCTCGTTGATGCCGATAACAACGCCGGAGCCGACGGTACGACCGCCCTCGCGGATAGCGAAGCGGAGGTTCTTCTCGATGGCGATGGGGGTGATCAGCTCAACGTCCATGTCGACGTTGTCGCCGGGCATGCACATCTCAACGCCCTCGGGCAGAGTGATGATGCCGGTCACGTCGGTGGTACGGAAATAGAACTGGGGTCTGTAGTTGTTGAAGAACGGGGTGTGACGGCCGCCTTCTTCCTTGGTCAGGACGTAAACCTGGCCCTTGAACTTGGTGTGGGGATGGATGGAGCCGGGCTTGGCCAGGACCTGGCCGCGCTCGATGGACTTCTTGTCAACGCCGCGGAGCAGAGCGCCGATGTTGTCGCCGGCCTCAGCGAAGTCAAGCAGCTTGTGGAACATCTCGATGTCGGTGACAACGGTGTTCTTCTTCTCG
>JAFWPP010000031.1:0-47604 GCA_017509485.1 Oscillospiraceae bacterium | reverse complement strand
CTTCGACGTGTCCATCCTGGACATCGGCGACGGCGTGGTGGAGGTCCTCTCCACCGCCGGCAACACCCACCTGGGCGGCGACGACTTCGACAAGTGCGTCATGGACTACCTGGTCTCCGAATTCAAGAAGAGCGACGGCATCGACCTGAGCCGCGACAAGGTGGCCATGCAGCGCCTGAAGGAAGCCGCTGAAAAGGCCAAGATCGAGCTCTCCGGCATGGCTTCCACGGAAATCAACCTGCCCTATATCACCGCCGACGCCAACGGCACCAAGCACATGAACATCACCCTGACCCGGGCCAAGTTCAACGAGCTGACCGCCCATCTGGTGGAGGCCACCATGGGTCCCGTGCGCCAGGCCCTGTCCGACGCCGGCCTGAAGTCCAGCGACCTGAGCAAGGTCCTGCTGGTGGGCGGCTCCACCCGGATCCCCGCGGTCCAGGAGGCCGTCAAGAAGATCACCGGCAAGGAAGGCTTCAAGGGCATCAACCCCGACGAGTGCGTGGCCATGGGCGCCGCCATTCAGGCAGGCGTGCTGACCGGCGACGTGAAGGACCTGCTGCTGCTGGACGTCACCCCCCTGAGCCTCGGCATCGAGACCATGGGCGGCGTGTTCACCAAGCTGATCGAGCGCAACACCACCATCCCCGTCAATAAGAAGCAGATCTTCTCCACCGCCGCCGACGGCCAGACCTCCGTGGAGGTCCATGTGCTCCAGGGCGAGCGCGAGATGGCCGCCTACAACAAGACCCTGGGCCGCTTCCAGCTCAGCGGTATCGCTCCCGCTCCCCGGGGCATTCCCCAGATCGAGGTCAGCTTCGACATCGACGCCAACGGCATCGTGAACGTCTCCGCCAAGGACCTGGGCACCGGCAAGGAGCAGAACATCACCATCACCGCCTCCTCCAACCTGTCCAAGGAGGACATCGACAAGGCCGTCCGGGAGGCCGAGCAGTTTGCCGCCGAGGATAAGGCCCGCAAGGAGGAGGTCGACACCCACAACGAGGCCGATCAGACCGTCTATCAGCTGGAGAAGTCCCTGAACGAGCTGGGCGGCAAGATCACCGACAGCGAGAAGGCCCCCATCCAGGCCGCCATCGAGCACCTGAAGGAGCTCAACAAGGGCAATGACGTGGCCGCCATCAAGGCCGCCATCGAGGAGGCCCAGAAGGCTTTCTACCCCGTGGCCGAGAAGCTCTACAAGCAGTCCGCTCCCCAGGGCGACCCCAACGGCGGCTTCAACGGCGGCAACCCCGGCGGCGGCTTCAACGGCAAGCCCGACGACGGCGTGGTGGACGCCGACTTCGAGGAAGTCAAGGACTGATTTCAGGCAATAGCTGAATATGCAATAGGCAATAGGAGAACGACGGGAGCCGCGCACTTTTCGCAACTCCCGTCCCCTATTGCCTAATGCCTGATGCCTATTGCCTTATTTCACCAGTGAGGTGATCCATATGGCAGAAACAAAACGAGACTACTACGAGGTCCTGGGCGTCGAAAAGAACGCCGCGGCGGACCAGATCAAGAAGGCCTACCGGAAGCTGGCGGCCAAATATCACCCGGACGTCAACCACGAGGCGGACGCCGAGGCGAAGTTCAAGGAGATCAACGAGGCCTACGAGGTCCTTTCCAACCAGGAAAAGCGGCAGCTCTACGATCAGTACGGCTTCGCCGGTGTGGACCCCAACTTCGCCGCGACCCAGGGCGGCAGCCCCTTTGAGGGCTTCGGCGGCTTTTCCGGCTTCGGGGACCTGGGGGACATCTTCGGCGACTTCTTCGGCGGCGGCCGCTCCCGCAGCAGCGGCGGCGGCAGTCGGGCGGCCCGGGGTGAAAACGTAGTGGTGCAGGTGGAGGTCAGCTTCGAGGAAGCCGCCTTCGGCTGCAAGAAAGACGTGAACGTCTCCCGGATCGAGACCTGCGACCAGTGCCACGGCTCCGGCTGCGCCGAGGGCACCCAGCCCGAGACCTGTCCCCAGTGCCGCGGCAGCGGCCAGGTTCGCACCACCCAGAGCTTCATGGGCATGACCATGCAGTCCACCGCCGCCTGTCCCACCTGCGGCGGCAAGGGCAAGCTCATCAAGAGCCCCTGCTCCCGCTGCAAGGGCAAGGGCCGCATCAAGCGGAGCCACCGGCAGACCGTGGACATTCCCGCGGGCATCGACGACGGCCAGGCCTTCCGGATCTCCGGCCAGGGCAGCGCGGGCGCCAACGGCGGCCCCAGCGGCGATCTGATGGTGAACGTCCGCATCCGGCCCCATGAGCTTTTCACCCGGGAGGGCTCCAACGTCTACTGCGAGATGCCCATCTCCTTCTATCAGGCGGCCTGCGGCGCGGACATCGAGGTCCCGACCCTGGACGGCAAGGTCCGCTACAACGTCCCCGAGGGGACCCAGACGGGCACCACCTTCCGGCTCAAGGGCAAGGGCATCCCCTACGTGGGCTACAAAAACCGCGGCGACCAGTATGTCACCGTGGTGGTGGAGACCCCCACCAAGCTCAGCCGGGAGCAGAAGGACATCCTCCGCCAGTTCGAGGACGCCACCGAGAAGGCCCAGCCCAAGCGCAAGAGCTTTTTCGACAAGCTGAAACGGAACTTTGGATAAGCAAAACGCCGGCCGCCGGGCCGGCGTTTTTTGGCGCTTGACAAGACGACTGCTGTGCGCTATGATCGAATTATCCGAAAAATGAAAGGAAGCCCCGCCATGAAAAAGAACCGCTGTGAATACTGCGGAGAGCGCTACGACGCGAGTCTGCGCCGCTGCCCCCATTGCGGCGGACTCAATCCGCTGGCATTCCGCGCCGAAGACAGGGAAGCGCAGATCTCGTCTGCCGGGAGCGGGGAAGCCTATTCCGCGCAGGATCTGCGGCCGGAGGAAGACCGGCAGCAGGGCGTCATCAAGCCCAGAACCATCGACGAGCTCCAGCGCTTCGCCGCAGACCACAATCTCCCCCTGCGGAAGATGCGGGTCCATCTGGGAGAGGACTATCGGGGCGCCAGGGCCTACGGCATCTATCAGGCCGAGGACGGCAGCTTCGTGGTCTACAAGAACAAGAGCGACGGCAGCCGGGCCGTCCGCTATCAGGGCTCCGACGAGGCCTATGCCGTCAATGAACTCTTCCTCAAAATGAAGGAGCAGATCGCCCTGCAGCCCGCCCGCCGGGCGGCGGTTCTGGGCGGGACCCGCCGGGCCTTTACCCCTTCTCCCGACAGCACGCCGCCGGCGGAGCCTCCCTCCTGGAAGGCAGTGGTGAAGAAAAACGCCTGGAAATACCTGCTGATCCTGCTGATCTGCACGGTGATCTGGTATGCGGTCAAGCATCGGGGCCCCAGCAAGGGCTATTATCGCTACGGCGGCGATTATTACTACTACCAGAGCAGCAATTGGTATCACTACAACAGCGGCAGCAGCCAATGGTATCCCGTCACCGTGGACGACGCCCTCTCCGACAACTATCGCGACTATTTCCAATCCGACGACTACGAGAGCAGCTACGGCGTCCAGGACTTTGCCTACAGCTATGATCCCGCCCCCAACGACAACCAGCCAGCCGGCGGCTGGGACTGGAACGAGGACCGGGACGACGGCAACGACTGGAACTGGGACGACGACCGGGACGACTGGAACGACAATGACTGGAACTGGGACGACGACTGGGACTGGGACGACGACGGCGGCGGCTGGGACTGGGACGACGACGACGGCTGGGATTGGGACGACGGCGGCGACTGGGACAGCGACTGGTAATCACGGCATCCAGCGGAAACGAAGGCCTTGCGAGGTCTTCGTTTCCGCTGTTTTCGGGACAAAATCCTTGCATTTCCCCTTCCAAAATGCTATAATATACTGAATTATTATGGCGTATTATCCGCTCCCATACGGAGGTATTGATTTTGGAACGTAAAACTCCTCTGATCTCCCAAGAGGACCTGCGCCGGCAGGCGGAGATCAGCGACTATCTCAAGGGCTGGTGGCAGAGCCAGGGGAAGACCCCCGCGGCCTATGTGGAGACCTACGGCTGTCAGCAGAACGAGGCGGACTCGGAGCAGATCCGGGGCATTCTGGAGCGCTGCGGCTACGGCTTCACCGATACCGCCGAGGGGGCGGACCTGGTGGTGGTCAACACCTGCGCCATCCGGGAGCACGCCGCCCAGCGGGTCTTCGGCAACGTGGGGGCCCTGGTCCACACCAAGCGGCGCCATCCCGGCCAGAAGATCTTCGTCTGCGGCTGCATGATGGGCAAGCCGGAGATCTCCGAGCGGATGAAGAAATCCTACCCCCACGTGGACGGAATCTTCTCCCCCCATCACCTGTGGCAGCTGCCCGAACACCTCTACCGGGTGCTGATCCGGCACCGGAAGGCCTACGCAGTGGAGGACTCCGCGGGAGCCATCGCCGAGGGCCTGCCCGTGGTGCGGACCAACAAGCTCAAGGCCTGGGTCAGCATCATGTACGGCTGCAACAACTTCTGCTCCTACTGCATCGTGCCCTACGTCCGGGGCCGGGAGCGGAGCCGCCTGCCCGAGGACATCCTGGCCGAGTGCCGGGGCCTGATCGCGGAGGGTTACAAGGAGCTGACCCTTTTGGGCCAGAACGTCAACTCCTACGGCAAGGACCTGGGCAGCGGCGTGGACTTCGCGGATCTGATCGGGAAAATCGCCGAGCTGCCGGGGGAGTTCACGGTCCGCTTCATGACCTCCCACCCCCGGGACGCCAGCCATAAGCTGTTTGACACGATGGCGAGCCATGAGAAGATCGCAAAGCAGTTCCACCTGCCCTTCCAGTCCGGCAACGACCGGATTTTGAAGGAGATGAACCGCCACTATGACCGGGCCCGCTATCTGGAGCTGATCGAATACGGCCGGAAGCTGATGCCCGACATCGTTTTCACTTCGGACGTGATCGTGGGCTTCCCCGGGGAGACCGAGGAAGAGTTCGAGGACACCATCTCCCTGATCGAGCAGGTCCGCTACGAGGCCCTGTTCACCTTCATCTATTCCCCCCGCCCCGGCACCCCGGCGGCGGAGCTGCCGGACCCCACACCCAAGGAGGAGAAAAACCGCCGCTTCGACCGGCTCCTGGCGGTGCAGAACGCCATTTCCGAGGAGAAGCACCGGGCCTATATCGGCAAAACCCTCCGGGTCCTGGCGGACGGCAGGGAGGGCGCGCTGCTCACCGCCCGCACCGACGGCGGCCGCCTGGTCCGCTTTGAGGGCGACGACGCCCTGATCGGACAGTTTATCAAGGTCACCGTCACCGACGCCACCACCTGGTCCCTGGTGGGGACCCTCGCGCCGTAGGGGACCCGCGCCGTAGGGACAAGCATTGCTTGTCCGGCATTCGGAATGAATGCAATTTGCCGTAGGCAAATCCAAGGTGTCGTTTCATGACGATTTGAATATCATTTTTCAATTCGCAGAACTGAAAAATACCACAATGATTCCCTATTTATTTCTTCCTATTTCAGCAAATCCCCCGTGAAAACGCCCCGCGCACGATCGTTCGCCTGCGGCGAACCGGACAAGCAATGCTTGTCCCTGCATCAAATCGTTAAGTTCCCCCGCATCTGCGGGCGCTCGGTGAGCGCCCCTACATCCTCAATCGGAGGTACCAATCATGGCCGAACTCACCCCCATGATGAAGCAATATAAGGAGATCCACGCCCAACATCCGGACTGTCTGCTCTTCTTCCGCCTCGGGGATTTCTACGAGATGTTCGACGAGGACGCGAGGATCGCGTCGAAGGAGCTGGATCTGACCCTCACCACCCGGGACCGGGGCAAGGCCGAGGAGGAGCGCACCCCCATGTGCGGGGTGCCCTACCACGCCGCCGAGGGCTACATCGCCCGCCTGGTGAGCAAGGGCTACAAGGTGGCCATCTGCGAGCAGATGGAGGACCCGGCCCTGGCCAAGGGGCTGGTGGACCGGGATATCATCCGCATCATCACCCCCGCCACGGTGGTGGAGAGCTCCATGCTGGAGGAGGGCAGCAACAACTACTACGCCTCCCTCTGCCGGAGCGCCGAGGGCATCGGCGTGGCCCTGATCGACGTCTCCACGGGCGAGGCCTGCGCCACGTTCTCCGACGGGGAGGACGCCCGGGACAAGGCCTTCAATGAGCTGGGCCGCTTTGAGCCCAAGGAGCTGATCGTGGACGAGGAGCTGGCCCAGGGCAAGGGCTTCGCCCTGGACGTGCAGCTGCGGCTGCGCTGCCCGGTGAATGTGGGCAGGCGCGGGCTCTATGAGGACGAGGCCGTAAACGCCGCCCTGGCGGCTCAATTTGCCGATCAGGACCTCTCGGCCCTGCCCCTGCCGGTGCGCCTGGCCCTGGGCGCCCTGGTCCAGACCCTCCGCTCCCTGCAAAAGAGCGATCTCAGCCATGTGCGTCACGTGGATTACTATCTCTCCGGCCGCTATCTGGAGCTGGATCTCACCGCCCGCCGCAATCTGGAGCTGACCCAGACCCTCCGGGGCAAGGAGAAGAAGGGCAGCCTGCTCTGGGTCATGGACAAGACCAAAACCGCCATGGGCTCCCGGATGCTCCGGGCCTGGATGGAAAAGCCCCTGCGGAACCCCAACGAGATCCGCCGGCGGCTGGAGGCGGTGAAGGAGCTGAAGGAGGCCACCCTGCCCCGGCAGGAGCTGCTGCTGGCCCTGAAGACCGTCACCGACCTGGAGCGGGTCACGGCCCGGATCGTCACCGGCCTGGCCAACGCCCGGGATCTGGTCCAGCTGAGTCAGGGCAGCGCCAGCCTGCCCGATCTCAAAGCGAAGCTGGGAGCCTTCCAAAGCTCCATGCTGGCCGTGATCACCGGGGAGCTGGACGAGCTGGACGATCTGCGCCGGGCTGTGGACGAGACCATCGCCGACGAGCCCCCCTTCTCCCTGCGGGAGGGCGGCATCATCCGCCCCGGCTGCAGCGAGGAGGTGGACCGGCTGCGGGATATCATGTCCGGCGGCAAGGGCACCCTGGCCCGGATCGAGGCCGAAGAAAAAGAAAAAACCGGCATCAAAAACCTGCGGGTGGGCTACAACCGGGTCTTTGGCTACTACATCGAGGTGGCCAAGGGCCAGGTGGACCTGGTCCCCGCCAGCTACATCCGCAAGCAGACCCTGGTGAACGGCGAGCGCTACATCACCCAGGAGCTGAAGGAGCTGGAAAACACCATCCTGGGCGCCAAGGACCGGGTCAACGCCCTGGAATACGAGATTTTTACAAGGCTGCGGGAGCAGCTGGCGGCCAACGCCGCCCGAATTCAGCAGAGCTCCCGGGCCGTGGCCGCGGCGGACGTGCTGGTCTGCCTGGCGGAGCTGGCGGTCCAGAACAATTACTGCATGCCGGAGGTGGACCTCTCCACCTCCATTGAGATCACAGCGGGCCGCCATCCCGTGGTGGAAAAGACCCTGCGGGATTCCCTCTTCGTTCCCAACGATACCGCCATAGACGGCAAGCGGGAGCGGGTGGCCGTCATCACCGGCCCCAATATGGCCGGCAAGTCCACCTATATGCGGCAGGTGGCCTTGATCGTGCTGATGGCCCAGATGGGCAGCTTCGTTCCGGCCTCCGCGGCCCGGATCGGCGTGGTGGATAAGATCTTCACCCGCATCGGCGCCTCCGACGACCTGGCCGCGGGCCAGTCCACCTTCCTGGTGGAGATGTCGGAGATGGCGGACATCCTCAAAAACGCCACCCCCAGGTCCCTGCTGATCCTGGACGAGATCGGCCGGGGCACCGCCACCTACGACGGCATGGCCATCGCCCAGGCGGTGCTGGAGCATGTGGGCGACCCCCTGCGCCTGGGCTGCAAGACCCTCTTCGCCACCCACTATCACGAGCTGACGGAGCTGGCCGGGACCCACCCGGAGATCCGCAACTACAACATCTGCGTCAAGCGCCGCAGGGACGAGATCGTCTTCCTGCGGAAGATCGTCCCCGGCGTGGCGGACGGCAGCTACGGCGTGGAGGTGGCCAAGCTGGCGGGCATGCCCGCCCGGGTGGTCAAACGGGCCCGGGAGATCCTGGCCGAGCTGGAGGAAAAGGGCCCCAGCCGGATCCTGGTCCCCGTCCAGGCTCCCCCGGGCCTGGAGCTGCCCCTGGCCCAGACGGCCCTGGGAGACCCCGCCGCCGAGGAGATCAAAAAGCGCCTCACCGAAACCACGGTGGAAACCATGACGCCCATAGAAGCGCTGAACCTGCTGTACGAATTAAAGCAGCTGCTGTAAGCCGTAGGGGCCGATGCCCACATCGGCCCTTCTTCCGAATTCCATGACCAACGAGGGCCGATGTGGGCATCGGCCCCTACAAAAGGAGGTGCTCTCATGCCGAAAATCATACAGCTTGACCCGCATCTGGCAAATCTGATCGCCGCCGGCGAGGTGGTGGAGCGGCCTGCCTCCGTGGTGAAGGAGCTGGTGGAAAACGCCGTGGACGCCGGCGCAAAGACGATCACCGTCGAGCTGCAAAACGGCGGCATGAGCTTCCTGCGGGTCAGCGACGACGGCTGCGGCATGGGCCGGGAGGACGCGAAAACCGCCTTCCTCCGCCACGCCACCTCCAAGCTCCGGACCAAGGAGGATCTGGAGGCCATCGGCACCCTGGGCTTCCGGGGCGAAGCCCTGGCCGCCACCGCCGCCGTCAGCCGGGTGGATCTGCTGACCCGGACCGCCGAGGACCTGGAGGGCACCCACCTGCGGCTGGAGGGGGGCAAGCTTCTGGCCTGCGAGGCCGCCGGCTGTCCCGTGGGCACCACCATTGTGGTGCGGGACCTCTTCTTCAATACCCCCGCCCGGATGAAATTCATGAAGCGGGACACGGTGGAGGGCTCCGCCGCGGCCTCCGCCCTGCAGAAGCAGGCTCTGGCCCATCCTGAGATCAGCTTCCGTCTGATCAAGGACGGCCAGCCCCAGTTCCAGACCCCCGGCGACGGAGATCTGCTGGCCGCGATCTACGCGGTGCTGGGCCGTCAGGCCGCCGGGGAGATGATCCCCGTGGACAGCCGCTGGGAAAAGCTGGGCGTCAGCGGCTACGTCTCCAAGCCCACCGCCACCCGGGGCACCCGCGCCAGCCAGATCTTTTTCGTCAACCGCCGCTATATCCGCTCCAAGACCCTGACCGCCGCCCTGGAGGAAGCCTACCGCAACCAGCTGATGACCGGCCGCTTCCCCTCCTGCGTGCTGAATCTTTCCCTGCCGCTCTCCGCTGTGGATGTGAACGTCCATCCCGCCAAAACCGAGGTCAAGTTCCTCAACGAGCGGGAGATCTTCGACTGCGTCCACTACGGCGTCCTGGGGGCGCTGAACAAGGCCCCGGGGCAGGTGCCCTTTGCGTTCAGGGATCAAGGATCAGGGATCAAGGATCAGGGGAGCACCAGTCACCAGTCATCAGGGGAGAATACACCTGCCCGTAGGGGCGGCTCTTACCCGCAGGGTGAGCCGCCCGCTCCGCCGCAGGCGGAGACCCCGGAAAAGGAAAACCGTTTCTTCAAGGCCATGTCCGCGGAGGAATACCGCAAGGCCGCCAAGCCCCAGGTCCACACCCTGACCCGCTGGGAGTACGAGCAGATGACCAAGGCGCTGGACAAGCGCCCCATGCCCGCTCCCAGCCAGGCCCTGCAAAACGCCGTCCAAGCCGCGCCCCTGAACAGCCCCGTGGCGCTGCCAGACCATGAGGAGGCCGCAGGCAGCAGGCAACCGGCAACCGGGACGCCCGCCTGCAGCGGCGCACAGTGTGCGCCACCGCTTCCCCGCTCTGACGAGTCGCCGGTCAGTCACCAGTCACCAGCGGACGATCCCCAGGCCTTGGAACAATTCTCAATTCGCCCCGACGCCTCCCTTCCTCTGGAGGGCGTCGCGCAGGCCCCCGCCTTCCGCTATATCGGCGAGCTTTTCCGGACCTATCTGCTGGTGGAGCAGGGCGACGAGCTGATCCTGATCGACAAGCACGCCGCCCATGAGCGCATGAATTTTGAGCGCCTGCTGGCCCAGGGAACGCAAATCCTCGGCCAGACCCTTCTGCAGCCCCTGGCCTGTCCCTTCGACCGGGAGGAGGCCGCGCTGCTGCTGGAGCATCGGGAGCTGCTGTTGAGCCTGGGCTACGATCTGGACGACCTGGGCCAGGGCGACCTGCTGCTGCGGCAGATCCCCTCGGATATCCGGGAATCCGACGCCGCCGCCACCCTCTCCGAGATCGCCTCCCACCTTCGGGACGGCCGCCTGGACAGCCCCCAGCGCCTGCGGGACGAGGCCCTGCACAGCATCGCCTGCAAGGCCGCCATCAAGGCCGGCTTCGTCACCGACCCCGCCGAGCTGCAAAAGCTGGCGGAAACCGTTCTGACGCGGGACGACCTGAAATACTGCCCCCACGGCAGACCGATCTGCACCTTTATTACAAAAAAACAGATTGAGAAGCAGTTCAAGAGAATCACATAAAAAAGTAAGAAGTGAGAAGTAAGAAGTAAGAATTATCTGTTTCCGGGAGGGATTCTTTTGATTCGGGAAAAAGCATTTCGTTTTTCTGTTCGTATTGTGAAGCTTTCCCAGTATTTGGAACAGGAACATAAGGAATACGTTCTGTCTAAGCAAATCAAAAGAAGTGGGACGAGTATTTGTGCCAACGTATCAGAGGCAAAACGCGGACAAAGTCGTGCTGATTTTCTTTCCAAAAATGCAATTGCATTGAAAGAGGCCGCAGAAACAGAATACTGGCTTCGGCTCCTCCATGAAACAGGCTATCTGACCGACAAAATGTTTGAGTCGATGTATGCCGACTGTACAGAATTAACCCGTATTCTGTCAAGCATTGTTCTCACAACAAAGACAACTCCCCCGGCCACGAAGTAATTCATAATTCATACTTCTTACTTCATACTTGAGGATAACATTATGAAAGACCTGATTTGTATCGCCGGTCCGACCGCCTCCGGCAAGACCGGCCTCGCCGTTGCGCTGGCGAAAAAACTGGACGGCGAGGTGGTCTCCTGCGATTCCATGCAGATCTACAAGGGCATGGACCTGGGCACCGCCAAGCCCACTGCCGCCGAGATGGACGGGGTACCCCACCACCTGCTGGACGTAGCCGAGCCCGGGGAGGACTTCTCCGTGGGCCGCTATGTAAAGCTGGCGGACGCCGCCATCGCCGACATCCACAGCCGGGGCCGGACCGCCATCGTCTGCGGGGGCACGGGGCTCTACATGGACAGCCTCATCAAGGGCGAGACCTTTGCCGCTCCCTCCCGGCCCGCCCAGCGGGAATACGTGGAGCACATCGCAGAGGAAAAGGGCATGGCCTACGTCTACGAGATGCTGCGGGACGCGGACCCCGAGACCGCCGAAAAGCTCCACCTCTCGGACCGGAAGCGCATCATCCGGGCCCTGGAGGTCTTCCTGATCACCGGGATGCCCCTGTCCTGGCACAACGAGCAGTCGAAGCACCGGCCCCCCAAATACGATCCGGCCTGGATCGGCCTCAACTTCCGGGACCGGGCCAAGCTCTACGCCCGCATCGACGCCCGGGTGGACGAGATGCTGGAGCAGGGCCTGGAGGCCGAGGTCCGGACCCTGCTGGACAAGGGCGTGGACCCGAAGACCACCGCCATGCAGGCCATCGGCTACAAGGAGATGGCCGCCGCCCTCCGGGGGGAATGCACGGCGGCGCAGGCCGCGGACCGGATCAAGCAGGCCTCGCGGAATTACGCCAAGCGCCAGCTCACCTGGTTCCGCCGCAGCGAGGCCATCAACTGGCTGTACGTTGATGAGACGCCGGACCTTTTGTCCGCGGCTCTGCGTTTGCTTTGAATTTAGAATTGAAAGTTGAGAATTGAGAATTAAATGTGTTTTGCAGATCGCGATCTGCAAAACTCCGATAATTCTAAATTCTACATTCTCAATTCTCAATTCTGAAATCTAACTGCTTTCGACAAAGCAAACGTGTTACCATGGACCTTACCATCTTACATAGAAACGAGGTATGTCCCATGGCAAACGAAAGCTTACAGGACCAGTTCCTGAACGAAGTACGGAAAGAACGTCAGCTGGTGACGGTTTTCCTGATGAACGGCTTTCAGATGAAGGGCGTGATCACGGGCTTTGACAGCTTTGTGGTCACCCTGGTCTCCGAGGGCCGCCAGCAAATGATCTATAAGCACGCGATCTCCACCGTGGTGCCCGGCCGCCCCGTGCGGGTCGGCTGAAGCTGCAGGGCGCAAGGCGCGAGGTCCAAGCCGCAGGCTGCGAAAGAGAAATCCTTGCGCCTTGCCCCTTGAACCTTGAACCTTGCCCCTGGGCAGGCCCCCTCCGGGAGCGCGTGCAAAGGAGGGTGCCCCCTATGAAAGGCGACAAATTCATGAAGATCATCGTCGTCACCCTGCTCTGCGTGGTGGCCTGCTATCTGATCTTCTCCGTCACCCGCTTTTCGGGCGACGGCTTCACGACCTATAAGGCGGTGCGCTATGAAGTCGGCGATGGGATCTCCACCTCCGGCTTTCTGGTGCGTTCCGAGCGGCCTCTGCGAGCCGACTCCGGTCTGATCGTGGTTCCCACCCGCGGCGAGGGCGAGAAGGTGGGCAAGGGCCAGATCGTGGCCGCCGTCTACCACGACGAGGCCGCCAAGCGCCGCCAGGCCCAGATCAACGAGCTGGAGGAGGAGCTGGCCCAGATGAAATACGCCCATTCCTTCTCCGGCGCCGCCGCGGAATCCGCCACCCTGGACGCGGACATTCTCATGCTGATGAATCAGATCACCCTCTCCGCGGCCCGGCGGGAATACGCCGCCGCGGACAAGAGCGCCGAGGCCGTCAAGCCCTGCGTTCTGCGCCGCTGCATCAACAACGCAGACGCCGAGGCCCTCTGGGACCGGATCAAGTCCGCCCAGGCGCAGCTGGATG
This sequence comes from Oscillospiraceae bacterium, assembly GCA_017509485.1. GTDB lineage: Bacteria > Bacillota > Clostridia > Oscillospirales > Oscillospiraceae > JAFRPC01. Next base: position 34,724 of record JAFWPP010000031.1, on the reverse strand, counting down.
AGCTCAGCGCCGAGGCCCGGGCGGAATCCGGCTCCGTCACCGCCCCGGTCTCCGGCTATTTCTCCGGCATGGCCGACGGCTATGAGGAGGAGCTGACCCCCGAGCTCCTCGAGACCGCCAACGTGGACACGCTGAGCCGTTATCTGGGCCTGAGCCGCCGGGAGACCGACGCCTTCGGCAAGCTGGTCACCTCCCAAAAGTGGTACTTTGCCGCCATCGTGCCCAGCCGGAACGTGGCGGAGCTGGAGCTCGGCGATAAGGTGGAGGTCAGCTTCGCCTATGACTTCTTCCAAAGCGTGGAGATGAAGGTGTCCCGGATCAGCAGCCCCGACGAGGACCGCTGCATCCTGGTGCTGTCCTCCGAATCCTATATCCAGGAGGCCGTGTCCTCCCGGAACCAGACCGCGGATCTGGTTTTCGCGGACCGCACCGGCCTGCGGGTACCGAAGACCGCCATCTATGTCAGCGAGGACGGCAAGAGCGGCGTTTACGTGCTGGAGGGCGCGGAGGCCAAGTGGAAGGATATCGACATCCTCTACGACAACGGCGACAGCTTCATCGTCGCCCTGGACAAGTCCAGCACGAAAAACCTCTGGCCGGAGGACGAGATCATCCTCACCACCAGAGAGATCTACAACGGAAAGGTCATGGTAAAATGAGCATCGCTGAAAACGTTTCCGCCCTGCGGGCCAGAATGGAAGCCGCCGCCCGGGCCGCCGGCCGGGATCCCGGAGAGATCCTGCTCTGCGCCGCCACCAAGATGAACGACGCCCAGCGCGTCAGGGAGGCTGTGGCCGCCGGGGTGGACTGCTGCGGGGAAAACCGGGTCCAGGAGCTGGCCGAAAAGCAGCCCCAGGGCGCCTACGCGGGCAGGCCCGTCCACTTCATCGGCCATCTGCAGACCAACAAGGTCAACAAAGTGGTGGGCAAGGTGGATCTGATCCAGTCCGTGGACCGGATGGAGCTGTTGGAGGCCGTGAACCGGGCCGCCCTCCGGCTGGGTCTGCAGCAGGATATCCTCTTTGAGGTCAACATCGGCGCCGAGCCCCAGAAGGGCGGCTTCACTCCCGAGCAGACCCTGGACCTGGCCGGACAGATGGGTCGCTGGCCCGGCGTGCGGCTCCGGGGCCTGATGGCAATTCCTCCCATTTCCGAAAAAAAGGGCGATAATTGTAAATATTTTGCGAAAATGCGAAATCTTTATATTGACATTGCAGGGAAAAAATACGATAATGTATCCATGGTGTGTCTGTCTATGGGCATGAGCGACGACTTTGAAGACGCCATTGCAGAGGGCAGCACCATGATCCGCGTGGGCACCGCCATCTTCGGGCCCCGCCGCTACGCCTGAAAGATTTAATATACACATATACAGGAGGAAGCCTTACCATGGGACTGATGGACGAACTCAAGAAGCTGACCCGCCCCTACAACGAAGAGGACATGGACGAATACGAAGACGACGATTACGGCGTCGACGATCTGGGCAATGAGCCCGAACCGGAACCCGCTCCCCGCCGCTCCGCGTTCTCCGCTCCCGAGGCCAGCCACAACACTGCGAGCCCCAACCGCCGCAGCGGACCGGCCAAGGTCGTGAATCTGAATAACAACTCCGCCATGCAGGTGATTTTGGTGAAGCCCGACCGCTTCGACACCGTATCCGAGATCGCCGATCATCTGCGGGACAAGAAGGCCATCGTGCTGAATCTGGAATCCACCAACAAGGACGTGGCCCGCAGGCTGGTGGACTTCCTCTCCGGCGTTGCCTACGCCCTGGACGGAAAGATCAAGAAGGTCGCCATTTCCACCTACATTCTGACCCCCTACAACGTCGAGATCGTCGGCGATCTGGTGGAGGAGCTGGAGAACAGCGGCGTTTACTTCTAAGCCCTCCCCAGGGGCCGATGCCCCCATCGGTCCAAACGACGGCGTGACCGAACAGACACAGAAAGGAAGCGGCATACTATGCTGACACCCCAGGATTTACAGGAAGTCTCCTTTGAGAAGGCCAAGCTCGGCGGCTATGTGATGAAGTCCGTGGACGAGTTTCTGGAACCGCTGATGGACGATTATGTGACCCTCTACAAGGAAAACGCGGTGCTCAAGAGCAAGATGCGGCTCCTGGTAGAGCGGCTGGAGAGCTACCGCGCCAACGAGGCCACCATGAAGGCCGCCGTGGAGCAGACCCAGAAGCAATGCGACGAGATGCTGGCGGACGCCCGCCGCCGCAGCGACGAGCTGGTGGAAAAGGCCAGCCGCGAGGCCAAGGCCCTGGACGAGGAGGCCGTCGCCGCCGTGGAGACCGAGCGGCTGCGCCGGGCCAAGGAGGCCACCGCCGATTTCGTGCAGGCTGTGGAGGCCCAGATCGCCCGGCAGCAGCAGGCTCTGGAGGCCATCAAGTCTTTGGATCTGCCCGTCCGGGAATACACGCCCAAGTCCGGCCGCAGGGCCTATGACTACGAGGCGGAGAAGGACGAGCCCCGGGTCCGCCCCGAGCGGCCCGAGCCCCCGAAGACCGAGAACGCCGAGGACATCGCCGCCCAGATCGAAAAGAGCGTGGCGGACATCACCGGCGAGCCCTCCCCCCGGCCCAAGCCGGATCTCAACGCGCCCACCCGGGTCATGCCCGTGCTGGATGAGCGCACCACGGCGAAGTTCGCCAACCTGAAGTTCGGGAAGAACTATCAGCCGTAGGCCCTTCGGTCAGGGATCAGAGAACGGGGGATGCGGATTCTTCGCTTCGCTCAGAATGACAAATTCGAGGCGTTTCCCCCGTAGGGGCCGATGCCCACATCGGCCCTCCCCCCGGGCTTGCAGCAGGGCCGATGCAGGCATCGGCCCCTACGAACTGAAAACTGAATACCCTGCGTTGAAGGGAACGTGCAGGAACAGCAATGCGCCCAGAGAGCTGCCGGTCGGTGAAAGGCAGCGGTATCTGATTCTGCGGATCCTCCCCGAGCACCCTGCCAAACGGGAAACCAAGTAGATCAGGGCGTTTCATGGGCGTTACACCATGTACGAGCGGCTATGGAACAACCATAGCAAGAAGAGTGGTACCGCAGAGGAAGAACGCCTTTGTCTCTTGACGAGACAAGGGCGTTCTTCCTTAGTTGAGAATTGAGAAGTGAGAATTGAGAATTGAGAATTCCTTATGATTGCTGCAAAATCTTTTTCTTTTTCGGTCCGTATTGTGAAGCTCTGCCGGATTCTTCGGGATCAGCGGCATATGTACGTCATTGCAAACCAGCTTGAACGCTCCGGTACCAGTATCTGTGCAAATGTAACAGAAGCAAAACAGGGGCAAAGCCGCGCAGATTTCCTCTCCAAGAACTCGATTGCGCTGAAGGAAACCATGGAGACGGACTATTGGCTCCGTTTGCTGCACGAAACCGGATATCTCAGTGATCGTGAATTCAAATCGATTTATCGCGACTGCGATGAAATCCGCCGCATCCTGGCAAGCATCGTAAAAACGACAAGAGAAAAATAAAGATATATTTTCAAATGGCAATTTGAAAATCTCCACAAGTTCTCAATTCTCAACTCTCAATTCTCAATTTACAAAAGATAAACCATCCCAAAAGGAGTAACAACTATGGATTACAAGAACACCATCATCACCCCCAAGACCGACTTTCCCATGCGGGGCGGGCTGCCCCAGCGGGAGCCCGGCATGCTCGCCGCGTGGAATAAGATCGACATCTACCGGGAGCTGCGCAAGCGCAACGCGGGCAAGCCCCGCTTCGTCCTCCACGACGGCCCTCCCTTCTCCAACGGCGACATCCACATGGGCCACGCCCTGAACAAGACCCTCAAGGACTTCATCGTCCGCTCCTGGGCCATGCGGGGCTATGACACCCCCTACGTCCCCGGCTGGGACAACCACGGCATGCCCATCGAATCCGCCATCATCAAGAAGAACAAGCTCAACCGCAAGGCCATGTCCGTCCCCGAGTTCCGTTCCGCCTGCGAGGCCTTCGCCCTGGAGTATGTGGACCGGCAGCGCAAGGGCTTCCAGCGCCTGGGCATCGTGGCCGACTGGGACAAGCCCTATCTGACCATGGACAAGGAGTTTGAGGCCGAGGAGGTCAAGGTCTTCGGCGAGATGTTCCGCAAGGGCTACATCTACAAGGGCCTCAAGCCCGTCTACTGGTGCGCCAAGGACGAGACCGCCCTGGCCGAGGCGGAGATCGAGTACCAGGACGACCCCTGTACCACGGTCTACGTCAAGTTCCCCATGGAGGACGACCTGGGGAAACTGCCCCATCTGGACCACAGCAGGCTCTACTTCCTGATCTGGACCACCACCATCTGGACCCTGCCCGGCAACATGGGCATCTCCCTGCACCCCAGAGACAGCTACGCCATCGTCAAGGCCCCCAACGGCGAGCTCTATATCCTGGCGGAGGCCCTGATCGACAAGGTCATGGGCGTCGCCGGCTTCGACAGCTGGGAGCTCCTGGAGACCCATCCCGGCTCCTTCTTTGAGAACATGCTGGCCAAGCATCCCTTCCTGCCCAAGACCTCCCGGCTGCTCAACGCCGAGTACGTCACCATGGACTCCGGCACGGGCTGCGTCCACACCGCTCCCGGCTTCGGCGCCGACGACTACCAGACCTGCATGCGCTACGGCATGGACCTGGTGGTGCCCGTGGACGACCTGGGACGCCACACCGACTACGCCGGCAAGTACGCCGGCCTGAAAACCGAGGAATCCAACCCCATCATCCTGGAGGATATGCGCAAGAGCGGCATGCTCCTGGCCTCCGAGGACGTGGTCCACTCCTACCCCCACTGCTGGCGCTGCAAGAGCCCCATCATCTTCCGGGCCACCCCCCAGTGGTTCTGCTCCGTGGACTCCTTCAAGGACGAGGCCTGCGCCGCCGCCGAGGCGGTCCGCTGGCTCCCCGCCTGGGGCAAGGACCGGCTCAACGCCATGATCCGGGAGCGCAGCGACTGGTGCATCTCCCGTCAGCGCCGCTGGGGCCTGCCCATCCCGGTCTTCTACTGCAAGGACTGCGGCAAGCCCGTCTGCACCCCCGAGACCATCGCCCGGATCTCCGAGCTCTTCCTGGACCACGGCTCCAACATCTGGTTCGAGAAGGACGCCATGGAGCTGATCCCCGCGGGCTTCTCCTGCCCCCACTGCGGCGGCAAAGCCTTTGAAAAGGAGAGCGACACCCTGGACGGCTGGTTCGACTCCGGCTCCACCCATATCTCCTATCTGAAGCGGGACAACCCGGTCAACTGGCCCGCCGACGTCTACATCGAGGGCGCCGACCAGTACCGCGGCTGGTTCCAGTCCTCTCTGCTGGTCTCCGTGGGCGCCACGGGACAGGGCTCCCCCTTCAAGACCTGCATCACCCACGGCTGGACCGTGGACGGCGAGGGCCGGGCCATGCACAAGAGCCTGGGCAACGGCGTGGACCCCGCCGACATCGTCAAGGACTTCGGCGCGGATCTGCTCCGGCTCTGGGCCGCCTCCGCCGACTACCATGCGGACGTGCGCTGCTCCAAGGAAATCTTCAAGCAGCTGGGCCAGAACTATCTGAAGTTCCGCAACACCGCCCGCTACTGCCTGGGCAACCTGGACGGCTTCGATCCCGACGATCTCGTGAAGCCCGAAGATATGCTGGAGCTGGACCGCTGGGCCCTGACCCGCCTCAACAAGCTGATCGAGACCGGCTTCAAAGCCTATGACAACTACGAATTCCACGTGCTGACCCACGCGATCAACGACTTCTGCGTGGTGGAGCTGAGCCAGTTCTATCTGGACATCATCAAGGACCGGCTCTACTGCGACGAGCGCAACGGCCTGCGCCGCCGCTCCGCCCAGACCGCCCTCTTCCTGATCCTGGACAGCATGTCCAAGCTCTTTGCCCCCATCCTGGCCTTCACCTGCGACGAAATCTGGCAGGCCATGCCCCACCGCGACGGGGACGACGCCCGGAATATTCTCTTCAACGACATGAACCGGCCCTTCACGGACTACGCCCTGGACGCCGGGACCATGGCCAGATGGGACACCCTCATCAAAGTCCGGGAGGACGTGAACGGCGTGCTGGAGCAGGCCAGAGCCGACAAGCGCATCGGCAAGGCCCTGGAGGCCAAGGTTCGCCTGCTGGCCCGGGACGCCGCCGCCAAGGAAGCCCTCAACGCCATCCGCCCCATGGATCTGGCGGAGCTGTTCATCGTCTCCGCGGTCTCCGGCGGCACCGACGAGCTTCCCGAGGCCCGGAATGACGGCATCGCCGCCCAGGGCGCCAACTTCCCCGGTATGCTGATCACCGTCTCCGAGGCCGACGGCGTCAAGTGCCCCCGCTGCTGGATGCACTCCACCCAGGCCAACGCCGAGGGCCTCTGCCCCCGCTGCGCCAAGGTCGTAGAGACCCTGATCTGACCCGCCGCAGTTCGATGTAATTGCGAAACGTTTCCGCCGTAGGGACAAGCATTGCTTGTCCGCCGTGCATAGGGACGCAGGGATAAAGTGACAAGTGACAGGTGACAAGGGACTGTCGTCAGGCCGGGAAGCGCTTCTGAAATAGTCATTGCGCGGCCAGTCCGCACTTTCTCGCGACAGCGAAAAGTAGTGGTCGCGGCAATCCGTACCCCGTTCCCTGGTCGGAGCGGGGGAAATGACCGGCAGATTGCCGGCGCTACAGGCGGGTCTGATGCCTGATGCCTGGTCCCAGAACTCGAAGAGTCACGGAGTATGCCTCATCGGAACGAGGTACGGTGTGGCGCACACTGTGCGCCGCTGCAGGCGGGGCTGTTCCCTTTCCCCTTTCCCCTTTCCCACCCTGATCCTTGATCCCTGATCCCTGAAAAAAAGGAGGTCCCCATGGATAAATCCTCTGTACTCACCAACCGCTGCGTGATGGACGAGCGGACCCTGCGCAGGACCTACGCCCGGATTTTCCGCCCCACCCTGATGCTGTTCTACCTTGGCGCCGGGCTGATCGCAGCCTTTTCCCTGCTGCTGATTCTGCTGCAGGGGACCCTGTCTCCGCTGCCGGTCTTCCTGCTCATCGCCGGAGCCGCCTATCTCTTCATCGGTCTTCGGATGCCGAAGAAGCAGGCCGCCCGCCAGATCCAGCGCTATGAGTCCAGCGGCTCCGACACGAGCCCGGAGGTCGCCGTCTGGTTCGGCGAGGAGGAGCTCACCGGCCGCCGGGAGGGGATGGAGGAGCTGACCCACATCGCATACAGCAGCATGAAGTCCATTTTCCCGGACAAGGACCGGATCATCCTGTGGACCACGGCGAAGCAGTACGTGGTTCTGGACCCCGCCCGCTTTGAGAACGGCACCGAGGCCGACTTCTGGAAGCTTATGATGGAGAAATGTCCCCTGGCGGTGCCCAAGTCCCTCCGGGCAAAATATGTATAAAAGTGAGGCGAAGCCTATGGAGCCGATCCTGTGCAATCGCTGCGAATACAGCGAGGAGCATCTGACCGAGGCCCTGCGGGCACAGACCCAGGAGCTTCAGAAGAAGAAAAACCTGATCCTCGCCATCGCCATCGGCCTGCTTCTGGCCTTTTCCGTCTACACCTGGCTCTCCACCGGCGAGCAGAAATACGTCTTTACGCCCTGATCTGCGCGGGCATATACGGTCTGCTGCTTTACACCAATTACAGCCTCCCCCGCCGCACGGCGAAGCTCCAGGCCGCCCGCATCCGCGAGAAGAACGGCGGTCTGGAGTTCCGGATCCTGTTCCGGCCTGAGGAGATTGCCATGGTGAGCCCCGGCGGCACGGAAGACGCCCAGGTCCCCTACGCCGAATTTTCCCGGATCCGGCAGACGCCCGGCCTGATTCTGCTCTTTACCGACGAAAAGAAAATGATCCTACTGGACCCTGAACGCTTCGAGAAGGAAACCGAGGCCGATTTCTGGCGTCTGATGAACGAAAAATGTCCCCGGGCTGTGCCCAAAGCCAAACGAACTCTCTGAAAGGAGCACCAATATGGACAGCGAAGCTTTGAAGGAACCGACCGATTTGACCGAGCCCTCCCTTCAGGACGAGACGCCCGCGGCGGAGCAGGCGCCCGTTCTGTCCAACCATTTTCACTATGACGAGGCCACGCTGAAGAAGACCTATCAGCAGCTTCTGCGGCCCCTCGTTCTGTTCCAGCTGATCTTCGGCGTGATCACCGTGGCGCTGGCGGCCTATAACTTCCTCAGCCACCGCAACGATCTGTCGCAGAACAACGCCATGATGATGGTCCTGCCTCTGCTGCTGCTGGGCGGCTTCGAGATCTGGCGGGCCCTGCGCTCCGTCCCCCAAGCCGTCAAAAAGACCCTGCAGCAGGCGGAGGTGTCGGAATACGACATCGATCTGCGCTTTGAGGCGGATGGCGCGGTCATCAAGAGCAGCCTGCTGGCCGAGCCCGGTCATATGGCCTACTCCAATTTCCGAAGGGTCAAGCGCTACCAGGATCTGATCCTCATCACCACCGTGATCCGCAAATCCTTTACCCTGGATCCCAACGGCTTTCAAAACGGCACCGAGGCGGACTTCTGGCGGCTCATGAACGAGAAGTGCCCCCTGGCCGTGCCCAAGGCCCAGCGAAACATTTGAAAGGAGCCGCCCCATGGAACCCGAAGCTCTGAATGAACGACCCGTTCCGGAGGAGGTCCCCGCGCCGACGGAGGCCGCGGCGGCGGAGGCTCCCGTTCTGATCAACCGCTACCGCTTCGACGAGGACACCCTGCGGCGCTCCTACAAGCAGCTCATGCGGACCACCGTTCTGGTCCAGCTGGGCTTTGCCCTGCTGCTGCTGATCTTTGCGGTCAATTACACCGTCCGCTATTTTGAGCTTTTCTCCCAGAGCACGGCTCTGCTTCTGATGGTCCTGCTGCTCTATGTGCTGGCGGGGCTGGAGGCCTGGCGGGCTCTGCGCTCCGTGGGCCGGGCGGTCAATAAGACCCTGCGGCGCATGGAAGAGACCAAGAACGTCCGGGAATACGACGTGATTCTGCGCTTTGAGGAGACGGAGATCGTCACCGAGAGCAGCATCTCCGGCGAGCCCCAGCACCTGCCCTATTCCAACTTCAAAAAGCTGACCCGGGGCAGGGACCTGATCCAGATCAAAACCCGGGCCACCCTGGTCTACACCCTGGACCCCGCCCGCTTTGAGAACGGCACCGAGGCCGACTTCTGGAAGCTTATGATGGAGAAATGTCCCCTGGCGGTGCCCAAGTCCCTCCGGGCAAAATATGTATAAAAAGTGAGGCGAAGCTTATGGAGCCGATCCTGTGCAATCGCTGCGAATACAGCGAGGAGCATCTGACCGAGGCCATGCAGAGTCAGATGGGAAAGCGCCAAAGGGGGAAAAGCCTGCTGCTCTGCGCCGCGATCGGCCTGCTGCTGATCTTTTCCCTCTACAACTGGCTGATCGGCGGCAAATCGCAGTACGCCTTTTACGCCCTGATCTGCGCAGGCTCGTATATCCTGCTCCTGATCACCAACCGCAGTCTGCCCCGCCGCATGGCGAAGCTCCAGGCCGCCCGGCTGCGGGAGCGAAACAGCAGCCTGGAATTCCAGTCCCGCTTCCTGGAGGAGGGCATCGTCATGCGGAGCCCCAGCGGCACGGAAGAGGACCCGATCCCCTATACGCGCTTCGCCCGGGTCGTGGACACCCGGCGCCTGATCCTGCTGCTCACCGACGCCAAGCAGATGATTCTCCTGGACCCGACCCGCTTCGAGGGCGGCACGGAGGCGGATTTCCGCCGTCTCATGGAGGAAAAGTGCCCCCGGGCCGTGCCCCTGGAGAAGGGCTGACGAACGAAACCATGAAAGAATGAACCAAGGAGGCTTAGCCATGCCTGATCTGCCCATGATTGCCCCCGGCTACGGGGAGGAGGACGTTTCGGATTACGAGGATCTTTCCTCCTGCCTGTCGAATACCTGCGTGATCGACCGCTCCGTGCTGACGGAGTCTCTGCGGGCAGCCCTGGACCGCCCCTTTTTCCGGGTGCTCCGGATCCTGGAGCCCGCGCTGATGGTTCTCTGCCTGGGCATGCTGATCTGGACCATCGCGACCCATAAGGGCACCGGTCCCGCGGTGCTGATCGGCCTGGTGCTGGCGGCTGTCGCCGCGATCTACTGGGCGCAGTTCATCCGCTACCCGAAAAAATCCATCCACGATCAGATCCTTCGCCAGGTGCTGGAGGACGGCACCGACGCCCTGACGAACCGGCTCTGGTTCACCGAAGCCAACGTGGCCAACCGCCGGGGCAATCGCCGGGACGTGCTGCACATGAGCTATGACCGCATCAAGCGGGTCTACGAGACCCGGCGGCTGATCGTGCTCACCACCCGCCGCAACCGCCTGATCCCCCTGGACAAGGCGGGCTTTGAAAACGGAAGCGCCGAGGAGCTGTACCGGCTGCTGGCCGTGAAGGCGCCCAACGCAAAAACAGAAAGAAGGACAACGAATGATCCAGGTCGCTGAAGTCAAAAGCAAACAGCAGCAGCGGGACTTCCTGAACTTTCCCCTGCGGCTCTACAAGGACAACCCCTGCTTTGTGCCGCCCCTCTACGGCGACGAGAAGAAGATGTTCCGCCCGGACTATGTCTACTACGACACCTGCGAGGCCTGCTGCTGGAACGCCTACCGGGACGGGGTCATGGCGGGCCGCATCCAGGGCATCCTGCAAAAGGCCCACAATCAGAAAACCGGGGAAAAGCGCGTCCGCTTCACCCGCTTCGACGCCATTGACGATCAGGCCGTGGCCGACGCCCTCTTCGACACCCTGGAGCAGTGGGCCCTGGCCAAGGGAATGGACACCGTCTGCGGCCCGCTGGGCTTCTCCGATTTGGAGCGGGAGGGCCTGCTGATCGAGGGCTTCGACGAGCTGGCCACCTTCGAGGAGCAGTACAACGCCCCCTACTACCAGAAGCTCATCGAACACCTGGGCTATGCCAAGGAGGTGGACTGGGAGGAGCGGAAGATCTATCTGCCCGAAAAGGACGACGGCAAGCTGGAGCAGATGGCGGACTACGTGATGAAGCGCTACAATCTCCACTTCGGCCCCGCCAAAAACAAGCGGGACTTCATCCGTCGCTACGGCGACGCCTTCTTCGCCCTGCTGGACGAGGGCTACAAGGACATCTACGGCACCGTCCCCTTCACCAAGGGCATGAAGGACATGCTGATCGACAACTTCATGCTGATCATCGAGCTGAAATACGTGGGCGTCATTCTCGACGAAAACGACAAGCTGGTCTGCCTGGGGCTCTGCTTCCCCTCCCTGTCCCGGGCTCTGCAGAAGTCCGGCGGCAAGCTGACGCCCGCCGCCCTGCTGCGGGTTCTCCGGGACGTGAAGCACCCGAAGATCCTGGATCTGGGCCTGGTGGCCGTGGATCCCGCCTGGGCCAACCGGGGTGTGGCCACCGTGGTCTCCGCCCACATCCTGAAGCTCCTGCGGGAGGAGGGCGTGGAGTACTGCGAGACCAACCTGAACTTAGAGGACAACCGCTCCATCATCAACATGTGGAAGCGCTTCCACGCGGTGCAGCACAAGAAGCGCCGGGCCTACGTCAAGCATCTCCTGTAGCGTCGGCAATTGGAAATCTGATTCAGAAAAGGAGCTTGTCATGAACGGAATCCAAACAAGCCGCAGCGTGTATTACAGCCTGCTGATCGTCTGCATGGCCGCCGCGCTTCTGACGGTCTTTCTGCCCTTCGCGATCCTCAACAACTGTTATTTTTACATAGAGGAGCAGCTTCAAGGCCTTGGCAGCATCCCGCTTTCCGCTCTCTCGTATCTGCATCCCGGCAGGATCGGCCGGTATTTTCGGGGGGACTATACCAATTATACTTTTGTCTTGCTGCTGAACCTGGTTCTCGGCGCCTTTGCCGTCCTGCTTCAGCTTCTGTCGATCCGCCGCGTTCTGGAGGCGCTGAAGTGGGAGGAACACCGCAGTCAGGAGCTTTCCCTGGGCGGCGGCCCCATCGCAGGGCTGCTGCTCTGCGGAATGCAGATTGCCAGTTCCCTCTTTCTCAGGCCATATCAGGAGCGCTTCGAGCTTCCGGACCCAAGCCTGGTTCCGACCGTCTGGCCTTTTTTGGGAGTCTTGCTCCATCTCTGCGCCATGCGTCTTGCAAAGGTCCTCAACCGGGACCGTTCTCCCCAAAACGACAGCCCGGCGGATTGACTTTTTCCTTCCGTAAGCGTTATGAACGGAAATCAAATCAAGCGCGCGGTCTTGTCCGGCCTGACCGTCGTATGCCTCGGCGCTGCGGCGTTCGTGCCGCTCTGCGCGCTTCCGGCCCTGTTCACGGCGCAGCAGTCCGATTGGTACGGCGCGAAGCTTTCCGCGCTGCAGCTGTACTTCAGCGCCGCGGTCATCCTGTCGGCCGTCGTCCTTTTTGTCAGCTGCGTCGGCCTGATCCGTGGGCTGCCGGCTGCGGAGGATCAATCCAAGGCGCTGGTGATCCGGGGACATTGGATCGCGTTTCCGCTGAATCTGCTGCTCTGTTTCAACACCTGGAGCTGGAGGACTGACAATACCGCCTTTGTCCTCTGCCCCGCCCTGGCGATCGGGCTGATCGTCCTTGCACTGGTCTCCCTCGGGGCGCGGAACAGAACAATATAAATCCCATACGCCGCAAAACCCGAATCCTCAGAGGAACGATCCTCTGATTATACCGAAACACAGAAAAGAGGTAATCGAATATGTTTGAAGAACTTGTCAACATTCTCTGCGAACAGCTTCCCCTGAAGCCCGGGGACGTGACCCCCGACTCCCGCATCAAGGAGGACCTGGGCGCCGACTCCCTGGACGTGCTCCAGCTCCTGATGGCCCTGGAGGAGGAGAAGGGCATCGTCATCCCCGACGAAGTCCTGCCCACCCTGAAGACCGTGGGCGACATCGTGGCCTACATGGAAAGCCAGCAGTAAGCGACGCCTGCAAAAAAGCCCGGCCTTGGTGTCGGGCTTTTCCCTTGCTTTTTTCTTTCTTTCGTCGTATAATATGATTAGAAGTTTGCGCATACGGAGGTTTTCGATATGAATCATCGCTACGACGTTATCATCATCGGCGGCGGCATCGGCGGGCTGATGGCCGCCTACCAGCTGCGGCTGCGGGATCCCGCTCTCAGCATCGCCATCGCGGAGAAGGGACGCATGGTGGAGCAGCGGAACTGTCCCGCCGCGGGGGGCAGAAGCTGCGTCTACTGCCCGGTCTGCTCCATCACCTCGGGCTTTGCCGGAGCCGGCGCCTTCTCCGACGGCAAGTTCAACCTGGGCACCGCCTACGGCGGCACCCTGGGCGAGGAGCTGGGGGAGCGCCTGGCGATGGAATATATCAACGAAGTCAGCGCGGTGCTGGACCGCTTCACCCCCGAGGGCCTGCACATCAAGGTCTACGGCTCCAACGAGGCTTTGAAGCTGAAATGCCTGCAAAACAATCTGCGGCTGCTGGATATGAACGTCAAGCACCTGGGCACCGACAACAACCTGCTGATCATGCAGAAGCTGATCCGCTGGCTGGCCGATAACCGGGTGGAGCTGCTGCCCGGCACCGAGATCACCCAGGTCCGCGCCGTCCCCGGCGGCTACGCCCTGGACAGCGCCAAAGGCCCCATGGAGGCCGGAAAGCTGATCGTCGCCACGGGCCGCAACGGGGCGGAATTCGTGGGCGAGCTCTGCCGGAGCTTCGGCATCGCCATGAAGTCCAACGCCGTGGACATCGGCGTGCGGGTGGAGATGAAGGACGCCATCTGGCGGGAGTTCTCCTCCCAGATCTACGAGCCCAAGATCCTGTACCGCACCAAGACCTTTGAGGACCGGACGAGAATGTTCTGCTTCAACCAGGGCGGCATCGTCTCGGCGGAGAACAACGACGGGGTCATCACCGCCAACGGCCACAGCTTCGCGGACCCGGCGAAAAAGACCGAGAACTGCAACTTCGCCATTCTCTCCTCCATCCACTTCACCGAGCCCTTCAACAATCCCACGGAGTACGCCAAGTCCTTCTCCAAGATGGCGAACCTGATCGGCAAGGGCAACGTACTGGTGCAGCGCTTTGGCGATCTGATCCGGGGCCGCCGCACCAACGACCACCGGCTGGGCCAGAACACCGTCATCCCCACCCTGAAGGCCACGGCGGGCGACATCTCCCTGGCCCTGCCCCACCGGATCCTGACCAACATCATCGAGACCATCTACGCCCTGGACAAGGTGGCCCCCGGCACCGCCAACGACGACACCCTGCTCTACGGCCTGGAGTCCAAGTACTACTCCCTGAAGCCCGACCACGATCGGGACTTCCGCATCCATGACGGCATCTACCTGATCGGCGACGGCTCCGGCATCTGCCGCGGTCTGTCCCAATCCGGCGCCATGGGGCTGTACGTCGCGGACCGGATCACCAACCCGTAGGGGCGGTCATTGACCGCCCGCCCGAGGCACCGGCCTTCCAAAAGCTAAGAAGTGACAAGCACAATCGTACAGCGCCGTAGGGGCGGTCATTGACCGCCCGCCCGAGGCACCGGCCTTCCGGTTTCCACCGCAGCGCGGGCAATCTGCCCGCTATACCCCCCGCCTTGAACCGCGCCGACCCCTGATCCCAAAAACAAAGGAGGTCCTCTCAATGATGGCATTGGTTTTCCAATTTGGCCGCATTCTCGCGGTCTGCTTTCTGGCGGAGGGGCTGGCGGCCCTGCTGCCGCTGCCGATCCCGGCCAGCGTTTACGGCCTGCTGCTGATGCTGGCGGCCCTGGGGCTGAAAATCATCAAACCGGAGCAGGTGAAGCAGGCCTCCGGCTTTCTGGTGGGCATCCTGCCCATTCTCTTCCTGGTGCCCGCCGTGGGGATCATGAAGCTCTGGGCGGAGCTGAAGGCCTTTCTGCTGCCCTGCGTCCTGGCGGCGGTGCCCATCACGGTCCTGGTCATGGCGGTCTCCGGCAAGGCGACCCAGTGGATCCAGCGCCTGAGCGCGAAGGGAGGCAAGGGCGATGACTGAGTTCCTGCAAAGCAGCGCCGTCTGGGGCGTGCTGCTGACCATCCTGGGCTACGGCCTGGGCTTCCTCATCAACAAGAAGACCAAGCAGGCCTGGTGCAATCCCCTCCTGCTGGGGATCCTCTTCGTGATCCTGGTGCTCTCCCTGGCCAAGATCCCCTACGACGACTTCAAAGCCAGCGCGGCGCCGCTGCAGTATCTGCTGCTGCCCGCCACCGTCTGTCTGGCAGTGCCGCTGTACGAGAATCTCTCCCGGCTCAAGGGCCGCTTTCCCGCTGTGATGGGCGGCATCCTGGCGGGGGTCGTCACCAGCGTCGGCAGCATCCTGCTGATGGCCTGGCTCCTCAGCATGAGCCGGGAGGAGGCCGCCACGCTGGTCGCGAAGTCCGTGACCACCGCCATCGGCATCGACGTGACCCAGACCCTGGGCGGCATGGTGCCTCTGGCCAGCGCGGTCATCATCCTCACGGGCATCACGGGGAACCTGACCGCGACGGCAGTCTGCAAGCTCTTCCGTATCACCGACCCCGTAGCCCGGGGCGTCGGCATCGGCACCGCCTCCCACGCCATCGGCACCGCCCGTGCTTTCGAGCTCGGCGAGCTGGAGGGAGCGGTCAGCAGCCTCTCCGTGGCTGTCGCCGGCATCCTGACCGCGATCCTGGCCCCCGTGGCGATGAATCTGGTCTTTTGACCGCAATAAAATCCCCCATCGCGGCTGCGATGGGGGATTTTATGCTGTTCTCCGATATGATGTATTGTGTAAAGGAAAGGTTTAACCCTTTCACAATACATCACGGCTGGCGGCTCATTTGCGGCAAATGTGAGGAAAACAGTCGTGGGAAAGGAGGTTGTGCGAGAGCACTTATCCCAGCGACTGGAAACGCGGCTTGGTTCCGCAATTTGATGCTTGCATCGAAAGGCATGCGAAGCGGAACGAGCTGTAAGGAAGCATTTGACGCGAAAGGAGCCGTTATGAAAACAATTTACGAGCAATTGGGCGGAACGTATTCCCTGGTCGGAGACTACTATCTTCCGAACATGGACATCAAGCTGCCAAGGACGGCTGGAAATGATTGTGCTGCGCAGCAGGAAGGTCGGCCTGTTTCTGAGGCATCTGTCGAGGGGGTGCCCGGCACCTGGATCGGAAAGTATGGCCTGATGCGGAGGTCATATCTCAAGGAACACCGCCCGGTGCTGTATGCGGAGTTGATCCGTACCGGAAAACTTCTTGAGCACCTGATGGAGGTCAACGAAACTTGTTTTAGGCAGATGGAGCTACTGACTGCACAGATGGCTGAGCACGAGGGTGTCACCGAGGCGCTCAAGGCTGCCGATCCGATGGCATGGGTGGCCAGGATGAACTCGATTCAACACCGTGCGGAAGAAACCGTGCTGCAGGAATACGTTTACGCCTGATATCCCACTGCCAGAAGTATAGCACAACGCAGCTGCAAAAGCCACAGGTTTTTCAGAAAACACTCTGAAAGCCTGTGGCTTTTCTCTCTTTTGGGGACTCTGACGGACATGATTGGCCAGTGTGCGGGAGCTCAAATGCGCACATGGCAATCTCACGCTTTAGAGCCTCAGAAACCCAGGTGTAGACTCGGTTTTTCGAGCCTGTTTTGAACGGGGGAATATACCTATACAGCCCCCCTCCGGAACCCGGAATTATGCCCCTGAGAGGCGCGAGAATCGGGTGCTCAAATCAGCCGGTTTTTTGGTATCGGATGATTTGCTTCTGCTGTTTCTCTGCATACCGCAGCGTGGCGGCGGCCCCGCCCCAGGAGTACAGGACGTAAGCAACGACCACATCCGAACGGGAGACCATATATTCATTCCGTCTTACGATGGCGAGCCGCCGCGGCACCGTCTCCAACGGCGGATACAGCGTGCTGTCATAGAGAGAAGCATCCGCTTTTCGATCCAGGTATGGGAGGACCAGAATGGACCGGACGTCCGTATGCTTTTGCTTTGCCTGAAATACAACGCTTGCCGCAAGAGCGTCAAAAGCACCATAGCCGCCCAGCAGAAACCTGTCCGCGCCTTCCCGGATCAAACGCTCTACCGTTTCCTCCAGCCAGCACCGGATTGTACTTGGATCGTCCAATTCTCTGTGCCCGCAAAATGTTACCGTCATAAGCTGCCTCCGTTATGCTTGCGTATCTCGTTAAAATAATACGACACAAACTATTAAATTGCAACGATAAACGCAAGTATAATAAACGAGAAATCGATGGATGGAGGCGAGTGCTGTGATTGACGTTCTTGCAAGGATAACTGAATACCGGGAAGCAAGGGGCTGGACGGAATATCAGCTCGCTGAGAAATCCGGCCTCCCGCAATCGACGATCTCCTCCTGGTTCCGCAAGGGTATGATGCCCACGATCCCATCCCTGGAGAAAATCTGCAATGCCTTTGGGATTACCATTTCTCAGCTGTTTGCCAGAGAGGACGAACTGGTAGCGTTGACTCCCGCCCAAAGGAGGCTCCTGGAAAGCTGGTCCCGGCTGGATGATGAGCAGCAGGCAGCTGTCTTTCAGTTGATCGAGAAGATGTAACAGATGACTGTCCCCCAGCGCAAGGGCTGTTACCCTGTGCGCCGGGGGATTTTTGTGTCCGTATTTTGGTACATATCCTGTGAGATAATTACGATGGCGGCGTGGGTAAACGCACCAAAAAACGACTCTGGAAAATATTTTTTTATTTTGGTGACATTTCACCTGCAGAAGTGTCGTTAATAAGTAGAACGGCATCAATACGATCAATACTGTTATGATGGGAGGTGTGCGAATGGCCGTGCTCAGAATCCCGGTGGACAGCAACCTGCGGTATTTGCCGCTGGTGTACGTCTTGCCTTGGGAAGTGATCTCAAAGTACCCGGTGCTGGAAAAGCTGCCGCGGATTCCGGGAGACATCTTCTCCTCCGGGGAACAGCTCGATCTCATCGACGGGGATGAATTCTACAAGGAGATCATGGACGCGGTTTCCGACCTGACCTTTCCCCATTTCGGCTTCCGGGGCTGGAAGGAGCATTACACCGGCTTCTGCCCAGTTTGGATCTTCTCCTACAGCCTGCCGATCTGGGCACAGGAGGTTGAAAAGGAAACCGGGCTGAATCTGCAGCGGCTGATCTATCATCCCCGCAGTCTGCCATTTGCTTATCCACCCAAGGAAGAAGTGGACGCCCTGTTCGAACGGATCGTCAAGCGGGTGATCTTGGAGCAGAACTGGCATCCGGTACTGGACGTGGTGAAGGAAATGCCCTGCCACGAGGACTTCGAGCCTGTACGGTCCAACGTGCGGACGGATTTTCTGCGGGAATGGTACCACACGCGATCCAAAAAGGTGCAGGAGGTCTCTTTGGAACAGACCTTCGGCGATGAAAACTTCGGCCCCATGTTTTTCATTCCGGACGCCTCGACCTACGTGGAGGAGCACGTCCTCTCAAAGGTGTTCTTGGAATCGTTTCTGGAAACGCTGACAGAGCAGGAACGAAACCTGCTGGAACTGCGTCGACAGGGTTACACCTGGACGGAGATCGCGCAGCGGCTCGGTTACGCAAGCCACAGCGGAGTCCTGAAACGGGTCGATAGCATCATGAAGCGATATTACGAATACGGAGGAGCGAAACCACGCGGCATCAAGTAGAGGTTACTTGAGCCGCGCGGTTTTCTCTATCCGGCAGCGCCTTTGGGCACTTTTTCTTTTATTGATAACTGCTTCCACTTTTTTCGTGGAGGCAGTTTTTTGTCTGCGGCAGATGGCGCACACTGTGCGCTGCTACGGGCGGAATCTATCGAAATCAATCTTGTGAAAGGAGGCAACAGCATGGTTATCACAATTTGAGCAGGGTCGTTTGCACTGGAAATCTACTCTATCCATCCAAATCAAAACGACTTTGCAGGGAGGCAAACAAAATGAAACAACAACACCAAACACATCATCACAGAGCGCAGCATGCGCGGAAAGGAGCTCTATGGAGAAAACACCCAGCAACACCTTTACCCTGAGCCGAAGGATCGGCTCGACCAATTACCGGGTCAACGCCCATTTCAGCGAGAAGGCGGCGGAGACCTTCGAAGACAAGATTTTTCACTTAATTCAAAATGAAGGGTTGGAATCTGAACCGAAATGTGCTATACTGAACGTGCCGCAAATGAGCCGTCAGTCTGAAAGGAGTCAGGTATGACCAGCAGACAGACGGAAGAAAAAATCACCGCTCTCTACGAGCGGCTGTCGCGCGACGATGAACTGTCGGGCGACTCGAGCTCCATCGCAAACCAGAAAATATACCTCGAAAGCTACGCGACCTCGCACGGCTACACAAACCTGCGCCACTATACCGACGACGGCTGGTCCGGCGGCAACTTTGACCGCCCGGACTGGAAACGGCTGATTGCGGATATTGAGGCCGGGAAGGTCGGGACCGTGCTGGTCAAGGATATGAGCCGCGTGGGCAGAGACTATCTGCAGACGGGCTTCTACACCGAGGTATTTTTCCGGGAGCATGGGGTTCATTTTATTGCTGTCGCCAACAACGTGGACAGCGAGGATCAGAACAGCAGCGAGTTCGCCCCGTTCCTGAATATCATGAACGAGTGGTATCTGCGGGATCAGAGCCGAAAGATCAAGGCGGCCTACAAGGTCAAGGGCAAATCCGGGAAGCCTACCACGAATATCCCGCCTTATGGGTATATCAAAGACCCGAAGGATATCAACCGCTGGATTGTAGACGAGGAGGCCGCCGCAGTCATCCGCCGCATCTTCCACATGGCAGTCGACGGACACGGACCGTATGACATTGCTCGGAAGCTGACCGCGGAAAAGGTGGAAACGCCCAGCTGTCATCTGGCCCGTCTCGGAATCGGAACCTGCAAGAGCAAAATTGATCCGGAGCGCCCTCATGATTGGTATGGGCAGTCGGTGATGAACATTCTGACCCGGCCGGAGTACCTGGGGCACACGGTCAATTTCCGGACGAACAAGCGGAGTTACAAGGAAAAGCGCGTTTTCACCGATCCGGCGGACTGGCTGATCTTTGAAAACACCCATGAGGCCATCATCGACGAGGAGACCTTTCAACTGGCGCAGCGGGTCTGTCAGGTTCGCCACCGGACGGATACCGTCGGAGAAGCCAATCCCCTGACCGGCCTGGTGTACTGCGCGGATTGCGGGAAGCGGATGTATAATCATCGGGCAAAAAGGACAATGGAAAGCGGCGAGCAAATCATCACCAGCGACGGCTACAACTGCTCCTCCTACACGCTTTCCTATCAACATGAACAGAAGGTGTGCTTTTCGCATCACGTCAGCACCGCCGCCCTGCGGGAATTGATTTTGGAAACGATTCGCACAGTCAGCACCTATGCGATTCAGAACGAAGCGTCCTTTGTTCAGAAGGTCCGGGAGGCCTCCGAGATCCGGCAGGCGGAATCCGCGAAGGAATTGAAACGGACCATTCAGAAAGCAAAACGGCGCTGCAGGGAGCTGGACACGATTCTGAAAAAACTGTATGAGTCCTACGCGCTGGGTCGTTTGCCGGAGAAACGGTATGAAGCGTTGTCGCTGGAATACGAAACGGAGCAGACGGAGCTGGAAGCGGTGATTGCATCGGAGCAGGAGAAACTCTCAGCCTACGAAGCCGATACCTCCCGGGTGGAGCAGTTTCTGGCATTGGCGAAAAAGTATCGGGACTTCACGGAGCTGACCACGCCCATGATCCACGAGTTCATTGACCGGATTGTGGTTCACGCCCCGGCGAAGGACGAATACGGCGATCGCTGCCAGGAGATTGAGATCTATCTGAACTTCATTGGCCGCTTCGACGTACCGACGCCGGAGCCTACCTCGGAAGAGCTTGCGCAGCTGGAAGCCGAGCGAAAGAAGCGGGCGGCCAATCGAGAGAAGTATTACCGACGCAAGGAGCGAAAAGCGAAGAAAGCGGCAGAGGCCGCGGCTGCGGATTTGGCAGAAGCTGACTCCCAAGTAACAACCGAATAACACAACGACAGCAAAACGGGCTGTGAGGGAACGAAGGTTTTCCCTTGCGGCCCGTTCTGCATTTTCGCAGGAAAGGAGCCTTTGGAATTATGGAAAAACAAACAGCCTTACAGACGGAGCTTTTGCAGATGCGCCACCGCTATGAAGAAGCTCTGGCGCGGGATCACGTGCGGGAGCGGAAGGAGCGGACGCGGCGGCTCATTCAGAAGGGGGCCATCGTAGAGAAAGCGATGCCCTTTACGAACGGAATGACGCTGGAAGAGCTGGAGATTTTTCTGACAAAGATTACGAAAGCACTGGAAATGCGAGGGGACTTATGCTGAAAGCAAGTCTTCTCTATCCCATGGTCAACGCAAAAACTTCAACGGAAAGGAATTACGATGGACGAAGGAAAACGAAAAATGGCGCGAAAACCAACGCGGCGGGATGGCTCAGGAGGGGGCTGTCCCGTCGTTCTCTTTTTCCCGAAGGGCGCACTTACTCACCACCTCCGAAATGCACAGCATTTTCGGAGGCGGTGGTATCCCTCCCGATGGTCGGGCCGTGCGCTCTGCGAGGCGGACGCGGGGGCATTTCGTTCTCTGCGGAGAACGACGGACGATATGGGCAAGGCGCCTCTCGTCCGCGCAGCGCTGCCATTTCTGCCATTGCGAGACCAGCCCGCAGGCTGGTCGTGGCAATCCGTGCTTTCCTGTCGGAATCACAGGAGCAGAAATGGCGCTCTGCTTTGCCAAATCTGTCACTGGCAGGTTTGGCAAGGGGGAACGGCTTGCCACGGCTCCTTCGGAGCCTCGCAATGACGAATACGAAAGAAAGCGAAATTGACGAAAGGAAGTGTGAAAACGTATGGCGATTTACCACCTGGAAGCTAAGGTCGTCAGCCGCGGGGCGGGGCGGTCCGCCTGCGCGGCGTCGGCGTATCTGAGCTGCTCCAGGATCTACAACAATTATGACGGCGTCCAGCATGACTACACGCGCAAACGCGAACTGGTCGCCCAGCAGGTTTTTCTGCCGCCGAATGCTCCGCGGGAGTGGTCAGATCGGGAAACGCTCTGGAACGCGGTGGAGGCTGCGGAGAAAACGAAGGACAGCCGGCTGGCTCGAGAATTCGTTGTCGCGCTGCCGGTGGAGCTTGACAAAGTAAAATGGTTTCGGCTGCTCTCCGGATTTATCCAAACGCAGTTTGTCTCCCAGGGCATGTGCGCCGACATGGCGATCCACGACACGGACGGGCACAATCCGCACGCCCACATTCTGCTGACGGTCCGTCCGCTGAATCCGGACGGGACCTGGCAGGCGAAAACCGAAAAAGAGTATCTCTGCGTGAAGGACGGGATCGAAAAAGGCTTCACCGCCGCAGAGATCAAAACGGCCCAGGCTGAAGGTTGGGAGAAGCAGTATCAATACAAATTGGATCGGTCCGGAAAGAAGAAAGCGTATTTTCCTCCATCCGTCGCAGAAGCGCAGGGGCTGGAACGCGCGTCGAAATATCCCAAGAGTACGAAATTCGGCAGACAGAATCCGATCTCCGAACGCTGGAACAGCGAGGAGCAGCTTTGCCTCTGGCGCGAAGCCTGGGCAAAGTACGTCAATCGCTTTCTGGAGCAAGCCGGTCTGGAAGAGCGGATCGACCATCGCAGCTTTGCGGATCAGGGCCGGGACGAGCAGCCCACCATCCACGAAGGCGTCGCTGCCCGGGCAATGGAGAAAAAGGGATTCGTCTCCGACCGATGCGAGCTGAATCGGCAGATCAAGCGGGACAACGCTTTGCTGAAATCACTGAAAACTGCCATTACAAAGCTGACGGATTCCCTCAAGCGATCGATCCCCGCCGTGGCCGATCTGCTGGAATCCATCCGCGCCCGGCTGCTGGTTCTGCGCTACAGCGCGACCCACGCCCGTGTGCATAAGGAACGGGCTGAGGAGTATCTGAAAAAGGCAAGGCCTGTGTTTGCAAATTACAGCGAACTGATTTCGGCCATGCAGGCAAAGGCAAAAGAACGAAAAGCCCTGCTCTCTGAACGGAACGCGCTTCCCTCCCTCGCAGTTTTCAAACGTCGCGAACTGACAGAAAAGCTCCAGGGCCTGACCGAAGAAATCGAAGAACTGAAAAATGAAGAGACCGCCATCCTTCGCACGTTCCACAAGGAGGAGGCAGTGCAAAAGATGGCGGCCCAGCCGAACCAGAGAAAAGTAATCACGAAACAAGCGCGGAAGGAAATCTCCGACACCATCGCCGGCGCCGACGCCGCGGCCCGCCGTCACGCGGAACGGGAAGCCGGCTTCGAGGCGGAATACCAAACCGAGCGTTCCCGTTTTGAGGAAATCCGTACGGAAGCAGCAGACCTCGATCTCGCCGCCCTCGCCGCCGCCCGCCTCGCGATCCGTCCCGAAAAAGAGCAGGCGGCCTTAGATGAAATCCACAGGGCCTACCCGGACAAGATTTCCGTCTTTGCCCTCCGGGACACGGTTTCTGCTGTTGATTCCGATCTGTTTGAGGAAAGTTTGAAACAAATCTTAATTGAAACCAATCGCAGCCGATATAAGCAGTTGCGCGAGGAGCGATGAGTAATTTGAGACCTGTTTTCTAATGCCTATGTGCTGCCGCGGACGACAAGCTCGGGAATCACTACCATTTCCGCGATTTCTTTCTTTCCGTTCAGAATGTTGACCAGCAGCTGGGCGGTCAGTTCACTGAGCACCTCGGCTTTGTTATTGACCGTAGTGAGGCCGGGGCTGCATGTGTAGGCGTACTCGGAATTGTTGCAGCCGGTAATCGCCATCTGCTCCGGCACAGCGATGCCGTCTGTGCGCAGCGCATTCATGGCGCCGACGGCGGTCAGGTCTTCGCCGAACACGATGCCGTTGTAGCCTTTCTCAAAGAGTGCTCGCCCGATCTGTGCGCCGCCCTCCAAACCGTAGGGTGCGGAATACACGTGCCGCACCGCATCCAAGGTTCCCAGCATGGCGAGCTGGCGGATAAATCCGTTCTTCTTGCGCTCAGCGGATTCCGTGTCCTTATCCACCACGTAAGCCAGCTTCGTATGACCGCGGGAAAACAGGTGCTCCGTGGCGAGCTCGATGCCGTGCCCCTCGTCCACAAAAACGGATTTGACGTTGGGTCGCTTCATGCGCCCGTTGGCCATGACGATGGGTGTGTCGGAAAAGCTGTCCAGGGTCTCATCCCGCTCCAGCCGGTTATAGATGGACCCCGTCAGAATGATGCCGTCGATGTTCCGCTCCCGCATGATGGTCAGATACCGTCGCCAGTCGGCTACGTCCTCGCCTGTGTTACAGATAATGACCAAGTAGCCAAGATCCGTCAAAAGCCGCTCCATGGTAAAAGAAGTGGTGGCATAATGGGGTACCCGGACGTCCACGGCAAAGATCGCAATCGTCTTGGAATTACCGCTGGCCAGTCCCCGTGCAATGGCACTGGGCTGATATTCCGCCTTCGCCATAACGGCTTCGATCTTTGCGCGGGTCTTCTCGCTGACGTAGCCCTTGTTGTTGATGACCCGGGACACGGTTGCAATGGAGACGCCGGCTTGCTTTGCAATATCGTAGATATTCATTCGATCACCTGCTTGTCAAATTGCTCCGTAAGCGCTTTCACGTCTGCATTATAACCGATCTGATCCGAAATTGCAAGAGGAAACCTAAACCGACATCTCATTCACACTCATAATGAAGGCCCCAGCTGTCCCGTATTTTTGTCATGATGCACATCGTGTCATATACGACGGCCAGGTTTTCCTCTCCAGTTCCGTTTAGGATATAGTCCTCCATATCCAAGACCTCATACTGCAGCGCTCGTTCGGTGTCTCCCTCCCGGATGAGCTCTTTTCTCAGATTATCGTTGATGACCACCTCCGCATGATCCGGACGCTGGTAGTTGTCTATCGTTACATACCCTTTTTCTCCGGCAATGACGCATTGCTTTGGAAACAAGCAGCGCAGGGACAGGGCCAGCGACGCGATCTCATCCGCACTGTTTTTCAGGACGATCCCCATGGTCTCATCAACCCCGGTTTCAAAAAAGCGCATCTGACTGACCTGGCTATCCGGACATTTGCTCATAAAGAACCTGGCAGCTGACACTGCATAGACCCCGATGTCCAGCATGGCGCCTCCTGCAAGCTCTTTTTTGAAAAACCTGCTGTTCACGTCATATGGCTTTAGACTTCCGTGGCTGACCTGGATCATTTTGATCCTTCCGATCGCGCCTTCCCGGATCATCTGTCTGAGCTTTTTATACAGGGGCATGTGCAGGATCGTCGTCCCGTCGCTGATGACAACCCCGGTTTTCTTTGCCTCCTCGATACAGTGCAAAAGCTGCCTGTCATTCATGGTGATCGACTTCTCCGCTAAGACATGTTTGCCGCACCTGACCGCTTCCAGGATAAACGGGTAGTGATTGCTGTGCGGCGTCGCCACATAGAGAACATCCAGTTCTTCGTCATGGATCATCTCCATCGCGTCCGCATAACACTTCCTAACTTGAAATCTGGACGCGAACCGCTCAGCCTTCTCCATGCTTGTGCCGCAGACGGCATAGATCTCGCCGTGTACTGCCATCAGCGCTTCTGCCATCTCCGAAGCGATCCACCCCGTTCCGAGTATTCCCCAGTGATACTTCTCCATTTTTGCTCCTTTATCAATCTGTTTCTTTCTGTCTCGTCTGCCGAACGATTTCAGCGGACTGCTTGCAGAGCGATGTAATTTCAGTCCAGCGGTTTTCATCAATCAGCTCGGGCGTAACCATATAAGAGCCGCCGCAGGCGAGGATCACGGAACAGGAGAGATAGGTCTTGAGATTGGAAAGGTTGATTCCGCCGGTGGGCATGATCCGGAACATGGGGAACGGGGCTGCCAGGGCTTTAATCTTTTCCAGACCGCCGCTTTGCTCCGCGGGGAAAAATTTCAGCACGGTCAAGCCGTATTTCAGCGCCTGATGGTACTCACTGGCTGTGGTACAGCCGGGGAAGATCGGTATGCGTTTTTCCCGGGCATAGGCTACCAGCTCCGGATCAAAGCCCGGGGAGACAAGAAAATCTCCGCCGGCCTCAATCACCCGGTCAATCTGGGCAACATCGGTCACAGTCCCAGCACCGACTGCCATCTCCGGGCAGGCCTGTTTCATAAGACGGATGGCCGTATCCGCCCCTGGTGCCCGGAAGGTGATCTCCGCAACGGGAATCCCACCGGCGCAGAGCGCTTTCCCCAGGGCAGCGGCATCCCGCTCCGGGTGGTTCAGCTTGACCACCGGCACCACGCCGACGGTGCCGAGAAATTCTGTCAGACGCTCCATGCTCTCACCAATGGGCACCGGTGGCCGTCTCGTTGGCAGTGTGGTCCCTGCGGCTCAGGAGCAGGCACAGCGCATCCAGGGTGATGTGCAGGCTCTGGTCAAACAGAGAGCTGAGCAACTGGATGGAGCCGCGCTGGCTGCCCGCGTCGCCCTTGACGGTTCCCGGAATCACCAGCACGCAGTCCGCCTCCTGGGCCAGGGGAGAATCTGGCTTGGAGGTCACGGCAACCAACTCCGCACCGGCTGTCTTGGCTTTCTTTGCGTCGCTTACCACATTGGCACTCTTCCCGGAGCCGGAGACCGCGATGAACAGATCGCCTTCCCGCAGCGCAGGGGTAATGGTTTCGCCCACAAAGAAGACTGTGTAGCCCAGGTGCATCAGCCGCATGGCAAAGCCTTTGGCCGAGAAACCGGAGCGCCCCTCGCCGTCCACAAAGACCCGGCGATTTTTCTGTATTCGCTCCATCACAGCCTCTAACTGCTGCTCATCCACCGCGTCCAGAACCGTTTCAATCTCAGCGAGAATGTCCATGAATACTTCTGTCATTTCTGATTCCTCCTGTCACAGTTTTCATGGCAGGCCCGGAAGAATATTTCCGCCGCCTGTGAAATATCATTTGCCTTGGTGATGGCGGAGCCGACGATTACGGTGTCGATGCCGCATTGCCGGAGCTCAGGGAGCACATCCAGCTTCACCCCGCCGGCGACTGCGATCCGACGCAGCTTCCCGTCCGCAGCCTCGGCAGCGCGGATGACCTGCGTGCTGCGGCGAACCAGTTCCCGAAGCCCCGCTCCCTGCTTGTCAAAAGAGAGGTGCACACCGAAGATGGCCTCCGGGAAGGCAATCGCCAACCGGTAAATGGAATCCTCCGGGAGCTCCAGCAGGTCGATGAACCAGTCCTTTCCGAAGGAGACCGCAACCTCGGCACAGGCGCGGAGCGTTGTTTCGGCAGAAAAGCCCATGGCTGTGGCAATGTCCGCTCCGGCCTCATAGGCCCTCTGAAATTCGTAAGCACCCTCGTCGCAGGTTTTGATGTCGGCCAGGATCGTCACGTCCGGGAAGCGGCCGCGCAGAGCGCCAATGCTGGCCGTGACGCCGTAATCCTTGATCAGAGAGGTCCCAACCTCTACAACGTCGGTATGTCCGTTCAGATGGCTGCCCAATTCCAGCATTTGCTCCAGACTGACCCGGTCAATTGCTGCCTGTAGTTTCATAGCCGGCACCTCAGTCCATAAAGGCCTTGAGCTCTTCCCGGGTGGGAAGGCCCTCGTTGTCGCTGCGGACCGAAACCTGAATCGCACCGATGGCGTTGCCGCGGCGGACGGTCTCCTCCAGAGAAAGCTGCTCCAGAATGGCGCTCAGGATGCCCACAGCGAAGCCGTCCCCGGCGCCGACGGTGTCCACCACCTTGGGAACGCGAAAGCCGGGATAGTGCTTATCTCCCTGGGGACTGCTGACGTAGGCGCCGCGGGAGCCGTCCTTCACAATGACGGTATCTGCGCCGATGCTGCGGTAGAAACGGGCAATCGTCTCCGGATTGTCGCTTCCCATGAGAATCCTCCCCTCGCCGGTGCCCGGCAAAACCAGGTCGGACTTGGAGGCCAGATCGTTGATGGTGCGGATCATGGCCTCCTCGCTCTCCCAGAGGGAGGGGCGGAGGTTGGGATCGAAGCTGACCAGCATTCCATGGCTTCTCGCCGCTTCGATCAGATGGTAGGTGGCATCCCGGCAGCTCTGAGAGAGTGCGGGCGGAATCCCTGTCACATGGAGGATCTTTGCGCCGGTGAAGTCCAACCGGTCCACGTCCGCCTCAGTCATATGGGAGGCGGCACTGTTTTTCCGGAAGTAAACCACCTCGGGATCGCCCTCCGTCACCCTGTTTTTCAGCTGGAAGCCAGTCCAGTGATTGGGATCGTAACTGACCTGGGCCTCAATTCCCTCGCTCTGGAGCTTCTTTTCGATATATGTTCCAAAGGGGTCCATGCCCAGCTTGGTGCAGTAGGCTGCGCTGTGGCCCAGACGGGTCAGGCCGATGGCCACGTTGACCTCCGCCCCTGCGAGAAAGCGGCTGTATTCCTCCACATCCTCCAGCGGTGCCTCGCTCTTGGCCACAAACATGACCATGGGCTCGCCGAATAACATTACTTCTGCCATTGTCAGACTCCTTTCTGCGTGTCGGAAACACGCACCTTCACAACGATCTTCTTGATTGTTTGCGGGACATCCGCCATGCACCGAGGCATGTGACCGTCCTCTGGGGAGACGGCAGCAAAGTCTCCCTCCCGCAGGAGAATCCTGCCATAGGCTTTCGGCATCCGGAAGAACTCCAGATCCTGCTCCGGCTGATAGCCGGTATCCGGCTCCAATCGATCCAGCGGGAGAAAACCCATGTATTCCTCGCCCTGGGCCATGTACTGAATGTCAAAATAGGTCCGGTGGGCCTCAAAGCGGCATTGCTCCGCGGGCTTGGAGTCGTAGATCTGCACCTGGGCATAGACGTCCCGGCCGTCGATCTCGATCTCGCAGGGCTCCCGGTATTGACTGAAATCTGTCTGCTTCAGAAAGCGATAGGCCTTCCGGAAGCGATCCTTGAGATAATCATATTGTTCTGCAAGGCCAATGGTTGTTGTCAGCATACTTCTTCTCCTATCGTCAGTGGAACGCCGGCTGCTCCCATGATTTCCTCGTAGAGTGCACAGGCAGCGTCCCGGTTGTAAGGTGCGATCAGCAGTACATCCAACACATAGGGGGAAAAGGAGATCTCGCACAGCTCCTTAGCGAAGGCCATGGCGGCGATTTCGCTGAGGGCCAGAATCTTCGACTTGTTGGAGAAGGGCTTGCGCCAGAGCTCTACCTTCTCTGTCTGGGTGTAAATGCGGTCCTTTCGCGCATACTCTACCGCATGGAAGATCTCGTGTGCCAGCAGAACGCTCCGAAAATCGACGCCTCGAAACAGATCCTCCAGGTCCTCCGCCCGGATCAGTTCCTCCAGACGGTCCAGGCAGTCCCGGAAGATCGTGACCTGATCCGGCTCCACATACTGGGCAAAGATCACATGTCCGCCGCCGGAAGGGATCTGCTCGTCCCGGACGGTGAGGCGGAGCTCCTTTGTCAACTCGGTCAGGAGCGCTGCAGACTTTTCATCGCCGATCCGGGCGCGGATACTTTCCCGCAGCTCCATGGCGGTCTGCTGCCCACAGGCATTGGCCTGTCGGATATAGCTTTCCTTCTGTTCGGGGCTGAATTTCCCTTCCAGCGGTTCATGAAGGAACGCATACTGCCCCAGCTGCGCATCGCTCAGCGCAAGCAGCTGCTCCGCCATTTCCCGCACCGGATAGGAATTGTGCCCTACCTCCTGGGACCGGTTCAGCCGTTTGGCAAGGGCCTCTCGAAGCTTGATCATGGTGCTTTCTCCTTTTCTCCCCCTGCGTCGGGGAACGATCATGGATGAGTCCGGAGATCAGAGCTGCGCCTTCGCAGCGACAATAATGGTCTCCTCGTTGGGGTCCAGCGTCTGCATCTCAATGTCCATCAGCATGAGCACCTGCTCCAGCTCGCCGGTGCCGCTGAAGTCCATGACACGCGCCCCGGCGCAGATGTAGTAGTCCGGGCGGAGAATGGCGTCCGCGGTGTACACCGCCATTTCCTCCCACAGCTTGGAAACCGCATTCCGATAGGCTGCGGCCTTGGTCAGCAAAGATTTACCGTCGGTACGCTGTACCTTGATAAAGCCCTTCTTGTCCAGAATCCGGACAGGGCGCTTGTCCTTGGCGTCCGTCTGATAGACAAAGAAGTTTCCGGTCTGCGCCACAAGCTCCACGTCAGAGGCTTTGCTGCGCATGTCCTTTGCTGCCAGCTCCCGGGCCTCCGGCTCCGTACAGGCGGCCATCAGATCCTGGGTCTTGACCTCGGTGGAGCCCAGGGCAATGGCGGTGAGCTTGGAGGTCTGCGGGTCGATCTCGATGTGGACCTCCACGGTGTCCGGCGCAGCGCCGCTCTCCACAGCCTTGTTGACTGCCTCCGCCTTGATGCTGCGGATGTCCTCCGCGGTGGGATTGGGCACCACGCGCTCCACCACGTCCCGGACCATGGCCAGGGCGACGCCGATGGAGGAAATGACCTCCGCGTTTTCGGGTACGCTGTACTGCACGCCCATCTTTTCTGAGCAGAAGCCGATCAGGGAGGTTGCGCCGCCGCCGACGCCCACCAGAGAGATCTGATCCTTCTCCAGCTTGTACTTCTCTGCCAGCTCCAGAATGACCGGGGAGATCTTTTCGTAGGCCCGGGACAGGATCTGCTCGGCAACCTGCTCCACGGTGATGCCCAGATAGTCCGCCACCGGCTGCATGGCCTTGCGGCAGGACTCCACGTTGCCGTGGGAGTAGTCCTTCTCCGTCACAAGGCCCAGCACGTTGGCCGCACAGGTGTTGGTGATGGTGATTCGCTTTCCGCTCTTGAGCTTGATCGCCACATAGTCCGACGGATCGCCGGGCTTCGGGGAGAACAGCTCCAGCTGAGGATCAACAATCTCCTCCGCGGGGGTGAAGGCCGCGTAATCCAGACCGGCAATGTGCGCCGAACGGGGACCCACGTCCTCCACCTTGCTCTTGCTGACACGGATCATAGAGCCTCCGGCCACACCCAGCACCCGGACGTCCAGGGAGGTGATGTAGGTCCGGTGACCGCCCACGATGGAGTAGTCAATGGCAGGGCGTCCGTTTTTGATAACGCCGATGTTGGTAGTGGTGCCGCCGACCTCAAAGTACACGCCGTTGGAGGCACGGAGGTACATGAGGGAACCCATGACCGAGGCCGCGGGGCCGGAGAGCATCGTCAACACCGGCCGCTTCTTCATCTCGTTGATCTCCATGACGCCGCCGTCGCCGCGCATGATCATCAGCGGGACCTTGACGCCTGCCTCCCGGACCGAGCGCTCGGTCTGATTTGCGGTGTTCAGCATCTTGGGCAGGATGGAGGCGTTGATTGCTGCGGTACGGGTGCGCCGGGTGAGCCCGTAGAGCTTGGTGATCTCCGAGGCAACCGTGGTTTCCATGCCCATCTGATCCTTTGTGATTTCTGCAATATTCTGCTCGCAGCTCACATCGTCCACGCCGAAGGCGCTGGTGGCGACAAATACCTGCGCGCCTTGCGCCTTCAGCTGTTCCGCCGCGGCCTTGACAGCCTCGGGCGTAAAGCTTTTGTTGGGGATAAAGGCGTTTGCGATCTCGATCTTTTTGTTCTGATCCAGATGGATGTTCTTCAGGTGCATCTGGGCCTTTGCCAAAGCTCCTTCCAGACCACCCAAAGCAGTGCCGATGACGCCAACCTTTGCCACGTCGCCTTCGATCAAGGCGTTGGTGGCCTGGGTGGTGGAGTGCGCCACAAAGATGACGTCCTCCGGAGCAATGTTGTTTTCCTTTAGACAGTTCTGAAAGGCTTTCACGACGCCGGCTGCTACGCCGGAAACATCGTCATGCGTGGTCTTCACGGTGGATTTTCCGATAATCTGTTGTGTATCATTGTCAATGGCAACCGCTTTGGTATGCGTACCGCCGACGTCGATGCCCATTCTCACTTTTCTGCTCATAATACTTGCTCCTTTTCAAGTCCTCGGATTGTTGATTCCGGGCAATTCTCAGGCCCGGCCGAACATGAACCAGCACATCAGCTGGACGATGATGCAGACGATCCAGCCGGCAACCAGGCTCAGCTTCAGGAATTCCTTGGTTGTGGTCTTTGTGTAGTTGACGCCCCAGACGATCCAGGACTGCGTCACGCAGCAGGACACGTTCATGACTGTGCTCGGGATAATAATCAGGGGAGCCAGGAAGCCGGTGGCAAAGCCGAAGCCCTTCAAAATGCCCAGGGTCGCGGCGCCGCAGCCGAAGAGGGTCAGAGGGCCGCGGAACATGCCGAAGGGAGCCAGGACCGCAAAGACGATGGCGAGAATCAGCGTATTGTTGGGGATGACACCGCCCAGAAGCGCATTGAAGTAGGGCACGCAAAGCTCAGCGGATTTGTTGAACATAGGCAGGATCAGCAGGAAGCCGACCAGCGGAGCGGTATCCACAACGCCGTCGAAAAAGTCCTTGTTGATCATGCGGCACATTTGGGCCCAGCCCTTGATCTGACGGCAGGTGATGTAGGCATAGAACGAACCGATTGTAAAGCCCAGGATGATAGGGATCTTGAAGAGGATCAGCATAATGACCGGGAGCACCGGAGTAATCAGAGCGATGCCGGGGGCGTTTTCTCCTCTGCGGGTGCGAATGTCCGCCGGTGTGACCGCACTCCAGTTGTGGACCTTCTTCTTGCGGCTCAGCAGCAGGACCATGAGAATTACCACGGCCACCTGGATCAGCAGCGCGTAAAGGCCCCAGGAGGTGTGCATCTCGTAGGTGTAGAGGGTCTTGCCATTGTCACCCAGGAAGAAGGCTGAATACTGCTGATACAGGACCGGGTTGACGAACATGCCTGCGCCGACGCTCATCATAAAGGCGCAGGTGGCAAGCGTTTTGGGAATGCCAAGGGACAGGAAGATCGGCAGAATGATGACGCCGATGGCGACCACCGCGCCGGCTCCGAACACGGAGGAGAAGCAGGCGGTGGTAACGATGCAAAGCAGGATGCAGGTGATCTGGGGCTTGTCACCGCCCAGCTCCGTTACCTTGCGGATCAGGGTGGAGGCAATGCCGGTCTTCATCAGGACCCGGCCGAACCAGGCGCCAAAGATCACGTTGACCAGGGTCGCGCCCCAGCCCTCCGGACCGCTCTGGAAGACCTTGGTCAAGGCGTCCTTCCAGCTGATCGAGACGGTTGCTTCATTCGCGGCAATGAATTCGGGATTCTTGACGAGGAGATTGCCGAGCATCGGCAGTACAGTCCAGATGATCGCCATTACGAAAATGCCCATCATCAGGTTTCCTCCGCGGACAGCGTAGTAGACCAGCCCGAAGAAGGAAAGCAGAAGCAGCGCTCCAATTACGTATTCCATGATGTTCTCCTTTTCGATTTGTGAATATTGGATTGTTCGTGGGCGTGGGTTGGCAGAAAGGGAATGCTGCGCTTTACAAAACAATCAAATTGGTGGCCACCGTCTGAAAAAAATGTAAGCGCTTTCATATCTTGAGTATACCACGCATTTCTGAAAAGTCAAGATATATTTTGAAAATATTAGATTTTTGTAATAGGTTACACAAAAATGAAATGATGATTTTGTGCATTATATGTAAGCGCTTACATTCTCGAAGTTAAATCATGCGGAAATGGCAAGGCCACCGGCTTGTACACCGGCGGCCTTGCCGTTTCTGGTGCGCCCGGCGAGCGCACAAGCAAAACCACCGGTTCGGGGTGAACTGGTGGTTTTGCGCTTGATCGGATATCAACGCTTGTTCTTTTTCAGCGCTGTCAGGAGCAGCGCGCCAACGACGGAGCCGATCAGCAGCGCCACAAGGTACAGGAAGGGATTGCCCACCGTGGGGAATACGAACACACCGCCGTGGGGGGGCCATCAGGGTGCAGTTGAAGAGCATGGACAGGCCGCCGGCAATGGCGGAGCCCACGATGCAGGAGGGGATCACGCGGAGGGGATCGCCTGCGGCGTAGGGGATCGCGCCCTCGGAGATGAAGCACAGACCCATGATATAGTTCACGAAGCCGTTGTTGCGCTCTTCCGCGGTCCACCTCCGGGGGAAGAAGGTGGTGGACAGGGCGTTGACTATAGATGAACAGATTTGGATTTTTGTGAAAAGTGGTGCATTTTTTCCATTAGAATTCGTAGAAAATACCCAGTACAAGAAGTCTGCTTTCCGTATTTCTGCCCGGTATGCGGCATGATTACCCGAGTGACCCGGTATGGAGCGTAAAAGACGGGGCCTGCGGCGCAGTCTTCGGAACCCGGAAAAAACCGTTCAGGAGAGCACCCATTCGCTGCGCGATCGTTCTCCCATACCACAGTGCATACGGTACCGCACACGGGAGTACAACTGCATGCGCGCAGAGACTCGTTCCTGTCGGATATGAATCGGCCTCAAGCTTTGATCATTACGAAAAAAGGAAAAACCAGACAAATCCGAGCCCTTGGCCAACCGGCCTTATATTCGGATTTGTCTGGTTTGGTACGGCTATTGCCGCCGAAGATGAACATTTTTGCAGAAAGGGTAATTTTATCCTTGACAAATGCCGTCTTATTGGAGCACAGTATGATTGACGCAGGGATTATGCCTTGCATTCCGCCGCGCCCAGGGGCTTGCCCTCGTTGAAGTTGCGGGCGTTCTCCAGGGTCACCGCGGCAATGGCCTGTAAAGCCTCCCGGGTGAAGAAGGCCTGGTGGGAAGTCAGAACTATGTTCGGGAACATTTGCAGCCGGGCTGTGATGTCGTTGTCCATATAGTCGTCGGAGTGGTCGGTGTAGACGTTGGCGTCCTCCCCCTCGTAGACGTCCAGG
>JAFWPP010000030.1:0-25788 GCA_017509485.1 Oscillospiraceae bacterium | reverse complement strand
GGTCATCTCACGCACAGCATCGGCCCCAATGGGTTTATATCTGATCTTAAGCGAAAGGATCTTAAAAGCGAGCTTTTCTATGATACTGATCAGGAACGGAGTATATCCCTCTTCCGTTATCTGTCTTTTTTTTACTTTTTCCATATTATTCTGACGTCCGTTTCCGTGTATTTTTTTGATTATACTACGGGAAACCCGGTATTTCAAGATTGCGGCCGGTTTTTGCCATTCTTTCCGTGTAGGTTTTTGCCAATCTTTCCGTTGTTTTTCGCTTTCAGCACGTTCCGCGCCGCGGGACCTGGACCATCAACCCGGTCACCCGCAAACCGGCAAACCCCAAAGCCTATAACCGCAAAACGGCACGGAAGTGGAAGGACGATTCCAACTCCGTGCCGTTTGTTCTGCTTTTGCGCCGCTGTAAACAAAGAGAAACGTAATCGGTCTTCCCACCCCGTAGCGGCGCACAGTGTGCGCCACGCCTCCTTCTCTGTAGATTAGGCAAGCGCGGCCAGGGCGACGTGGCCTGTTCTGTCGGGCAGAACGAGGACGGGATCCCGGCCCCGGCAGGTCACGCAAATGCAGCGGACAAGAGGACCATCCTCTCTGCAGCCGGGGACGTTTTCCAGAAAAGCCCGGTCTGCCAGCAGATCCGACACGAAATTCTCATAGTCCATCCCGCCCAGGCAGACCGTGGAGACGATCTG
Source organism: Oscillospiraceae bacterium (assembly GCA_017509485.1). GTDB lineage: Bacteria > Bacillota > Clostridia > Oscillospirales > Oscillospiraceae > JAFRPC01. The sequence continues at coordinate 25,084 of JAFWPP010000030.1, read as the reverse complement.
ATAGGGACGGAGCATCCCGATCCCAAAGTTCCGCAGCTCCTCGATCCGGCGCGGCCGGGAGATAAAACGCGCAGTCTGTTCCATAGTGTCCTCCAAATATTGTGTACTTAGAATGAGTACGTTTCCTCAATTATACCATGTACTTGAATTAAAATCAATTTAAGTACAAAGAATAATTGGGAGGAACCAAAATGGAGCAGAAGAACAAGCACCTGGGCATCCATATCGACCCCGAGCTGCACTACAAGCTGAAATACCTGGCAGCCTACGAAGGCCGCTCCATCAACGGCGAGGTCCTCTACCTGGCCCGCCGCGAGATCGAAGCCTTCGAGAAAGCGCACGGCAAGATCGAATTGCCGGAGACGGCGGAAGAATAAGCATATAGCATAGCCGCCCGAGCATCTATCCAACGATGCTCGGGCGGCTCTATCAGTTATTCCAATGGTTCTCCCAAAGAGACAACCTTTCCGGTTGAGGCGTAGAAGCAGAAAAGCCAGGCATTGTATCTGACAAGCTCACGCCTGTGTGGAGCCGGTACGCAGTTCCGGGATTGTATTTGCTGTAAACCTCGTTGACGGCTTCAATATACACGACGTAGGACGGATGGTTATGGTCATTTCTCGTAAGATACATATTCTTCTTGCCGAGATAGGCCTCGCGGAGCTCCAGCCAGCACCCGTTGTCCTTCAGCCAAGCGACACGATCATCCAGTCCTTTTGCGTGCGGTGCTTCGTTCCAGATCCAGCTGTCCCACTGGACGATTCCTGTCTTGTTATGGATCAAACGATGCAAGCGACCAAATTTATCGATTCTTGTAATGCAAAGATCAATTTTGAACGGAGTCTGGTTCCCTGTGCAAAAGTAACGTTCTTTCGTGGTAAGCGCAGAGGTTGAATCATCGCAGGGCTCCCATCCTTTACGCTCCAACACTTCATTGAACATTTTTCTTACGTATTCTTTGACCCAGCGGCCATCGTTGATACGAATACCATTGCCGCGGAGAATTTCAAGGTTGTAATCCAAGTCGATGGGCCTGCCTGTGTTTTGCGTGATCAGGTTTTTCGCGCCGCTGCCTACAAGATGCTGTCTGACTTCCAGCAACTCTTCTCTGTTGATGGCTTGCACAAGCTGGTTTACCAAGTCGCTGCACAAGCCTTTCATTCTGCCGAGAAACGCTTTGTCTTCGATCCAGTGATACATGAAGAAAACCCCTTTCTTTCCCCAAAACCACCCATCTGACATCACGGTCAAATCATTATATTGTACCCATGCTATTGCAAATGTCAAGGATTTTTTAAGCATTTAGTCATAAGTTTGCTATAGTTGCGTAGGGGAATTGTTTGACAGGAGCGCCCTATTGACAGATGCATTATAATATAATCCGAAAGAAAAAGCAATCATTCGCAAGTGCAGAAAGGAGACACCATGGAAAAATTCATCCCCTATGAGAAGCTCTCGAAAAAGAAACAGCGGGAGCTGAACGCTGCCCGCCGCGGGACCTGGACTATCAACCCGGTGACCCGCAAACCCGCGAATCCCAAAGCCTATAACCGCAAAACGGCACGGAACTGGAAGGACGATTCCAACTCCGTGCCGTTTTCTATTATTTCTTCATGAGTACGGCGCCGGCGTTCCATGCCTTGCCGACCTGCTCGCCGGTCACATAGTAGCCGTTCTGGAACTGATCGAACATCAGAGCATTCAGCTTCGCGGGATCGACCTTGCCGTTCTCGCCCAGGACTGCTTCCTCGGCCTTTACGTTGACGATTTTGCCCACGATGCCGTCCACATAGTCTGTGTGAAGGAATTCCAGCAGCTCGCATTCCATCACCACCGGGAATTCTTCGATGATCGGCGCGTGGACCTTGTCGCTCTTGACCGCGTGATAGCCGGTACGCTCGAATTTGTCATTGATCCTGTTGCCGGACGCGATGCCGAAGAAGTCGGCGACGTCCATGTGCGCCCTGTCTGCCAGGGCCACGGTAAAGGCTTTGCTGGCCTTGATGTTGAGCCAGGTGCGCTTGCCCTCGCCGATGAAGAGGATGATCTTGTCGTAGTCGCAGATCTGCCCCCACGCCACGTTCATGACGTTGACCTTTTCGTTTTCATCATACGCCGCCACCATCAGCACCGGCATGGGGTAAACCGCCTGCACCAGTCCTAAATCCTTTTTCATGCAGATATCTCCTTTCGGAGCAAAGCATATTGACTTTCCGCTTCGCTCATACTACAATTATACCCGGCGTTAGCAAATAATCAAGTACGCACATTCAGGTTATATACTTACCCGGAGGAAAGCGTTATGTCTGTGGACTGTATTGCAAATCACAAGCTGGAGGATACCGGCTTCAACTATACGATGTCTCTGATCCAGGGCAAATACAAGATGTTCATTCTTTATACGCTGGGCTGTTATAAAGTCGTCCGCTTCAACGAGATGAAAAAATACATCGGGGATATCTCCGATAAGACGCTGAGCAGCACGCTCAAGGAGCTGGAAGCCGACGGATTGATCCGCCGCAAGGAATATCCGCAGATCCCGCCGAAGGTGGAATACAGCCTTTCTGAGAAAGGCAAATCCCTGATCCCAATCCTGGACGAGATGTGCGATTGGGGAGAAGCCCACAGGGTATAATTGCGGGTACACGAAAGGTATCTGTTCCGTCGCTGTCATTTCGAAGGAGCCTGCGACTGAGAAATCCGTTCTTTTTCCCGCAAAGAGGTACGGATCCACCCGGAAAGGGCGCAATGTCTCGCTTTGCTCGAAGCGTCATTTCGAGGGAGCTCGCGACCGAGAAATCCGTTCTTCCTACGAAAAAAGACGGATTTCTCGCTTCGCTCGAAATGACACGCTGGGAGGCCGCGCCGCCGTATGACGCGCAGCCTCCCGGAAAACCAAACGACCCATGAAAGGAGAACACATGGAAAAATTCATTCCCTACGAGAAGCTCTCGAAGAAGAAGCAGCGGGAGCTGAACGCCGCCCGCCGCGGCACCTGGACCATCAACCCGGTCACCCGCAAACCGGCGAACCCCAAAGCCTATAACCGCAAAACGGCACGGAAGTGGAAGGACGATTCCCACTCCGTGCCGTTTGCTCTGCTTTTGCGCTGCTGTAAACAAAGAGAAGCGTGATCCTTCCTCCCGCCCTGTAGCGGCGCACAGTGTGCGCCACATTCCCGGGTGATGGCCGGCAGATTGCCGGCGCTACAGGTCGCTGTAGCGGCGCACAGTGTGCGCCACGATCCTGCCCACAGAAAGCTCATACCAATGCAGCCAGGGCGACGTGGCCTGTTCCGTCGGGCAGAACGAGGACGGGATCCCGGCCCCGGCAGGTCACGCACAGGCAGCGGACGAGGGGACCGTCCTCTCCGCAGCCGGGGACGTTTTCCAGAAAGGCCCGGTCCGCAAGCAGATCCGTCACAAAGTTTTCGTAGTCCATCCCGCCCAGGCAGACCGTGGAAGCGATCTGATAGGGACGGTGCATCCCGATCCCAAAGTCCCGCAGCTCCTCGATCCGGCGCGGCCGGGAGATAAAACGCGCAGTCTGTTCCATAGTGTCCTCCAAATATTGTGTACTTAGAATAAGTACGTTTCCTCAATTATACCATGTACTTGAATTAAAATCAATTTAAGTACAAAGAATAATTGGGAGGAACCAAAATGGAGCAGAAAAACAAGCACCTGGGCATCCATATCGACCCCGAGCTGCACTACAAGCTGAAATATCTGGCAGCCTACGAAGGCCGCTCCATCAACGGCGAGGTTCTCTACCTGGCCCGCCGCGAGATCGAAGCCTTCGAGAAAGAACACGGCAAAATCGAACTGCTGGAGACAGAGGAAGAATAAGTACAAAGCAGAACCGCCTGAGCATCTTTTCAGCGATGCTCAGGCGATTATATTATTCTCACAGTTTTCGTATAAGGATTAATTGACAATCTCGATGTGTTGGCCTAAAAGATTCAAATCTCCAAGCGCATCAGAATTACCCGCCTGAAGTTGTTCACAGGCATATAATGACAGTTCAAGCAACTCATATGGGATATAGAATGCACTATTGTCAATTAAATATAAGTCGCCATAATTCCCATATTCGTATACGTAGTAACGCTGAATCATAAAATTCGGATATGCATCGTCAGTTGGCTTCGATGTCGGATTGCCGTCGGCTTTCTTAACCTCATATGAAAGTATATTCTCAATGCCATTGATATTAAACGTAACAGCTCCCATACCATAAGTGTATTTCTCGCCATTACCAAAGATATCATTGGCCATGTCGATAGCATGGAATACATTTCCGTCAATCCACTCATCTACACTGTGCTGGGTGTAAAAGGTCGCACCATCAATCTCATGCCTATATTTTCCAGCCTCGTTGGTCTGCAAAGCTTGCGAAGGATTTGCTGAGTCCTCCCAACTAGAGCCGGCGGACTTTGCAGGGTCATCCAAGTCAGATCCTGTGGTTTTTATAGAGCCTGCCTGGTCGGTCAAGGTTGCGACGGAAGACTGATTTCCGCAACCCACCAGCGCAATACAGATCGACAGTGTAATCAGCAAACAGATAAGGAGCTTCATTTTTGACATTCCGATTGCCGCCTTTCTTTGAATAGAATTAGTTGAAATCATCTCATGTAGGTATTATATAACCGAATTCGGCGTATTGCAAGGCTTAACCAACGGAAAAAAGGATATTGCAGTCAATCACGGAAATCATGACCCACCGCCTGTTTCAAAAACTGCTCCGCAGTAATCAAAGACATAGCAAAACCCCTCTGGAATCTGTGATTTCAGAGGGGCTTTGTCCGGGTTGCGGGACTTGAACCCACGGTCTCTTGGTCCCAAACCAAGCGCGATACCAAACTTCGCTAAACCCGGATATTCGATTTTTTGCAGTTGTGGTCAAACATGTGGTCAAAGGGCCATGTTCGAGGGATTTTGCGAGATGCGGAGGGGCAAAAAACTGAGGTTTTACAAGGGGTTTCGGGGTTTTGGATTTTTCCGGAGGGCGGGGGGTGTTACACGCTCCCAAACCAAGCGCGATACCAAGCTGAGCGAAACCCGGAGATATTCGGCTGTTTTGCGGGGTTTTCCGCAAAAGGATTATAAACGATTTTGATGGGAAATGCAATCCTTTTTTTGCGGCGTAGCCTTGGAACGGTTTGCGGCTTAGCCTTTGAACAGAGCCTTCAGGATGGCGGGTGCGCTGCGGAAGGGGTGCTCAAACCAGACGGCGTTGGAATCGTAGTCGGCGGCGTCCGGGCGGAGGCTGCCGATTTCGGCGGTGACGGAATGGCTGCGGAGGACGCCAAGACGGAAGGCGCAGTAATGCACCCGCAGCTCGAAGGCAACGGCGCGGTGGGTCCGCCCGCCCAGAGCGCCGGGAACGCGGGTCTGGGCTGCCCGGATCATTTCCTCCGCGAGAAGTCTGAAAGAGCGGCGCCTTGCGCAGAGGCGGGCCTCCGGCTGCCGGTTGTCGAAGTTCAGGACGCCTTCCGGCGTAAGCTTGAACTCCAGAGCGGGCGCGCTGTCCTCAGCGCGGCGGCCGGGACAGGGAAGGAGGACGCGATAATACGCCCCGTCCTCTTCGACGCGCAAAAGGCTGGTCTTTACTTCCATAGAGGTCTCCTTTCCCCCAAAGCTCCGGGCGTTTTGATATGCTTCATTATACAGAACTTCGCCCACATAGTCAATAGACTCACGCGGTTCTCCGGTTGCGCCGCGGCGGAAAACGTGCTATAATATAAGAGCCAGTTTTTCCAATAGACGAGAAAGGAAGGAATCACTATGCCATGCACAACCGTCCTGGTGGGCAAGCAGGCCTCCAACGACAAGTCCACCATGATCGCCCGTACCGACGACGGGCATTTTGACGAAAAGAAGCTGATCGTCGTCACCCCCAAGCAGCAGAAGCGAAAATACAAGAGCGTGATCTCCCATGTGACGGTGGAGCTGCCGGAGGAGCCTCTGGCCTATACCGCCTGCCCCAGCGTGAACCCGGCCAACGGCGTCTGGGCGGCCACGGGCATCAACGCCGCCGGCGTCGGTATGACCGCCACCGAGACCATTACCTCCAATCCCCGGGTCCTGGCGGCGGACCCTCTGGTGGAGCTGAAAAAGGCTAAGTCCCGCCGGGAGAAGGAGGTCCCCGGGGGCATCGGCGAGGAGGATATCCTGGTGCTGGTCCTGCCCTACATCCGCTCCGCCCGGGAGGGCGTGCTGCGGCTGGGAGCCCTGCTGGAGCGCTACGGCACCTATGAGTCCAACGGCGTCGCCTTCAACGACGAAAACGAGGTCTGGTGGATGGAGACCATCGGCGGCCACCACTGGATGGCCAAGCGGGTCCCCGACGACGTGGTGGTGATTATGCCCAACCAGTTCGGTATGGACAGCTTTGACCTGGAGGACGCCTACGGCGAGAAGAAGGCCCATCTCTGCTCCGCCGACCTGCGGACATTCATCGCCGAAAACCGCCTGGACTGCAACCAGAACGGCGTCTTCAACCCCCGCAACATTTTCGGCTCCCATACGGATCAGGACCATGTCTACAACACCCCCCGGGCCTGGTTCATGGGCCGGTATCTCTGTCCCCGGCGCTGGCGCTGGGATGGACCCGAGGCGGATTTCACCCCGGAGAGCGACGACATCCCCTGGGCCTTCGTTCCCGAGCGGAAGCTGGCGGTGGAGGACGTGAAATACCTGCTCTCCTCCAACTACCAGGGCACCCCCTATAATCCCTACCTGAACCACGACACCGGCGTCCGGGGCAAATACCGATCCATCGGCATCAACCGCACCGGCGTTACCTCCGTCTGCCAGATCCGGGACGGCATGCCCGTGGAGCTCCGGGGCGTGGAGTGGATCTGCTTCGCCTCCACCAGCTTTGACGCCCTGCTGCCGGTCTACACCTGCGTGGAAAAGATGCCGGACTACCTGGCGAAGGTCAGCCTGGACGTGTCCACGGAGAATTTCTACTGGACCAGCGCCCTGCTGGGCGCCCTGGCGGACCACAGCTACAACCAGTGTGTCCAGCATATCGACCGCTACCAGAGCGCGGTCATGACGAAGGGCCGCCAGCTGGTTCTGGAGTACGATCGGAAGATGCTGGAGAGCGGGGATTACAGCCTTGCCGCCGAGGCAAATGAAAAGCTGGCGAAGATGGCAAAGGAACAGAGCACCAAGACCCTGTACAAGGTCCTGCGTGCCTCCTCGGAGACCATGAAGAACGGCTATAACCGGGCGGATAACTGATCCCCAATCAAGAAACGCATACGGACGCCTTCCGTTCGGCGGCGGAGGGCGTCCGTATTTCGGGCCGTCCGGTAAACAGATAAAATTTGCGGAAAAATACTTGCGCGGCGGGGAAAAGCGTGCTATACTGTCAATAGCGTTATTCTGATATAAATATAACGAACTGAGAAGAAGGAAAATACAACATGCGGAAAACCATTGCACTGATTCTGGCCCTGATGCTGCTTCTGGGCCTGTTTGCCGGCTGTGGGAAGGAGGAAAAGGAGACAACGCTGATCGTGTTCGCCGCCGCATCCATGACGGAGACGCTGAACGAGATCGCCGCGCTCTACAAGGAGACTGCGCCGGAGGTCAAGCTGGTGTTCAGCTTCGAGTCCTCCGGCACTCTGAAGACCAACATCGAGAAGGGCGCCGACTGCGATTTGTTCATCTCCGCGGGACAGAAGCAGATGAATCAGCTGGACGTCAACGCAGGAGCCAAGATCAACCCGGACGGGCTCGATTTTGTTGTGGCGGACAGCCGCTGCAATCTGCTGGAGAACAAGGTCGCCCTGGCGGTGCCCCAGGGCAACCCCAAGGGGATCCACAGCTACGCGGACCTCAAGGCCGCCCTGGAGCGCGGCGAGATCCTGATGGCCATGGGCAACGAGGACGTCCCGGTGGGCCAGTACACCCAGAAGATCCTGAGCTGGTTCGGCCTGGACGAGAGGGAGCTGGCGAGAAAGGGCTGCATCACCTATGGCAGCAACGTCAAGGAGGTCACGTCCCAGGTCAGCGAGAATGCCGTGGACTGCGGGATCATCTACCAGACCGACGCCTTCTCCGCCGGCCTGACCGTGGTGGATACCGCCACCGCGGAGATGTGCGGCCAGGTGATCTACCCGGCGGCGGTGCTGAAGACCAGCCGGCACCCGGAGCAGGCCCAGGCCTTCCTGGATTTCCTCAGGACGCCGGCGGCCTCCGCGGTCTTTGAAGCCGTAGGCTTCACACCGGTCCAATAAACATGGCGTGAAAAAAGGGAAGTGAAAAGACTTCCCTTTTTTCGTATTTCGTAGTATAGTATACAGACAAGGACTGTTGGCGCCTGGGCCTATTCTGACAAGGGGAGGAGCCTATGGACTGGTTTCCGTTTTGGAATTCCCTGCGGATCGCGCTGATCTGCGCGGTGATCGTCTTTTTCAGCGGCATTGCAGCCGCCTATTATATCGCGAAGCTGCCCCGCCTGCTCAAGGGCGTGCTGGACGTGATCCTGACCCTGCCCCTGGTCCTGCCGCCTACGGTGGTGGGCTATCTGCTGCTGCTTGTGCTGGGCCCGAACCGGGGCCTGGGCAAATGGGTCTACGACACCTTTTCCCAGAAGCTGGTGATGCAGTGGTGGTCGGCGATCTTTGCCGTGTCGGCGGTGGTGTTTCCGCTGATGTACCGCACGGCCCGGGGCGCCTTTGAGAGCTTCGACGAGACTCTGGCCCAGGCCGGACGGACCCTGGGCCTCTCCGATACGTATATATTCTGGCGCATCCGCATGCCCTGCTGCCGCCAGGGAATCCTGGCGGGGGTGGTGTTGTCCTTTGCCCGGGCTATGGGCGAATTCGGCGCCACCTCCATGGTCGCCGGCTACACGCCGGGCCACACGGCCACCATCGCCACCGAGGTGTATCAGCTCTGGCGCATCGGCAGCGACGCCCTGGCCCTCAGATGGATCGCGGTGAATATCCTGCTCTCCGCCGTGGTGATGCTGGCGGTCAATCTGCTGGAACGGCGGAACAGAGGCCCGCGGCAGGCGCTCCGGGGAAGGGAGGCGCATCCATGAGCCTTTCGGTTCGGATCCAAAAGCGGCTGGGCAGCTTCCCGCTGGACGTCTCTCTGGAGAGCAAAGGCGGCATGCTGGCCCTGCTGGGCGCCTCGGGCTGCGGCAAGAGCATGACCCTCAAGTGCATCGCGGGCATCGAGAAGCCGGACAGGGGCCGCATCGTGCTGAACGGCCGGGTGCTCTTCGACAGCGAAGAAGGCGTCGATCTGCCGCCCCAGAAACGGCGGGTGGGCTATCTGTTCCAGCAGTACGCGCTTTTTCCCAATATGACGGTGGCGCAGAATCTGAACGCGGCGGTTCGCAGACTGCCCCAGAGGGAGCGCCGGACCAAAATCGCGGAAAAGCTGACGGCCTTTCGCCTGGAAGGCCTGGAAAACCGGCGCCCGAGCGAGCTCTCCGCCGGCCAGCAGCAGCGGGTCGCCCTGGCGCGGATCCTGCTGAGCGAGCCGGAGCTTCTGCTGCTGGACGAGCCCTTCTCGGCCCTGGACGAGGCTCTGAAGTGGAAGCTGGAGCTGGAGCTGATGGAGCTGCTGGACCGCTTCGGCGGCGACGTGCTCTTCGTCTCCCACAGCCGGGACGAGGTGACCCGCCTGTGTCCGAATGTTTGTGTGCTGACCGAGGGCCGCGCCGGGGAGATCCTCTCCGTGAAGGAGCTGATGCGGGCGCCCAGGACCCTCAGCGCCGCCAAACTCTCCGGCTGCAAGAATTTCTCCCGGGCGGTGCGTCGGAGCGACGGGCTCTGGTGCGCCGACTGGGGCGTGTGCCTTCGCCCGGCGGGGCCGATCCCCGCCGGTCTGAGCCATGTGGGGGTCCGAGCCCACAGCCTGGACTTCGAGCCCGCGGAAAACGCCCTGTCCTGCCGGGTGGAGCGGGTGATCGATAATGTGTTTTCCTACATCGTCATGCTGCGGACGCCCGGAGGCGGGCTGCTGCGCATGGAATATGACAAGGGCCTGCACGCGCCGCCCGCGGCGGATGCGGAGCTTACGGTCTATTTCTCATCGGAGGCAATTCTGCTGTTGACGGAGTAATGCGGTATGCTGGATTCCTACGGACGGAAAATTGAATATCTGCGGATCTCCGTGACGGATCTCTGCAACTACCGCTGCGTGTACTGTATGGAGCCGGAGGGAGTCCCGAAGCGGCCCCATGCGGAGCTGCTTCGTCTGGAGGAGATCGTCGAACTGGCCGCCGCCGCGGCGGAATGCGGAATCCGCAAGCTGCGGCTGACAGGGGGCGAGCCCCTGGTACGGCCCGGGATTGTGGAGCTCTGCCGGATGCTTCGGGCTGTCCCCGGGATCGAGGAGCTCACCATGACCACCAACGGCAGCCTGCTGCCCAAGCTGGCCGCGCCTCTGAAGGAGGCCGGGCTGGACCGTCTCAATATCAGCCTCGACGCTCTGGACCCGCGGTGCTTCCGGGAAATCACCCGCTGCGGCCGGGTGGAGGAGGTGCTGGCCGGGCTGGAGGCCGCCGAAGCGGCGGGCTTCCGGCACACCAAGCTGGACACCGTCCTGCTGGGCGGTCTCAATCTCGACGAGATCCCCGCCCTGGCGGAGCTCACCCGGACCCGTCCCGTCAGCGTGCGCTTCATCGAGCTGATGCCCCTGGGAGTCGGCGCCGCCATGCCGCCGGAGCGCTTTGTCTCCGCGGACTGCGTGCTCCGGGCGCTGCCGGAGCTGGAGGCGCTGGACAGAGACGGTGTGGCGGAGCGCTATCGTCTGCCGGGGGCTCCGGGCACCGTGGGTCTGATCCGGGCCCTGAGCCGCCGCTTCTGCGACAGCTGCAATCGGATCCGCCTGACGGCGGACGGGAAGCTGAAGCCCTGCCTGCACTCCGAGGCGGAGTTCTCTGTCCGGGGCCTGCACGGGGAGGCTCTGCGGGCGGCCATCGCGAAAACCATCGCGGCCAAGCCGCCCTGCCACCGGCTCAGGGAGCGAGGGGGCAGCGAGACGCCCCGGACCATGTATCAGATCGGAGGATAAGGGCATGGAGTTTACGCATTTCAACGAGGAGGGCCGCGCCAGAATGGTGGACGTGAGCGGGAAGCCTGAGAGCTTCCGCACGGCCTCCGCCCTGGGTACGGTCCGAATGGCGGCCTCCACCGTGGAGGCCATCCGCACGGGAGGCGTCTCCAAGGGGGACGTGCTGGCCGTGGCCCAGGTGGCAGCCGTCATGGCGGCCAAGCGGACCTGGGAGCTGATCCCAATGTGTCATCCCCTGGGGCTGACCGGGGTGGACGTCCGCTTCGCCCTCCGGGAGGAGGCGGTGGAGATCCTGGCCCAGGTCAAGTGTCGGGGGGAGACCGGGGTGGAGATGGAGGCGCTGACCGCCGTGTCCGCCGCCGCCCTCACCATCTACGATATGTGCAAGGCCCTGCAAAAGGACATGGAGATCACCGGCATCCGCCTGGTGGAGAAGACCGGCGGCAAGAGCGGAGACTATCTGCGGGAGGGATTCACATGGCAAGCGTGATCGCGGTTTGCGTCAGCGAGCGCAGGGGTGTCCGGAAACGGGAGGTGCCCCGGATCGAGCTCAAGCGGAGCTATGGCATCCTGGGGGACGCCCACGCGGGCAACTGGCACCGGCAGCTGAGTCTGCTGGCCCGGGAGAGCGTCGACACCATGCGGCAGCCGGGCCTGAACCTGAGCCCCGGGGCCTTCGCGGAGAACATCGTGACGGAGGGGATCGAGCTCAAGACGCTGCCCGTCGGGACCCGGCTCCGGGTGGGGCCCGCTCTTCTGGAGGTGACGCAGATCGGCAAGGAGTGCCACAATGACTGCGCCATCAAGCAGGCTGCCGGCAAATGCGTGATGCCCACGGAGGGGATCTTCGCCATCGTGCTGGAGGAAGGCACGATCTGCCCCGGCGACGAAATCCGATTGGAGGAAACCCTATGAAGCTGATCGAAACCACCCGGGCCGTCGGGCATGTGCTCTGCCACGACCTGACCCAGATCATCCCCGGCGAATACAAGGGGGCCCGCTTCCGGAAGGGCCACATCGTCACCGAAGCCGACATCCCGGTGCTGCTGTCCATGGGCAAGGAGCATCTCTACGTCTGGGAGATGAGCCCTGGGATGCTCCACGAGAACGAGGCGGCGGAGCGGCTCTGCCGGCTCTGCCAAAACGAGGGCATGGAGGCTTCGGAGGTCCGAGAGGGTAAGATCGAGCTGCGGGCCGCCCGGGACGGGCTGTTTCTGGTGGATACGGAGCGCTTGAACGCCGTCAACGCCATCGACGAGCTGATGATCGCCACCCGGCACGGCTATACGCCGGTGCGGAAGGGAGACAAGCTCTGCGGCACCCGGGTGATCCCCCTGATCATCGACAAGAAGAAGCTGGAAGCGGCGGAGGCCGCCGCGGGCGGCGAGCCCATCCTGCGGCTGGCGCCCTACCAGCGCAAGACTGCCGCCATCCTCACCACCGGAAACGAGGTCAAAACCGGGCGCATCCAGGACAGATTCACCCCGGTGCTGCTGCAAAAGCTGGAGGCCTACGGGATCAGCGCGATCTATCAGGAGCTGACCGGCGACGGAGTCGAAAACATCCGCGCAGCCATCGACCGGGCCCGGTCCGAAGGGGCGGATATGATCCTCTGCACCGGCGGCATGAGTGTGGATCCCGACGACAACACCCCCGGGGCCATCAAGGCCAGCGGGGCCCGGATCGTCACCTACGGCGCGCCGGTGCTGCCCGGGGCCATGTTCCTGCTGGGCTATTTTGAAGACGGCACGCCCATTATGGGTCTGCCCGGCTGCGTCATGTACGCCAAGGCGACGATCTTCGACCTGGCGCTGCCGCGGATCGCCGCCGATCTGCCCATGGAGAAGCGGGACTTTGTGGTGCTGGGAGAGGGCGGGCTCTGCCTGGGCTGCGAGAGCTGCCGCTATCCCGTCTGCCCCTTCGGAAAATGACGGGGGAGCGAGCGGGGAAGGGAGGAAGCGTTTTGGAGGAAAAAACTCACATCCACATTCTGACGGTGTCCGACCGCTGCGCCGCGGGGGAGCGGGAGGACCTGAGCGGCCCCGCCCTGGAGGCCTGGCTCCGGGAAAACGGCTTTTCGGAGATCAGCCGCGGCCTGGTGCCGGATGAGAAGGAGCGGATCATGGAGGCCCTTTGTCGGGCGGCGGAGGAGGATATCGCCCTGGTGCTCACCACCGGCGGCACCGGCTTCGCCCCCAGGGACGTTACCCCGGAGGCCACCGCCTCGGTCTGTGAAAAGCTCTGTCCCGGCGTGGGCGAGGCCATGCGGGCCCGTGCCCTCCAGATCACGCCCCGGGGGATGTTGTCCCGGGGTACGGCCGGGATCCGCGGCAGGACCCTGATCGTCAACCTGCCCGGGAGCCCCAGGGCCGCCCTGGAGAATCTGGAGCCGGTCTTCGGGCCGCTGCTCCACGGCCTGAAAATGCTGCGTCAGGGCCCCGCAGACTGCGCCGCCCTCCTGCCCCGGCAGCTATAAATCCTCCCGCGGCAGTAGCGGGGAGAGCTCTTGGAGGCTCCGAAATCCTCCCGCGGCAGAAAAAGAGACATCCGTTCGGATGTCTCTTTTTCAGTCCTGCCCGGGAAAGCTACCGGATCACTTCCTCGCCCCGGTGCCGGATCCCGTACAGGCCGTTCCAGACGACCTCCCGGAAGCGGACCGGATCCGTGTTACCCTCCGTGGAGATCAACAGCACGACGGAATTCTCATCCAGCTTCAGCGCTTCCTTGATCCCGGCATACCGTGGGTATCTTGTAACGGAGGCCAGGAAGCCCATGGTCACGGCGCCGGATTCTCCGGAGATGATGGTGGGATCGCCGGCCAGGGGAACGCCGTACATGCGCATGCCCTGGGCGCTCATCCAGTCCGGGCAGGCGGCAAAGCCGGCGGCGTGGTTGCGGAGGATATCCCAGCCGATCACGTTGGGCTCGCCGCAGGCCAGGCCGGCCATTATGGTGTCCAGCTTGCCCTCCACCTTCACCGTCTTTCCGGTCCCTTTCTTCGCGGACCGGTACAGGCAGGCCGCGGAGCCGGCCTCGCAGACGCACATGATCGGTTCGTTTCCCTTGAATTTGTTTGCGAAATAGCCGACGACGGCCCCCGCCAGGGAACCAACGCCCGCCTGCACGATCACATGGGTCGGCCGTTCCACGCCGTTTGCCAGCAGCTGCCGGTCGGCCTCCAGCGCCAGGGTGCCGTAGCCCTGCATGATCCAGGCCGGAATATTCGTATAGCCCTTCCAGGCGGTATCCTGTACGATGACGCCGTTCGGATCGGCCTTTGCCTGGGAAGCCGCCAGGCGCACGCATTCGTCATAGTTGAGATCCTCAATGCTCACCTCCGCGCCTTCCTTGGCGATGTTGGCCCGACGGGTCTCCGCCGAGCCCCGGGGCATGCGCACGACGGCCTTCTGCCCCAGCCGGTGGGCGGCCCAGGCCACGCCGCGTCCGTGGTTGCCGTCGGTCGCCGTATAGAACGTGGTCTGACCCATCCGCTCCCGGAATTCGGCGGAGGAAAGCACGCTGTAGGGCAGTTCGTCCACGGATTGACCGGTGCGGTCGGCAATATAGCTGGCCATCGCAAAGGAGCCGCCCAGAACCTTGAAGGCGTTCAAGCCGAAGCGATAGGACTCATCCTTGACATACAGGCCCCGGATCCCCAGGTAGGACGCCATCCTTTTCAGGACCTGCAGCGGCGTGACCTCATATTCCGGAAAGGATCGGTGAAAGCGAAGGGCTTTTCTGACGCTTTCCTCGTCCATGATCCGCAGCCAGCGATCATCGGACGCCGGCACATGGTTTACGCAAAACTCCATTTCAGCGTTGTTGGATCTGTTCATACTTTACCTCCTTGTGTTTGTTCAATTCTTTTGAAACGGGCGACGCCGCGCCCCCGGGTCCCCTCAGAGGGCTGGATGATCCCAGGATCTTCCTCAGAGATTCTTCTGAAAGCTTCTGATCAAAGTATAGCAGAATCAGCACAGAATGGCAACAGAAAAATCCGCATCGATGGCAGGCTTCCACGCCCCGCGCAGGAGCAAAGCGAAGCGGCGCACAGCTGAGCCTGCGGAGAACGCGAACGGGAAGGGAAAGTCACAAAAGAGGCCTGCATACTCCGCAATCATTCCGGGGCTTCGTTACCTGCCGCAGCCCGCGCTTCTGTGATCGCGGAAAACTCGATCAGAAAAAAACGCGGGCGCCTCTTGACAAATACCCCCTGCGGGTATATAATGCAGGCAAAGAGAGATACCCCAGTGGGGTATCGAAAGGAGCGATGGATATGGCCGAGATCACCGAAGCACCGTGCTGCACCGTGCGCAAAAAGCTGCGGGATGAAAAAGAGCGGCGCGAGCTGATGAACCGCCTGAAGCGGATCGAGGGGCAGGTCCGGGGCCTGCAGCGGATGCTGGAGGAGGACGCGTACTGCCCGGACGTTCTGACCCAGGCCTCCGCGGTGCAGGCAGCTCTGAACGGCTTCTGCCGGACCCTGCTGGCCAGCCATTTGCACAGCTGCGTCACCGAGGACATCCGCGCCGGCCGGGACGAGGCCGTGGACGAGCTGATGGAGATCCTGAAAAAGCTGATGAAATAGCGAGGCAAGCGAAGGATGGAACAATATCAAGTCACGGGCATGAGCTGCGCCGCCTGCTCCGCCCGGGTGGAAAAGGCGGTGTCCGGCGTGCCCGGGGTGACGAGCTGTTCGGTGAGTCTGCTGACCAACTCCATGGGCGTGGAGGGGACCGCCTCCCCCGCGGAGATCGTCAAGGCCGTGGAGGCAGCCGGCTACGGCGCGAAGCCAAAGAACGCGGCGCAAAAAAACGAGGCCGGCGGCGCTCCCTCCTGGGCGGACGCCGAAACCCTGAAGGATCACGAGACCCCGAAGCTGAAGAAGCGGCTTTGGCTCTCCGTGCCGATCCTGCTGATCCTCATGTATTTCTCCATGGGCCACGGGATGTGGGGCTGGCCGGCCCCGAAGGCCTTTGACAACCACGTGTTCCTGGGGCTCTTCGAGCTGCTGCTGGCCGTGGCCGTCATGGTTATCAACGGAAAGTTCTTCACCTCCGGCTTCAGCTCCCTTTTCCGCGGGGCGCCGAACATGGATACCCTGGTAGCCCTGGGCTCCAGCGCCTCCTTCGGGTATTCCCTGGTGGAATTATTTTTGATGATCCTGGCCCAGGGGGAGGGCGACCACGGGACCGTGATGAAGTACGGCATGAACCTGTACTTCGAGTCCGCCGCCATGATCCCGACGCTGATCACCGTGGGCAAGATGCTGGAGGCGATGTCCAAGGGCCGCACCACCGACGCCCTCAAGGGCCTGATGAAGCTGGCCCCCAAGACCGCCGTGCTGCTCCGGGACGGCGTGGAAACCGAGGTCGGCGTCGAGCAGGTGCAGACCGGGGATATCTTCGTGGTCCGGCCCGGCGAGCAGATCCCGGTGGACGGGGTCATCGTCAAGGGCATGACGGCGGTGAACGAGTCCGCCCTGACCGGCGAGAGCATCCCCGTGGACAAGCAGGAGGGCGACCCGGTCAGCGCCGCCACCATGAACCAGCAGGGCTATATCGAATGCCGGGCCACCCGGGTGGGCGAGGACACCACCCTGGCCCAGATCATCCGCACGGTCTCCGACGCCGCGGCCACCAAGGCCCCCCTGGCCCGGATCGCGGACAAGGTCTCCGGGATCTTCGTCCCGGCGGTGATCGGCCTGGCAATCCTGACCCTGATCGGCTGGCTGATCGCGGGACGGAGCTTCGCCTTCGCCATCGCCCGGGGCATCTCGGTGCTGGTGATCTCCTGTCCCTGCGCCCTGGGCCTGGCGACCCCCGTGGCCATCATGGTGGGCAGCGGCGTGGGCGCGAGGACCGGCGTGCTGTATAAGACCGCCGCCGCCCTCGAGGGCGCGGGCCGGACCCAAATCATCGCCCTGGACAAGACCGGCACCGTCACCGAGGGCGAGCCCAAGGTTACGGACCTGGTTCCGCTGAACACGGACAAGGACGGGCTGCTGCGGCTGGCCGCCTCCCTGGAGAAGAACAGCGAGCACCCCCTGGCAAAGGCCGTCACCGCTGCCGCGGAGGGAATGGCACTCTCAGAGGTCACGGGCTTCGAGGCCCTGCCGGGCAACGGCCTGCAGGCCGTCCTCGACGGAAAGCCGCTGCTGGGCGGAAGTCTCAAATACTTGAAAGAAAAGGGCCTGGTCTCCCGGGACGTGGAGGACCAAGCCAACAGGCTCGCAGAGGAGGGCAAGACGCCCCTGCTCTTTGCATACGACGGCAAACTTCTGGGCATGATCGCGGTAGCGGACCCCATCAAGGCGGATTCCGCCCGGGCGATCCGGGAGCTGGGCGGTATGGGCGTGCGCACGGTCCTGCTGACCGGCGACAACCAGCGCACGGCCAGGGCCATCGCAAAGCAGGCCGGGGTGGATCAGGTGATCGCGGGGGTCCTGCCCGACGGGAAGGCCCAGGTGATCGGCCGGCTGAAATCCCTCGGCAAGGTGACCATGGTGGGCGACGGCATCAACGACGCCCCGGCCCTGACCGTGGCGGATAACGGCGTCGCCATCGGCGCGGGGACCGACGTAGCCATCGACGCGGCGGACATCGTGGTGATGAAGAGCCGCCTGAGCGACGTGACCGCGGCGATCCGCCTGAGCCGGGCCACCATCCGCAACATCCACCAAAATCTCTTCTGGGCGTTTTTCTACAACGCCGTCTGCATACCCCTGGCCATGGGGCTGTACGGGATCGAAATGAAGCCCATGTACGGCGCGGCTGCCATGGCCCTGTCCAGCTTCTTTGTGTGCATGAACGCGCTGCGGCTGAACCTGGTGAAGCCCCACGACGCGAAGCATGATAAAGCCATGAAATCCATTCCCGCGGACGCGTTGGAGCCCATCGTCGCCGCGGAGACAAACAAGGAGGAAACAAGCATGAAAAAGACGTTGAAGGTAGAGGGCATGATGTGTATGCACTGTGAGGCCCGGGTGAAAAAGGCCCTGGAGGCCGTGGAGGGCGTGGAGAGCGCCGTGGCCGACCACAATCTCGGCACCGCCGTCGTGACCCTGAAGACCCCTGTATCCGACGAGATCCTGAAGTCCGCGGTCGAAGCCCAGGACTACAAGGTCCTCGGCGTGGAATGAACGAATCCGAACCATTTATGCCGCAGGCACGGCACCAAAAGAGAGGCACCCGAAAGGGGTGCCTCTCTTTTGAGGGTAGTGCAAAAAAGATGCCGCTTTCAGTTCAGATCGCAAAACCTCCTTGTGTGCTTACGGCCGGTTCACGATGCCCACAAACAGGGGTAAATTATCTTCTCCGTAGATAGCGAAGAGGAAGGGGCGGTCCAGGGTGAAGTCGATCTCCTCGTCGGGGGGCGGCGCTGCGCCGGGTCCGGGGATGATGGTGTAGGCCGAAGCGGTGACGCCCCGCTCGTCCACGGCGACCCGGGTCCCGTGCCTGATCTCCGAGAGGTACACGCCCTCGGTCTTGGTCAGGGGGCTGAAATCCGCGGTCTTCGGGTCAAAGGCCTCGGTGAGGCCCAGGTCCCGGAGAGCCTGATCCAGGGTGAACTGGGAGGAAATGTCGAACTTCGGCAGGGACAGGTGGACGATCAGGTTTTTGCGGTTTTCCCAATTCCAGACATTTTGCGTCAGAAGGAAGGAGAAGGCCTCGGGGTCCTCCAGCAGAGCCTCCGGCGTCACGCCCTCGTCGGGCAGCAGGAAGCGCGTCTGGCCGCCCTCTTTGAAAGAAAGCGTGACCGCGCCGAAGCGGTCCCCCCAGTAGTAGAAGCCGGCGCTGTCGATGTCCTGGCGCATCATCCTGCAGGGAAGGTCGCCGCCGATGGCGTGGAAGACCCTGTCCTCGGTGCGCTCCGGCTCGAATTCCATATACCATTGGTCGGAGAAGTCCACGGTGGTCGTCAGGGCCAGCACGGTCTCTGGGTCAAAGCTCAAACCGCCGATCTGATCCGCCAGCTGATTGCCGGTCTGGTCGTTGAGCCATTGCTGAAGCAGTTTGTTGTAGCCCTCGCTGCCCATCTCGCCCCGGAAGGAGGCCGCGTAGTAGGTCTCCGCCAGCCGCTTGAGGGTCTCGGCGTTGTAGTCCAGGTCGTCCCGGAGCCAGACGGCCCCGGCCAGCAGGGACTTGGTCGCCCCGTCGTCGTTGTAGTTGGCGACAAAGAGATCGTTTGCCAGGGTCCGCAGGCTTTCCATATCCGCGACCCCCAGCAGGGAAAGGATCTGCTCCCGGGTCCCGCCGCCGGTGGTCTCGGCCAGCATGGCCAGGGCCAGGTAGAGGTTCGTGGGGGAGCAGGACACGTTTTCTCCCTCGTGACCGCCCAGGAAGGCCGGAATCGCCGCGGTCAGATAGCCGCGAAGCTGATCGGCGGAATAGCTTTGCCGGGCCGTCCACCGCTTCTGCCAGGCCGCGCTCCATGCGTTGTAAGCCGCCTCAAGGGCTTCTTGATCCACTTCCCCGCCGGACATCAGGCTCGAAACGTCCGGATAGGGCACGGCGTCCGGGTAGACCGGGATCTCCAGGGCGTAGGCCGTGAGGCCGTCTCCGCCGGGCCGCAGGACAGCCGTCAGCAGGATCGCCGCGGCCAGCACCGCCGCGACGGCGGCGATCCAGCGCAGCCGCGGGGGCCGGTTGTTCTTCTGCTTTTCGGGCGGCACGGCCGCCTCGTCGATCAGCGCGCCGTCCACCTCGGTCAGCGCGTCGTAGAGCTTTTCGCTTCTCATATTGCAATTCCCTCCTGTTCCAGTTTTACGCGCAGGGCTTGCCGGAGCTTCCGCATCCGCTGCGCCATCTGATTTTCCGTACAGCCCGCCTCCCCGGCGAGCCGCTTGACCGAGACGCCGTACCAGTACCGCCGCAGGAACCAGACCCGGTCCTCCCGGTGCAGGGTCCGCAGCCAGTCCGAGAGCAGCCGCGCCAGCTCCCGGGTCTCCACTGCTTCCTCCACGCCCCTGGGGTCAGGCAGGCAGTCCTCTAACTCGGAGAGCAGCAGCGTCAGCCCGGCGCCGCGCTTTTGGGCGTGCAGACTCCGAAACCGCGAGATCGAAAGCGTGCGGGTGATCTTGCCCAGGAAGGCGCGCAAGGACTCCGGTTTTGCGGGCGGGATGCGGTTCCAGACGGTAAGCCAGGTGTCGCTGACGCACTCCTCGGCGTCCTCGAACCCGAGCAGATTTTGCGCGATACACTGGCAGTATGTGCCGTACTTCTGCTCCGCCGCGGCGACGGCCTCCTCCTTCCGCTGCTCGAAGAGCGCTATGATCTCCATGTCGTCCATCGAACAACCTCCTTCTGAAAGGTCCTTTCACCTATATAGCCGCAATCCGCACCGATTTATGGGAGAGAAAATTATTTTTTGCCAAAGAAACATTCCATTATATTGTATTGTAATATGCTGAGATTTGCAAGAAAAGAAAAATCGGATGTCAATCAGGATGTCTTCCCTGCCTGGAAAATGATGTTCTGTCTGCAGCAGAGATAGAGGCGGCGCCGGCGAGGACGGCGGCGCCCGACAGCCCACCGGTCTGTCGTGTTCCTGTTATTCGAGTCCCCTCCTTTATCACCAAGAGAAAGAGCACCCCGATGGGGTGCTCTTTCTCTTGGAAGGGTTGTGAAAAAAAGATGCCGGGATAACGAAGGAATACCGAAGTTCTGAAACGGAAGAACGGAAAGCGCTTACAGCTGGATGGGGTTGTCGCCCCACATTTTCTTCTTGTCCTCGCTGGTCATGGTTTCCACGTTGTCCGCCTCGCCCAGCTCATGGATATGGTTGTGCTGGGCGTCGTTCTCCGCCTGCTCGGCCTCCATCTTGAGCTGATCCTTCGCCCGGATGTAGGCGTCGGTGACGGAGCTTTTTCCGTTGATGATCATGTCCACCATGTCTTCCTGCCCGGCGCGCTCCATCATCCGCCGGAAGGCCGGGTCCGCCTTGATCTTGGCCTCCGACTCCGCCAGCTTGCCGGCTTCCAGATACTTGTCCTGGGCGTCGAAGCTCTTTTTGCCGTTGGCCAGGGTCATGCCGAGGATCGCCCGGGCCGCGGCGGTTTCCGCCATATCCCGGGCCCATTGCCGGTCGGTTCGTCCGTTCAGAAGGCCTTTTCTCGTTGCATTGAGCAGCTTCTCGCCGGGGGACAGAAGACCGCAGGCATCGGCGATCTCGTCTATGGTCTCCAGGCTCTCATAGGCCTTTTCATAGCGGTCCACGCCCACGTCGTGTACGAAGCCCTTTTTGCCGTTGTCCGTCTTGAGACGGCAGTACTCGTAGGTGTCTCTGCGGGCATTGTCGATCAGCCGCTTCAGATCGACCTTCTTCAGGGCCTCCAGCTCGTCCTGGGGCAGATCCGTGATCTCCTCGCCGCGCAGCTGCTTCAGCTTGTACTGCAGCTTCCGCTGGGAGATCACCATGTGGTCGTGCTCGGGGCTGTTTCTGGTGCTGATGAACCAGCCGGACTTTGTCTGCCGCTGGAGGGCGATGGCTGCGTCCAGCTTTTGGCAGGCGTTGGTGACGTCGGCAGCTTCTTTTTGAGTGCCGTTCCTGCCGTATTTCAGTTCCATTGCGAAAACGCTGTCGCGGAACTTTCGGAAAGCGGGGTCCTTCTTCTCTTCCGGCGTCGCCGTGCGGATCAGCTCGGTGTAGGCCCGCATGCTGGAGCGGAAGAATCTATCCCGACGGAAGCCGCTGTTTACAACGGCTTTATCGTCATTCCTCTCATCCTCCACTTCGTTCAGGACCCGCTCGGTCCGTTCGGCGAGCTCGCTGTAGTCCAGCTTGCCATGAGCCCGCAGCTCCTGGGCCAGACGCTTGGGATCGGCGTCCTTTTTCCAGTTCTCGCCCTCCAGCTTGTCGTACAGCTTGATGAGATCGATCTCGTTCTCCGGCAGCAGGGCGACGTGCTGATAGAAATAGTCCTCCTTATCCTTCGGCATCTGGCTGAGCTTCTCGATCTTATGGAAGTATTCGTTCACCACGATCGAGCCTGCCGCCGCGGCCAGTCCGCCGCAGCCGGCGATCAGCTTGCGCTTCTCCGGGTCCTTTTCCATGCTGGACAGGCTTTCAAAGGCTCTGCCGATGAGGCTGGCGTCGGTATTGAAATAGGCCTGGCTCACCTCGTTTGCGAAAGTGGCGCTCATGCCGTTGTACAGTTTGGAGCCGAGGGTGGGCTTGGTATGAATGCCCTCCTGGGCCAGGAACAGTCTGGCGCTCTGCCGCATGGCGGCGGCGGGATCCTTGAAGAATTTTTCGGGCGTGATGCCGGTGTTCTTATAGAAGCCGTGGAGCATATACAGACCGTTGAGCTTGCTGTGGGTGACGAAGTCCTTCAGATGCTCCTGGGGGACGGCGGTGCCGCCGTTGGCTTTTCTCGTGGAGTTGACGTTGCCGCCGCAGAGGGGCGTCTTGTACCTCCCCATGATCCGCATCATGTCGTCGGAAAAGGCGCGCATCTCGCTGTACTTCTGTTCCGCCTCGCGGATCTTGCCGTAATCCTTGGTTTTCAGGGCGTTGGCCAGGTTCTCAGTGGCCGTTCGGAGGGGCCAGAAGGCGTAGGCCTTGATGCCCTGTTCCGCGAGATAGTAGGGGTGCCCGGAGGGCGTCTTTTTGTTGAATACGGTTACCTCGGGAATGTGGTACATGTCGCTGTGGGCGTTCATCTTGTCCGTGATCTCCAGCACGTCCTTCTTCATCTCCGGGGAGAGGAACTCCGGAATGGTGCCCACCAGATCGCTGCTGTCCTTGGCTGTGAAGTTGGACTCATTCGGCGTGATGTTGTCGAAGAAGTAGTAGTCCATATTGGTATGGTTGCTCTCCTTCTTGGGCAGCTTGGAGGCGTATTTCCCGCCCTGATACTGTTCGACAAAGGCGTTCCGCTCCGTATACTGCAGGGCCTCCAGCCGATACTGAAGGAGACTGTCCATTCGGTTGTAATGATCCAGGGCTTCGTCGCTGGTCAGGGTCAGATCCCGTTCCACCTTGTCCAGAAGCTCGCGCTTGGTCTGGGCCTCGGGGTCGTCCGGCTTGATCTCGGCCCGGAGGGCGTCGATCTGATCCCTGTTCGGATTGGAATACAGTTTTTCCTTGGGATAGCGGGGGTCGTCGGGAGAGACGGTCTTCTCCACCTCGTCCGCAGCCCTGCCGGCCTCGGCCTCGCCGAACTGGGCTTCATAGGCCTCGGCGACAGCGTTCCACTTCTCCTCGTCGGGGAGATTTTTCGCGTTGATCTCCTGCTGCTTCTCCGGCGTGAGCTTGCCGAAGAGCGCCTCCATTTGACTGGACAGCGCATTTTTGACAAAATATTCGTCGTTCTCGAGACGGAGCTGATCCAGCTGCCCCTGGGGGTCCTTGACGAAATCCTGGAGAGAGCCGACCTTGGCCTTGCCCAGGGTCGCCAGCTTCACCTTTAATGCTTCCGATAATCTGCCCATTTGGATATTCTCCTGTCGTTTGCTGCCGCGGCTTCTTTTGCGCCGCCGGCTCCTGTTTTGCTTTTACGTGGATAGTATAACGCGGGAAGCGTACAAAAACATTACAAAATAACGGATGAACGAAAAAAGCCCCGGTCATTTTGAAACCATCAATCCAAAACGACCGGGGCAGATATGAAAAAGCGGGCAGAAGCTTTTCAGAAGCTGTCCGCGATCCCCCCAAAAAGAGGGGGGTCCGGTGAGGAAAGGAGGAGACCCGGAGCACAGCCGAAGAAAAAGCAGCCGCTTCTTGAGCGACTGCTTTTTCTGAGCCGTGCGGAGGGACAACAATTGGATCCGGTGGGAGCGACGCTGCTGCGTCACAGGATCATAGAGATCACGAAGTTGTACAGAGCGCAGATGCCGACGCTGATGGGGACCGCCACGAAGAGCAGACGGTTGAACAGGTGACCGCGCTCCTCCTCGGAGCCGCAGGAGCCGAGGATCAGAGAGCCTCCGGAGGAGAAGGGGGAGATGGCGGAGCTCTGGGCGCCAAGGACGGTGCAGGTGAACAGGGCTGCGGGGTTCAGATCGGTGGCCACTGCCAGGGCGGGGATCAGCGGGAAGAGAGCAGGGCAGACCACGCCGGTGGTGGAGGAGAAGAAGGACATGATGGCGCCAACGATGGAGAAGGCCAGCGGTACCAGCCACACGGGGACATTGCTGCCGATCCAGGCGGAGAGCAGGTCGATGGTGCCAGCCTTGACGGCTACGGAAATCAGCATGCCGGCGCCCGCAATCATCAGAATGGTGTTCCAGGGCACCTTGGCGATGATCTCCTTCTGAGGAGCCAGCTTCATCAGCAGGGCGATGACGGCGAAGACGATGGCCACCAGGCCCACGTCGATCTTGCCGGCTACGTCGGAGATGAACTTCACGTCGGGGAGGATGAGCTTCAGCACGGGGAAGATCAGAACCACGGCCATCATCAGGAGGATGAGGGTCAGAGTCTTCTTCTGGACCGGGGTGTAGGCCTCAGGCTTCTCGAAGGTGACGCCCTTGCCGATGTTGCGGTTGCTCTTGAAGCAGAAGCGGAAGACCGTGATGATGATGAGGCTTGAGACGATGGCCAGGCCGAACATCAGCAGGGAGGAGGAGAAGGAATCGATGGGGGTCATAGCGGCGTCCTCGTAAGCCTTGTCCATGAGGCCGCGGAAGACCACGCCCAAAGCGGCGGTGGGGAAGTTGCCGCCGGCCAGCGCGCCGCAGTTGATGGCGACGGCGCCGGTGAGCTTATCCATCTTGGCCTCGTCGCAGATCATCAGGGTGATAGGAGCCAGGAAAGCCAGAACGGTGAAGTAGGCCGCACCCATGACGGAGAGGATGACTGCCACGAAGAAGAGGGCGTAGGGCAGCAGACCCGGGAACTTGCGGCAGGCGTAGAGCAGGCTGCGGGAGATCTTTTCCAGGGTGCCGTTGGCGGCGGCCACGTTGTAGAACAGGGAGACCGCCAGAATGACGAACATGGTGGAGGTGGGCCAGAAGCCGATCAGCTCCTTGGGCTTGAGGCCCATCCAGAAGCAGCCGATGGCGAAGGCGAAGACGATGCAGAACAGGCCGGTGTTG
>JAFWPP010000066.1:0-7819 GCA_017509485.1 Oscillospiraceae bacterium | reverse complement strand
GTTCCAGACCCTTGGGAAGGTTGTAGACCGTCTTTGTGAGACGATCTGCTCCCTTTCCGCTGCCACTATAGCAAGCATCACAGGCCGTAATTGGATAATTGAAGCTTTTAATTAGAGAATAGTATTATTGTTTGCCTCCGGCAAATTGCCTTCGTTCCGAATGCCGGGACGCTCACCCTGACGGGTAAGAGCGTCCCCTGCGGCGGCGCGTAACGGGCGGGCGGATTGCCCGCGCTGCAGACGGGATACGAAGGGCCGATGTGGGCATACTTCGTGACGCTTCGAGTTCGGCCCCTACGGGGTCGGTACGCCCTCCCGGAGGCCGTCGCATGTCAGATAGGCGCGGCTCGCGCCCTGCAGGATCAGATCGGCGGCGGGGTCCAGCAGCTCCGTTTGAAGCAGACGGCGGATGGCTCTTGCCCCCGCGGGATCGCGGGCGCTTTGCTTTGCCAGCCGCGCGGGGAAGGCGGGGTCCGCCGACACCCGCAGGCCCGCCGCCTCGATCCGGGCCAGGGCCTCCCCCAGCCGCAGGGCGGCGATCCGCTCCAGGGTCCCCTCCGACAGGGGCCGGAATTGGATCACCGCGTCCATCCGGCCCAGCAGCTCCGCGGAGAAGCTCCCCGCCACCCGGTCCCGGGGCTCGGAGGCGGCGCCGAAGCCCGCCCGGGCCTTGGGCCCCAGCGCTCCGGCGTTGGTGGTCATCACCAGCAGGGCGTTCCGGAAATCCGCCCGGCGGCCCAGGCTGTCCGTCAGACGGCCGTCCTCCAGGATCTGCAGCAGCAGGGCCGTGACGCTGGGATGGGCCTTCTCCAGCTCGTCCAGCAGGACCAGGCTGTGGGGCCGGGCCGCCGTGTGCTCCTGGGCGTATTCGCTCATATCCAGGCGCAGCATGGCGGCCTCGCTGCCGTAGATCTCCCGGGCCAGGGCCTTGCAGAGGGCGGTCTTCCCCACTCCGGTGGGCCCCGCCAGCAGCAGGGCGGCCGCGGGTCTTCCGGGCTCGCCCAGGCCCAGCCTCCCCCGGCGCACCGCGGACGCTGCGGCCCGCACCGCCTCGGGCTGGCCCAGCACCGCCTCCCCCAAGCGCGTTTCCAGATCCCGCAGGGCGGCCCGCTCCCCGTCCCGCAGCCGCCGCAGGGGAATGCCCGTGGCCCGCTGGAGGGTCCCGGCCACGGCCTGCCGATCCACGATGCCCGTGCCCCGGAGGCTCACCGCGGCGGCGCTCTCGTCCAGCAGATCCACCGCCTTGTCCGGCAGGCAGCGGGCCGACAGATAGCGGTCGCTGAGCCGCACCGCGGCCTCCACCGCCTGGGAGAGGATGCAGACCCGATGGTGCCGCTCCAGGCCGGGGACCAGGGCCCGGAGGATCTCCAGACTCTGCTCCACGGTGGCGGGGGCCAGCTCCACCACCCGGAAGCGCCGAGCCAGGGCCGGGTCCGCCTCCACCCGGCGGCTGTACTCCTCCCGGGTGGCGGCCCCGATGAGCTGGACTCCGCCCCGGCCCAGGGCGGGCTTCAGCAGGTTGGCCGCGTCGATGGAGCCCTCGGCCCCGCCGGCCCCCATGAGGGTGTGGAGCTCGTCCAGAAAGAGGATCACATCCCCCGCCTGGGCCGTCTCGTTCAGCAGGTCCCGGACCCGCTCCTCGAACTCTCCCCGGTACTTGGTCCCGGCCACCAGCGCCGCCATGTTGAGACTCCAGATCCGCTTGCCCGCCAGCTGGGACGGCAGCTGACCCCGGACCATCCGCCGGGCCAGCTCCTCCACCAGGGCGGTCTTCCCCACCCCCGGCGGCCCCACCAGAACGGGGCTGTTCTTTCCCCGGCGGCAAAGGACCCGCACCAGCTCGGCCAGCTCCTCCTCCCGGCAGAGCACCGGGTCCGGCGGCAGCCGCCGGTCCAGGGGGATCGCGAATTGTTCCAGTAAACGCATGGTTTATACTTCCTTTCAAGCTTGCTGCTTGTCGAGGCATCAGGCAATAGGCATACTTCGTCGGTACGCAGCATAGCGGGCAGATTCCCCGCGCTGCAGGCGGGGGGCGGCGGGCTGATAGCCCGCGCTACATAAGGGGATGTAGGGACGAGCATTGCTCGTCCGCGCATGCGTAGCATGCATACTTTGCGCAAGCAAACGATCCCATTTGCCTTACGGCAAATTGCATTCGTTCCGAATGCCGGGACGCTCACCCTGACGGGTAAGAGCGTCCCCTACGGTGGCGCGTATCGGGCGGGCTGATAGCCCGCGCTGCAGGCGGGGGGGCGGCGGGCTGATAGCCCGCGCTGCAGGCGGGTCTGATGCCTGATGCCTGATCCCTGATCCCTGATGCCTCCAAATATGGAAAGGATCCCCCAAATCAGCAAAGCTTAACCCTTTATTCACAAAAAATGTGCAATTTTTTCAGAAATACCCATTGCATTTTGAAAAAAACATGTTATGATAGGGTCAGCAAGG
Organism: Oscillospiraceae bacterium; assembly: GCA_017509485.1. Taxonomy (GTDB): domain Bacteria; phylum Bacillota; class Clostridia; order Oscillospirales; family Oscillospiraceae; genus JAFRPC01. The sequence continues at coordinate 5,374 of JAFWPP010000066.1, read as the reverse complement.
AAAGCAACCACCCCCAACACCGAACAGAAGGAGGAACGAACATGGCTTATACCATTACCGACAACTGCGTCAAGTGCGGCACCTGCGCCGATACCTGCCCCCTGGGCATCATCACCGAGGGCGAGGACAAGTACGTCATCGACGCCGAGCAGTGCGTGGAGTGCGGCTCCTGCGCCGCGGCCTGCCCCGTTGAGGCCATTGAGCTGTAATTGACCGAACCAAAAAGGGCCTGTGCTGCGCACAGGCCCTTTTCCAATCCAATTCATCAACCATGCAAAAGGATTTTGAGCTGCTGGAAAACGGAATAAAGCTGTTTCAGGGCAACGCCTTCCCCCTGGGGACCGACGCGGTGCGGCTGGCGGAGTTTGCCGCCGTGCCCAAGGGCGCCGCGGTCTGCGACCTCTGCGCCGGGGCCGGGGCCGTGGGCTTGCTGCTGCTGGCCCGGGACCCCAGCCTGCGGGTGACGGCGCTGGAGCTCCGGGCTGAGGCCTGCGCCCTGATGGAGCGCGCCCGGACGGAAAGCGGTCTGGGGGAGCGCTTCCGGGTCCTGCGGGGGGACGTCCGGGCCATCCGGGAGCTGCTGCCCCCCGGCTCCTTCCGTCAGGTGGTCTGCAACCCGCCCTACTACCCCGTGGGCAGCGGCTTTGTCCCGGAGGACGAGGCCCAGGCCGCGGCCCGGACGGAGCGCTTCTGCACCCTGGAGGACGTCTGCGCCGCGGCGGCCTGGCTGCTGCCCACCGGCGGGGCCCTCTGGATGGTCCACCTGCCGGAGCGCCTGACGGACCTGCTCTGCGCCCTGCGGGCCCACGGGCTGGAGCCGAAGGTCCTGCAGCCGGTCTGCGCCGCCCCCGGCAAAGCGCCGTCGCTGATCCTGGTCAAGGCCGTCCGGGGCGGCAAGCCCGGACTGATTTGGCAGGCGCCGTGCATCCCCGCACCGTAGGGGCGCCGGTGGTCGTCGGAGGCCGGTGCCGCGGGCGGGCGCTCAGTGAGCGCCCCTACGGCGTTGGCGGGCGCCAGGGCGCCTCGGGCGGGCGCTCGGTGAGCGCCCGCAGCATGCGGAAACGGATCGAATCTGTCATTCTGAGCAAAGCGAAGAATCCGTTCCCTCCCTGCCGCCCGCAGGCGGCGTCGCTGCCCAGGCAGCGACAAGGACGGGAGTACGGATCCTTCGACTCCGCAAGCGCGTTCAGCGCCAAGGCCCCGGTGGGGCCTTGCGGGCAGTGCCGGAGAGCTATGCTCGCAGGCACAAGCCATGCCTTTGGGCGGCTTGCGCTCCGCTCAGGATGACAGGCCTGGAAGTCTGGCTCCGCAGGTGGGCGCCGGGAGTATCAGCCTCGGGCGGGCGCTCACTGAGCGCCCCTACGGCGTTGGCGGGCGCCGGGAGTGTCTGCCGCGGGCGGGCGCTCGGTGAGCGCCCCTACGGCGTTGGCGGGCGCCGGGGCGCCTCGGGCGGGCGCTCGGTGAGCGCCCCTACGGCGTTGGCGGGCGCCGGGAGTGTCTGCCGCGGGCGGGCGCTCAGTGAGCGCCCCTACGGCGTTCATTGTTACGTATCACTTGTCACCCGTCACCTGTCACCTGTCACTTGTCACTTGCCACCTGCCACCTGCCACTTTCTATCGGAGGTTTTATGACTGGCACGTTATACCTCGTCCCCACCCCCATCGGGAATCTGGGGGACATCTCCCGGCGCTGCGCCGAGACCCTGGCGGCGGCGGACTTCATCGCCGCCGAGGACACCCGGGTGTCCCTGAAGCTGCTGAACCACCTGGAGATCAAAAAGCCCCTGGTGAGCTACCACGAGCACAACAAACAGGAGAGCGGCCCCCGGATCCTGGAGCGGCTGCTGGCCGGGGAGAGCTGCGCTCTGGTGACGGACGCGGGCTGCCCCGCCATCTCCGACCCCGGGGAGGACCTGGTGCGGCTCTGCGCCGGGGCGGGGGTCCCGGTCTGCGCCATCCCCGGCCCCTGCGCCGCGATCACGGCCCTGTCGGTCTCCGCTCTGCCCACGGGGCGCTTCGCCTTCGAGGGCTTCCTGCCCGCCCAGAAGAAGGAGCGCCGGGAGCGGCTGGAGCGGCTGAAAGCCGAGGAGCGGACCCTGATCTTCTACGAGGCCCCCCACCATCTCCGGGGGACCCTGGAGGAGCTGCTGGGAGCCTTCGGCCCCGACCGGCCCCTGAGCCTCTGCCGGGAGCTGACCAAGCTCCACGAGGAGATCCTGCGGCTGACCCTGGGCGAAGCTGTCGCGTATTACAGGGCCAACGAGCCCCGGGGCGAATACGTGCTGGTGCTGGGCGGCGCGGAGCCCCAGGACGAGGCCGTCAGCCCGGCGCAGGCCGCGGAACTGGCTCGGGAGCTCATCGCCAGGGGCGTCCGCACCAAGGAGGCGGTGAAGCAGATCGCCGAGGAGACGGGCGTGGCGAAAAACGCCCTGTACGCCCTGGTGGTGGCGGAGCAGTAGATTCGGATTTGCCGCTCCGCAGGCATCGGCCCTAAGTATCGTCCGGGGAAAGGGCCGATGTGGGCATACTTCGTGACTCTTCGAGTTCGGCCCCTAGGGATGATTCCGGCAACTCCCGATTATCAAAAACAGGAGAAGCGGCCCTTCGGTCGCTTCTCCTGTTGTCGTTTATTCCTGCTGCTCCGCGGGCTCCGTGATCTCCTCATGCTGGCTTTGAGGCGCCGCGTATAGAGGGTTGGGCCGCAGGCTTTCCAGCTGGAGCCTGACCTTTCCCGCCTGGGTGGAATTGAGGGAGCCGCGCAGATAACTGAAGCCGATGAAGAAGCCCAGGACCATAAAGAGCAGCAGCTTCAGCATTTCGGGAAGCATCTGCTTCAGCACCTCAGGCTCCCGGAAAAGCTCCCAGGCCGTGCTCAGGGCCGTGCCGAAGGGGATCTGATATTCCTGGACCAGCGCAATGGCTCCCGTCAGCAGCTCCATGACCGGCACGGCGATCAGGCTCAGCACGATCACAATGATCAGGGAGGCCTTGTTGGTCTTGCCCTTGAAGAGCTTGTAGCCGTACATGGCGGCCACGGGCACCAGGGCAAAGAGCAGAGCGAAGATCCGCTCCAGGAATACCATGGTCAGCAGATTCACGCCGACGCCCACCAGCGCGCCCAGCAGCGCCCCGAGGAGGCCGGTCAGATAGCTGCCGTTGTTCTCGTTCTCCTCCACCTTCTCCTGGCGCGCGTATTCCTCCTGCCGGAGGACGGAGGCGCAGACGGGCTGGAAGCCGAAGCAGTCGTTCCGCAGCAGCAGGCAGAGGCTGTCGGGCTGGGGAGCGCCGGAAATGCCGCAGCGATCGGCGGGGCCCACGCCGTTCTCTTGCAGGGCCGCGGTCAGCACGTCCAGATAGGCCGTAAATTCGGAAACTTCGTTCTCCGCGCCGCCGGTGAAGCTGAAGGTGGCGGTGATCGTATTGGGCTGCACGTTGGCCACGGCGCTCCGCTTGATGCCCGCCGCCTTGATCGCCCTGTTGAGGGTCTTCTTCAGGCCCTTGTACAGCTTCCCGTCCCGGATGGCCAGATTCACATAGTAGGTTTTTCCGGCATAGCGCCGCAGGGTCACGGCGTAATTCTTCCAGGTGCCGACGCAGAAGCCCGAGTCAAAGCCCTGAAAGCCAATTTGCGCAAGCTTGGAATAGATCGCGTCCATCATAGGGGACCTCCTCGTTGTTTTTTTGTGTTTTGCTGTCGGTTTCATTATAGCGGAAGCATCTCTGAAATGCAAGTACGAAGAATACTCTGAAATGCAAGTACGAAGAATACTCTGAAATGCAAGTACGAAGAATACGCCAAAAGCGAAGCGGAGCCACTCGTGCCGCAGGCACGGCACCAAAAAAAGAGAAATCCTGTTCGGATTTCTCTTTTTTTGGTGACCCGTACGGGACTCGTTTACATTTTTGCTTCGCAAAAATAGAGGAGGCGCCGGCGAGGGCGGCGGCGCCCGACAGCCCACCGGGCTGTCGTGATTCCGATTATTCGAGTCTCCTTCTCTGTCACCAACAAGAAAGCGCCCCTTTGGGGGGCGCTTTCTTGTTGGTGACCCGTACGGGACTCGAACCCATGTTACCGCCGTGAAAGGGCGGTGTCTTAACCACTTGACCAACGGGCCTGGTAGCGGCAATCTGATTCGAACAGATGACATACCGGGTATGAACCGGGTACTCTACCAGCTGAGTTATGCCGCCATATAGACGCCGCCCGCGCGACGGTGGGCTCGGAACAGCATATGGATTATAGCGGATAAGTCCGGATTTGTCAAGTATTATTTTGTTTTTTTCCGAAATGCCGCCGGATTTCGCTGTAAAACGAAAAAACCCCTTCCGGTCTGGGCCGGAAGGGAATATTTTCGAACGCGAATTACGCCAGCTTATTGAGCTTCAGAGTCATGCTGCTCTTCTTCCGGGCAGCGGTATTCTTGTGCAGAAGACCCTTGTTCACAGCCTGGTCCACGGACTTGACGGCAGTCTTGTACGCTGCGTCAGCCGCCTCGCGATTACCTTCAAGGACAGCGGCGTCGAACTTCTTGATATCGGTCTTGAGGGCAGACTTGCCAGCCTTGTTTCTGGCATTGGCGACCTTGGAAAGCTCGACTCTCTTCTTGGCGGACTTAATGTTGGGCACGGTTACACCTCCTTGATCCGAAATCGTGGCACGGACAGACCCATGCAGTGCAGTATTATACTATTTCTTTTCCATAAAATCAATAGTTTTTTTGCAAAAATCGAAAAAATTTTCCAGCACCCTGGCAAAGTTCCCCGGAAGCGAAAAACAGAGCTCTGGTTATCGCTTTTGCTCAGCAAATATGCGGCAGAAGCGATAACGGAAAGGAACGGAGCAAGTGAGAATTGAGAAGTGAGAGTTGAGAATTGTGGTATCGTTCAAATTGCCATTTGAACGATAAAAATGAACGCCTTGGTACTGTTCCGTACAGAGAGGGGAAAACAATCCGTAAAAACGCAGGCCGGGATCACGGAACGAACAATCCTGTCAGCGCCGGTGGTATCTCGGGGTTTTCCAAAAGGGGGACGACCCCTTTTGGCCGTTTGAATGGGGAGAGGGGACCGGGGAGAGGGGAGAGATTCGGAATCTTCCCTCTCCCCGGTGCGTCTTTGCTGACTTTCTGCGCAATCAGAAAGTCAGGCCGCCGGCAGGCATGCCAGCCTGCCATAAAACACTATGCAGGCGATAATCGGGACGAAAGGGGAAACGGATTACCACGCCAGTGACATCGGTCACTGGCTCGCAATGACAGAACTGGGAGGCTGTAAGCTCGGGCGGGCGCTCGGTGAGCGCCCCTACGGTGTGGGTGCGTAGCGGCGCACAGCGTGCGCCATGTCGTCCCCGCACGGAGCAATTGAGAATTGAAAAG
>JAFWPP010000065.1:0-9761 GCA_017509485.1 Oscillospiraceae bacterium | reverse complement strand
CTTGCTTCGCAAGGATTTTGACTTACTGCGCAGCGCGCGGCCTACCGTACCTCTGTACGCCGACGGCCACGCGCTGCTTGTCTTCCGGCCTTTTTGGCAGTCTGCCAGCGTGTCGAAAATAAGTTTTTCGACACGCTCAGACCGGGGCGGCGGGGTTTCCCGCCGTCCCGGTCTTCTTGTTCTGTCAGGCAGAATGGAATTTCCGCCGATCGCCCATCAGAGAAAGCTCATCAGCCGGGCGGCGGCCTCCGCGGTGTCCTCCGGACTGCCAAAGCAGGAGAAGCGGAACCAGCCCTCCCCGCAGGCGCCGAAGCCCGCGCCGGGAGTACCGACGATTCCGGCCTTCTCCATCAGCTGGTCGAAAAACCTCCAGCTGTCCGGATCCCCCGGGCAGCGGAACCAGATATAGGGCGCGTTTTCCCCGCCGAAGTAGCGGACGCCGCGGCTGTCCAGAACGCTCGTCAGGACCCGCGCGTTCTCCCGGTAGACCTCCAGATTGGCCCTGCTCTGGCGCAGGCCCTCCTCGCTGAGGGCCGCCTCCCCCGCCCGCTGCAGCAGATAGGAGACGCCGTTGGTGCAGGTGGTCCGGTTGCGGACCCAAAGGCTCTGCAGAGACTTGCCCTCCCGAACCAGGGCCTTGGGCACCACGGTATAGCCCAGACGGGTGCCGGTGAAGCCGGCGGACTTGGACAGGGAAAACAGCTCGATGGCGCAGCGCTTCGCGCCCGGCAGCTCATAGATGCTGTGCGGCACGTCGGCCTCGGTGATGAAGGCCTCATAGGCCGCGTCAAAGATGAGCACCGCCCCGTGCGCGTTGGCCCAGTCCACCCAGAGCTGGAGCCGGGACGCGGGATAGGCCGCGCCGGTGGGGTTGTTGGGCGAGCAGAGATAAACCAGCTCCGCCCTCAGCTCCGGTCCGGGCAGGGGCAGAAAGCCGTTCTCCTCCGTGCCGGGGATCGGGATGATCTCCCGGCCCGCCATCAAATTGGTGTCCACATAGGCGGGATAGGCGGGTTCCACCACGCCGACCCGGTTTTCCCGGGCGAAGAGGCCGCCGATGGCGCCCAGGTCGTCGCCGATGCCGTAGCTTATGAAGATCTCCTCCGGATCCAGCTCGACCCCGCGGCGGGCGTAGTTGGCCGCCGCGGCCCGCTTCATGAAGTCCTTGCCCAGCTCCGGCATATAGCCGTGGAAGCTCTCCTTGCGGGCCTGCTCCTCCACGGCCCGGTGCAGGGCCTCGACGACCACCGGGGCCAGGGGCAGGGTCACGTCGCCGATCCCCAGCCGCAGCAGCCGCCGCTCCGGGTGGGCGGCCTCGAAGGCCGCCGCCCGCTGCTTCGTCTCATAAAACAGAAAGCTCTCCGTTAAACGTGAATAATATGGATTGATGTGGGTCATAGCTCGATTTCTCCTTCATAGACCGTCTCCGCGGGGCCCTCCATTCGGACGCGGCCCGCCGCGTCCACAGTGATCCGGAGCAGCCCTCCGTCCAGGCGGACCTCCACGGGCTGCCCCGCGGCACAGAGCCCCCGGCGCACCGCGGCCGCGGCCGCGGCGCAGGCGCCGGTCCCGCAGGCCAGGGTCACGCCGCTGCCTCGCTCCCAGACCCGCATCCGCAGGCGGTTCGGGCCGCAGGGGGAGACGAATTCCACGTTGATTCCGCCCGGAACGGATGCGGATCGCCGGGGGCCCTCCGTCTCCAGGGGCGCGCCCTCCGCGTCGGGCACGAAGACCACCAGATGGGGATTGCCGATCTCCACCAGGTCCCCGTCCGCGCCGGGTGTGACAACGGCGGCGCCCATGTCCACCTCGGCGGAGACCGCCCTGCCGTTTTCCACGCGGAGCTTCAGCCGACGCAGGCCGGAGCCCGTGGCGATCAAGAGCTCGGTTTTCTGGGTATAGCCCTTGTCATAGACATATTTTCCGACGCAGCGGATCCCGTTGCCGCACATGCGCGCCTCGCTGCCGTCCGCGTTGAAGATCCGCATGGAAAAATCCGCCCGGTCGGAGGGGGCGATGAAGATGAGACCGTCGGCGCCGGGGCCGAAGTGACGGTCCGAGAGACGGCGGCTCAGCGCCGGGGCGTTGGCCGGGGCCTCGCCGTAGAAATAGAGATAATCGTTGCCCAGACCCTGCATTTTCGTGAAGCGCATAGCAATCCTCCCGATCAGCTTCTTGCGGCTGTTCCCTTCCACTGGCGCACGCTGCGCGCCGTTACAGGCTCCTGTGCCGCAGAGCCGCCTTCAAAAAACCTGGAAACAGCGGATGGGGCCGGTTCGGCCTGGATTTGAACTCCGGGTGGTACTGGAGAAGGGATGCTCCGTCAGCTCCACGGCCGCGATCTGCATGCCCAGGCAGAGGCCCGGGGAGGCCGCCGTGATGCCCTTGCCCAGGCCGGAGACCACGCCGCCGGTAAGGAAAATGTATTTGGCACAGCTGATCTCTTCCTTCTCAAATAAAAAAAGGCAATGAGGACGCTGAGACGGTTGTCCCAAAGACTTCGCTGCCTTTACGCCGGTTATTATACGGGATGAATAAATATTTGTCAATCCCTTTCTTTTTGTTTCCTGTATGCAGGTCTTTTTTGGTCTTCTGATTGCAGGATTTCGGCAAGATTGCGCTTTGACGCTTGCACCGTGCCGCGGCGCATGGTATAATAATAGAAACTGCTTTTTCCGGGAGGCGCATGCTATGGATTATCGCCCTTTGCTGGATCGGCTGATGGACGGCCGGTTCCGGAAACTCCGCCTGTCTCAGAAGTCCCTCCGGGCGCTGCTGAAGAGCACCGACTTTCTGGCGGGTCTGCCTGCTTCCCTGGGCGCCAGACGCATCTGCTGCGGGGAGGTGCTGAGCTGGTGTCAGCCGGTGATGGACGCCCTCTGTCCCGCGCCGGACTGCGGCTGGCTGCGGGAGAGCTACGACGAGCTGGCCCACCGTCTGTTCCCGGACCCAAGCCGGGGCGGACTGATGGGCCCCGCGGCCCAGGCCCTGGAGTTCTTCCTGACCGTCCTGGACTTTTTCCTGGAGACGGAGCCTGGACGCTGCCCCGGCGACCCCCTGAGCGACATCCCGCTTCTGTCCGAGGCCGAGCAGGCCGGCAGCTTGATCTGGGAGGAATACCCGCTCTTCTGCAGAGCCGTCAAGGAATCCCGTTTTGTGACCCTGATGCGGCTGGGTCGGGAGACCATGCCCTTCGACCCCGCCTCCCATCCCATCGGCGTCCACTATCTGGCGCTGCACATCGCCCGGCAGGCCAGGCAGGCGGGGCTGCCCGTGGACATTCCCCTGGTCAGCGCCGCCTCCCTGACCCACGACATCGGCAAGTTCGGCTGCCGCGGCAGGGACGCGGGCCGGATCCCCTATCTGCACTATTACTTTACGGACAAATGGCTGTCGGAGCAAGGTCTGCCCACCATCGCCCATATCGCGGCCAATCACTCCACCTGGGATCTGGAATTCGAAAATCTGAGCCTGGAATCTCTGATTTTGATCTACGCGGACTTCCGGGTCCGGGGCACCCGGGAGAACGGACGGGAGCTCGTGCGGATCTACGATCTGACTGAGAGCTACGACCTGATCTTCTCCAAGCTCTACAATATGACGGAGGAAAAAGCCCGGCGCTACAAGACCGTCTACACCAAGCTCCAGGACTTCGAGCGTCTGTTGACCCACGCCGGCGTCCGCACCGGACTGACGGAGGACGGACTGAATCCACCGTCCCGGCCCAGCGCGGCTCTGCTCTCCCATCAGGAGAGCCTGGAGGCCCTGTGTGAGCTGACCCTGGAGAACAACATCCGTCTGATGTACGCCATGACCCGGGACGTGAGCTTCGGACAGCTGCTGGACCGGGCTCGCAGCGAGAAAAACCTCCATCGCATCCGGACCTATCTGCAAATATTCGAGGAGTTCAGCACCTATATGACCGGGGCCAACAAACGGCGGACCCTGGGGCTGCTCTACGAGCTGCTGACCCATCACCAGGGCGACGTGCGCCGCCGCAGCGCCCGGATCATGGGACAGATCCTGGCCAACAGCGGTCCCCGTTACCGGAAGGAGGTCCCTGCCTCGGCGCCCCGCAAGGCCGTCGCCCCGGCCACGGCGGAATTCCTCAGCGAATCCGTCGAGCTCTGGGAGCACTACACCGATATCTGCCTGCACCCGGATTATAAGATCGCCGCCAAGCACGCCGCCCGGATCTCCAACTCCCTGAAGATCATCGGGAAGGCCCTCTTTGAGAGCTGCGTGCCGGAGGAGGTCCCGCTCTATCTGGACTCCCTGCTCCGGCGGCTGGAGACAGAGGACGGGGAGGCCCTCTTTGTTCTGATCGACAGTCTCTACTATCTGCCCCTGGACCGGCTGCCCCAGGCCCGGCTGGAGGCGCTGACCGATACCCTGCTGGATCAGTTCTCCGGCGCGGAGGAGCCCCTGCGGGTGGTGATCCTCCGACGTCTGGAGGGACTCCGGCCCATGCTGGACCCGTCGAAGCAGGCGGAGGTCCTGGCCCGGCTGGACAGCCTGCTGCCGGCGGAGCCCGGCGCCGCCGAGCGCTATCTGCTCTCCCATCTGCGGGCAGAGCCCCTGCCGGAGCTGCAGATCTCCGAGCTCTATCTGCGTAATCTGAAAACCGCGGTCCACTGGATCGTAAAGCTCACCCAGGTGGACGCTTTGACCGAGAACGCCCTGTCGCACCCGGAGAACGTGTTCCACACCGCCATGCATCTGTCCAATCTGCTTTCGGTCAGCGAGCATCTGCCGGTCCGGGAGCGGGCCGGACGCTCCCTGCTGCGGCTGGTGGATCTTCTGCCCCTGGACCAGCAAAACGAGATCATCGTGGATCTGCTCCGGGAGCTGGAAACCGGGCAGGACGAGATCTCCGTCTTCATCCCGGATTACCTGGGGAAAATGATCGCGAAGCTTCCGGACAAGGAGCTCTCGGAGTGCCTGGACTATCTGCGGGATCTGATCCGGGCCTCCACCGTGCGCACGGCCACCGCCAGCCTGCTGACTCTGAGCCAGGTGCTGCCGGAGCTGCCGGAGCACGAAAGCAGCCGGGCCGATGAGATCCTCGGGATCCTGCTGGCCGGCGTCTCCCACTACAACGACACCATCCACGGGACCGCTCTCACCGTGCTCTGCGAGCGGGTGCTGGCCGCCCCCGGCCTCTCCGACCGGCGGCGTCAGGACTTCTGTGTCCGGGCGGGCAAAAAGCTGCTCTGTCTGCTCACCGAGCAGCGCCAGGGCGAGTACACTCGCTTCACCCAGACGGCGGTTCTCAATCATCTGTACCGCTTCCTGGTCCGCTGCCGGGTCCTGGAGCTGCCCTTCCCCTATCCCGAGGACAAGCCTGTGGCCTTCTTCCCGGGGACCTTCGATCCCTTCACCTCCGGCCACAAGCGGATCGTGGCGGAGCTGTGCCGGCAGGGCTTTGAGGTCTATCTGGCCATTGACGAGTTTTCCTGGTCCAAGCAGCCCGTGGCCAAGCTCATGCGGCGGCAGATCGCCTCCATGAGCGTAGCGGACCTGCCGGGGGTCTTCCTCTTCCCGGACGAGATCCCCATCAACATTGCCTATCCCCAGGAGCTGAAAAAGCTGTCTCAGCTCTTCGAAGGCCGCTCCCTCTATCTGGTGACGGGCAGCGACGTCATCGCCAACGCCTCCGCCTACCGCAGACAGGAGCCCGGCAGCGCAGGAGACTACAACCACATCGTCTTTCTGCGGGACGGGGCGGACCCCAGCCTCATCGACGAGCGCATCCGGGGCCATCGGGTGATCCTGAGCCTGCCGGAGTTCTATGAAAGCGTGTCCTCCACCCGCATCCGGGAGTATGTGGACCAGAATATGGACATCTCCATGCTGGTGGACCCCATGGTCCAGAGCTATATCTTTGAGCACAATCTCTATCTCCGGGCGCAGCAGTTCAAGCAGACCCTGAAGGCCAAGGATTTCCGTCTGGAATTCCACCCCGGGGAGGAACGCTACGGCGCCCGTCTGCTGGGGCATTCCGACAGCAGGACGCTGGCAGGCGTGGAGGGCGAAACGGTGCGCAGCGACTGCTTCTACGCCCTGACCGGCTCCGCCGAAGCCGCGGAGTTTCTGCGGACCAGGACCTCGGGCCGGGTGCTGCTGATTAACGCGATCCAGGCCGGCCAGCCAAGCCAGGTCCAGCTGCTGGTGAACGAGCTGCTGGTCCGCTGCCTCCGCTTCGACCACACCTACGCCCTCTGCCGCCAGGACCTGCACAGGAGCCTGCCGGAGCTGCTGCCTCAGTTCGGCTTCCTGCCCGTGGCCGGCGCGCCGGGGCTCTGGTACGTGGACATGCGGACCCCCGTGGTCCTGGTGCAGGACGTGCTGCGTCTGTTCAAGGAGCCCCACCGCAGCGACCCCGCCATCCGGGAGGTCGTCGCGGAATGCCGCAGAAGGCTGCGCCGCAGCCTGACCGCCCTCTATCCGGGCAAGCTGCTTCTGACCTTCGACGCCTTGCTGCTGGATCAGGTCATCACGGATCTGGTGCGGAGCGCCAACGGAGTGGCCGGGCTGGCCGCCGGGGAGCGCAGCCTGGGCCCCTATATGTGCGTGCCTTACGGCAACATCCTCTCCGGGGAGATCGTGCCCAATACCGTCACCAAGAGCCTGCACCTGGACAAGGCCCTGGAGGAGGATTCCCTGAACTACCGGATCCGCCCGATGCCGGGCTATTCGGATCTGGAGATCCAGGTCCGGACTCTGGCTGCCTTCCACCGGCCTGTGATCCTGACGGACGATCTGCTGCACAACGGCCACCGTCTGCGCCGGCTCCGGGAGGTCTTCACCCAGGAGGACCTGGATATTCACGAGGTCATCGTGGGCATCCTCTCCGGCACCGGTCGGGATCTGATGGCCCAGCAGGGCTGCCGGGTGGACGCGGTCTACCACATTCCGAACCTGCTGCACTGGTTCAACGAGAGCCTGCTCTATCCCTTCATCGGCGGAGACAGCGTGGACGGCGCGCCTCTGGGCGAGGGTCCCCTGCAGACCGCCAATCTGATCCTGCCCTACTACTACCCCACCCATCTGCGGGGCGTGGGCGAGGAAAAGATCGCGGCCCTCTCCCTTTGCGCCCTGGAAAACGCCCGGGAGATTCTGTCCGCCATGGAGAGCCGGCACCAGGCCTGCTTCGGCACGCCTCTGTCCATCCGCCGTCTGGCGGAGGCCTTCCTGGTGCCCCGGGCCCCCTACCGAAGCAGCGACCTCCGCTACCGGCCGGATTCCCTTCCCTCCTCCTATGTCCATGACGATATCGCCCTCTTCCGCCGCCTGCGGCCGGAGGACGGCGCGGTCTCCGGCGGCGCGGCCGTCGGGATCATCCCCTGAGAAAGAGGTCTCCTATGTCAGAATTCTATCAATATCAAGGGCTCTGCCTCTGCCCGAGGGGCGGGCAGCTGCCCGAAGGCGCAAGGGCGGTCTCCACGCCCTTCGCGCCGCTGCTCTATCTGGTGGACCGCGATCCCCGCACCCACGGAGCGCTTCGCCCCATCATGGGGCCGGAGCAGCTGGACGCGCCGGAGGACTGGCGCTGTCTGCTGCCCCGGAGGGGCAGCGCCACGATCCCCGAAAGCTATCTGCTGAATACGGCCTTTCCCCGGGCTCTGGAGCTGGCGCCGGCGCTGTTGTCCCCGAAGAAGACCGGTCTGCGGCTGAGCCTGGTGGGCCTGGGGGACGTGGGCGGCCAGCTGTTGACAGCCCTGAAGCTCCTGGGCGGCGAGATCGCGGAGATCGGGATCTATGATCCCAACGAGGCTCTGATCGACCGCTACCTGCTGGAGCTGAACCAGATTTTGGACCGGGAGGAGCCCCGGATCGTCCGGCGGGCGCCGGATCAGCTGTTCGACTGCGATCTCTTCCTCTTCACCGCCTCCCGGGGCGTGCCGCCCGTCGGCGCGGCCGGGGACGTGCGGATGCTGCAGTTCGAGAAGAACCGGGAAATGCTGCGAGCCTATGCCGGGCAGGCTCGGGACGCGGGCTTCCGGGGCCTCTTCTGCCAGATCTCGGACCCGGTGGACCTGCTGGCCCGGTCGGTCTTCCTGCAGTCCAACCGGAACGAGGCGGGAGAACTGGATTTCCAGGGCCTGCTGCCGGAGCAGATCGTGGGCTTCGGCCTGGGAGTCATGAGGGCACGCGCCGAGTTCATGGTCCGGCGTATGGGCGCAAGCTGTCCGGCGCTGCGGGTCTACGGTCCCCACGGGGCCGGGCTGGTGGTCGCCAACGACCCGGTCGAATACGACGAGACCCTGTCTCTGGAGCTGACCCGTCAGACGGTCGGCGCCAATCTGCAGGTCCGGGCCCTGGGCTTCAAGCCCTACATCGCTCCGGCCATTTCCTCGGCCTGTATTTCGATCCTGCAGCTGATCCGAGGCGAGCTCTTCCACGGGGCGATCCCCATGGGCGGCGCGTATTTCGGCTGCTGTGCCAGACGGGTCGGCGGCTTCGCTCCCCGCGCGGAGTTTCTGCACCCCGATCTCACCGCCCGGATCGAAGCTGCCTGGAAGGCCCTGCGGGAGGAGGATGCCGCATGTCTGGCCTGACGGTCTATTGCTGCGGCCCGATCCCGCGGCTGCGGCGGCTGCTGGCGTCCCTGCCCTGTGTGGAGCGGCTGACGGACTGGCGGGAGCTTGCGAGCGCCCCCGCCGCTGAACGCTGTCTCTTCGCCCTGGGGATCGACGAGCTGGGCCCGGTCCCGGAGAGCACGGAGCTGCTGCGGCTGATCCGGAGCGACTCCTCACGCTTCTCGTCCTCTGTCGCGGGCCTGGCCGTGGAGGGCACCGGGGAGCTGGACACCAAGGCTCTGGCCAGGCGGCTGGTCTTCCAGCTGTCTCTGGCAGGCTGTTCCTTCCCGGAGCGGCCTCTGGCGGAGGGCACCGGCTCCCTGCACAACTGGACCGTGCTGCAGCGCCGCCTGGGACTGGATTCCCGGGAGGCGGCCTGGGCCGCGGCTCTGGAGGGGCTCTGCCGCCGGGTGCTGGACTTCACGACCCAGCGCTATGAGCGGCCCCGGGTGCTGATGCTCCACGCCTCTGACCACGCCACCTCCAACACCCTGGCCCTGGGCGAACGGATCTCCGACCAGCTGGGAGAGGCGTTTTCCGTCCGGATCATGTCCCTGCGCAACGGCACCATCGAGGACTGCCGGGGCTGCTCCTACAAGGTCTGCACCCACTTTGCCAGCAAAGGCGCCTGCTTCTACGGCGGCTCCATCGCCACCGAGGTGATCCCCGCGGTGCTTGCCAGCGACATTCTGCTGCTGCTCCTGCCCAACTACAACGACGCGGTAGGGGCCAACATCATGGCCTTTATCAACCGCATGACCTCTCTCCACGTCAGCGGCGCCCTCAGCGGCAAGACCCTGTTCGCCGTGGTGGTGTCGGGCTATTCCGGGGGCGATCTGGTGGCGGAGCAGGCCATGGGCGCCCTTTGCCTGAACAAATCCTTCCTCCTGCCGCCCCGCTTCTGCCTGCTGGAGACCGCCAACGACCCCGGAGAGGTCCTGCGGCTGCCGGGCGTCGCGGAACGGGTGTCTGCCTTCGCCGCCCGGATACGCCAGTGCGCAAAGAAGAGCCTCAACTGATCGGTTGAGGCTCTTCTTTTCAGCGTGTCAAAAAAGTTCGGAACACAGTATATCCGGGAGGGAACAGGTAACCGGAGACGGCGGATGCGGGTCGACAGGCAGCCGCCCCGCCTGTAGCGGCGCACAGTGTGCGCCACCCTGCGCCGCCAGCCTCCCGGGG
>JAFWPP010000064.1:0-9539 GCA_017509485.1 Oscillospiraceae bacterium | reverse complement strand
GGGAGAGGGGAGAGATTCGGAATCTTCCCTCTCCCCGGTGCGTCTTTGCTGACTTTCTGCGCAATCAGAAAGTCAGGCCGCCGGCAGGCATGCCGGCCTGCTATAAAACGCAACGCAGGCGATGATCGAAGCGCAAAGAGGAGGCGGATTCTTCGCTGCCCCTTCGACTACGCTCAGGGCAAGGCAGAATGACAGATCCGGAGTGTTTCTGCCTCGGGCAGGCATGCCGGCCTGCCATAAAACGCAACGCAGGCGATGATCGAAGCGCAAAGAGGAGGCGGATTCTTCGCTGCCCCTTCGACTACGCTCAGGGCAAGGCAGAATGACAAAATCGGAGGGTTTCTGCCTCGGGCGGGCATGCCGGCCTGCTATAAAACGCAATGCAGGCGATGATCGAAACGCAAAGAGGAGACGGATTCTTCGCTGCCCCTTCGACTACGCTCAGGGCAAGGCAGAATGACAAAATCGGAGGGTTTCTGCCTCGGGCTGGCAGCCGATGGCCGCCCCTACGGTGTTGGCGGTGGTCGGAGGGTGGTGACGCGGGCGGGCGCTCAGTGAGCGCCCCTACGGTGCGGTCGGCTGTCGTTCCCCGCCTGCGGCGGGGCGGGCTGCTCACCCTGCGGGTAAGAGCAGCCCCTACGGCGTGGGTGGTCGTCGGAGGGTGGTGATGCGGGCGGGCGCTCGGTGAGCGCCCCTACGGTGTGGGTGGTCGTCGGGGGGTGGTACCGCAGGCGGGCGGGCACTCTATGAGTGTACCTTTCCCCTTCCAGCACTCTAATCCTTACTTCCGGATCCCTAATTCTGCCCGCGCTTGACCTCCACGACGCCCTCGATGCTCCGCAGGCGGTTCATGACGTTGGTGAGCTGCTCCAGGCCCTTGACCTCGAAGGTGACGGTGAACTGGCAGCGGCCGCCGGGGAGCTCCTTGCCGTTGATCTCCTTCATGCGGATCTGCTGGGTGGTGAGGGCGGAGGACACGTCCAGGAGCAGGCCGTCCCGGTCCTGGGACAGGACCTCCAGGGTGGTGGCAAAGGGCTTTTCGCCGCTGGTGACCCAGGAGACGTTGACCCAGCGGGCGGCCATGTCCGGATTGTTGGCGGCCCGGGCGTTGGGGCAGTCCCGCCGGTGGATGGAGACGCCGTAGCCCTTGGTGATGAAGCCCACGATGTCGTCCCCGGGAACCGGGGTGCAGCAGCGGGAGAACTTGATCATGCAGGAATCGATGTCCTCCACGATAACGCCGGAGTTTCCGTGCCGGTCCTGCTGGACCGGCTGGGCGATCTCCAGAACCTTGGTCTCCTTGGGCGCCGCGGGGGCGCGGCTGGCCTTCAGCAGATCCTCCCGGATCTTGCCCATGGCCTTGATGGAGGTGATGCCGCCGTAGCCGATGGCGGCGTACATATCGTCCAGAGAGTCGAAGGAGAGCTTCCGCAGCAGCAGGGGTTGCAGCTCCGGGTCCTGGAGCAGGGTCGGGGAGATGTTGATCCGGCGGAGCTCGCCCTCAAAGCTGGTCTTGCCCCGGGCGATATTCTCCTCCCGCTTCTCCCGCTTGAACCACTGCTTGATCTTGGACCGGGCCTGGTTGGATTTGCAGATGTTGAGCCAGTCCCGGGAGGGGCCCTTGGCGGATTTGGAGGTGAGGATCTCCACGATGTCGCCGTTGTGGAGCTTCACGTCGTAGCCGGCGATGCGGTTGTTGACCTTCGCGCCGATCATGGTGTTGCCCACGCCGGAGTGGATGGCGTAGGCGAAGTCGATGGGCGTGGAGCCGGCGGGCAGGGAAATGACCTTGCCCCGGGGCGAGAAGACGAACACCTCGTCGTCGAACATGTCCACCTTGAGGCTGTGGATGTAGTCCTCGGCGTCGGTCTCCTGCTGGTCCTCCAGGAGCCTGCGGATCCAGTCGAATTCCTTGCCTTCTCCCGCTCCGATGCCCTCCTTGTACTTCCAGTGGGCCGCGATGCCGTTCTCCGCGATCTCGTGCATCTCCTTGGTGCGGATCTGCACCTCGAAGGGGATGCCCTCGTCGCCGATGACGGTGGTGTGGAGGCTCTGGTAGTTGTTGGGCTTGGGGGTGGAGATATAGTCCTTGAAGCGGCCCGGCACCAGCTTGAACATCTCATGGATGTGGCCCAGGACGTTGTAGCAGTCGGAGATGCTGTCCACGATGACCCGGAAGGCGTAGAGGTCGTAGAGCTCGTCCAGGGACTTGTTCTGCTCCTTCATCTTCCGGTAGATGGAGTAGACGTGCTTGATCCGGCTGGTGATCTCGCAGGAGATGCCCACGGCTTCCAGCCGGGCGGAGATCTTCTCCCGGATTTCCTGCATGAAGGCCTCGGCCTCGTCGTGGTGGGCATCCAGATAGTCCACCAGTTCCTTGTAGCCCTCGGGGTCCAGGTATTGCAGGGCGCTGTCCTCCAGCTCCCATTTGATCTTCTGCATGCCCAGGCGGTGGGCCAGGGGAGCGTAGATGTCCATGGTCTCCATGGACTTGGAGACCTGCTTGGGCTTGCTCTGGTATTCCATGGTCCGCTGGTTGTGGAGCCGGTCGCAGATCTTGATCAGCACCACCCGGATGTCCTTGGACATGGCCATGAACATCTTGCGCAGGTTCTCCACCTGCTGCTCCTCCAGGGTGGAGAACTCCACCCGGGTCAGCTTGGTGACGCCCTCCACCAGCTCGGCCACGGTTTTGCCGAAAATCCTGGAAATCTCGTCGAAGGAGGCGGAGGTGTCCTCGATGCAGTCGTGGAGCAGGGCCGCCACGATGGCGTCGGTGTCCAGGCCGATCTCGGCCACGATCTCCGCCACCGCCAGGGGATGGATGATATAGGGGGAGCCGTCCTTGCGCTTCTGGTCCTTGTGCTTCTCGGTGGCGTATTGGACCGCCCGCTCCACCTGATCCAGATCCGTGTTGGGCACATAGGTCCGGATGGCCTCCATCATGGCGTTATAGTGTTGCTCGAAGGTCTCCATCACAGCGGCCTCCTTTCGATAATTAAGAATTCAGAAGTAAGAATTGAGAATTGTCGGAGTTTTGCAGATTGCCATCTGCAAAATGGAATTGAAAATCATCGAAACGAGCGCAAATCATGGATTATCGTTCAAATGGCAATTTGAACGATACCACAATTTTCAATTCTCAATTCTCAATTTTCAATTCGTCCCGGGCGGGGGAAACGGCGGCCTGGGGTCAGGCCTCCCTACCGGCGGCTGCCGCTCTTGGCGGCCCGCAGGGCTTTGACGATTGCGCTCTGGTCCAGGTCCACCTTGCTGCCGTCGGTGGTGATGCGGATGCGGCAGCAGCGGGGGTTGGGGTCCAGGTCGATGAGGCCCTGCTCGGCGAAGACGTCCAGGCAGATCCGGGTCTTGCTGAGGGTCAGGGTCTTGGCCGCGGTGCGGATGATCTTGCGGCTCATGCAGGCGAAGTTCTCCTGCAGCCGGTCCTCCCGGCTGTTGGCAATGAGATAGCGCCAGACCGCCACGAATTCTCCCCGGTTGGGCAGCAGCTGCCCCGCCTCGTCGGGGCTCAGGGGTTCCCGGCGGGTGAAGCGGCCATACAGGTCCCGCTCCCGCTCGGTCTGGGTTCGGAGCTGACGGCTGAGCCGCAGATCCACCACATTAAGCTGTACCGTGCGGGTGCCCCTGAACTCGTTGATCTGGGGGGTGAAGGCCAGGTCCACGGCGTCGCCCACGGCCACGCCGATGCGCTGCGCCGTCTGGGAGAAGAAGATGGCCGCCAGGCTCTGGCCGTTTTTGCAGCGGATCGTCAGCCGCAGATGCTTGCCGCCCCCGACCTCGGAGAGCTGGGTCACCACGGCGTCCTCCACGCAGAGCACGGGGATGGGGCAGCCGGTGCCGCAGGGCTCCAGCTGGGCCAGGTCCTGGATGTTCTCCTGGGTCAGCAGGGAGGAATCCACCGCGCAGTCCACCGCCAGGGCGCTGTCCGCCTGGCCGGAGGCCTGGAACTGCTCCGCCAGGGCCGTGACCGCGGTGCGGAAGGCGTCGATCTGATCCCGGCGGATGGTGAAGCCCGCCGCCAGCTCATGGCCGCCGAAGCTCTCCAGCAGATCCGAGAGCCGGGTCAGGGCGGCAAAGAGATTGAAGCCGCCGTAGCTCCGGGAGGAGGCCTTGCCCCGGTCCTTGTCCATGCAGATCAGGAAGGCGGGACAGTTGTACTCCTCCGACAGGCGGGAGGCCACGATGCCCACCACGCCTTGGTGCCAGGTCTCCCCGGCCAGGACGATGGCGTGGGGATGGGCGTCCGGGCCCAGCATGGCCACGGCCTCCTGGTAGATGCCGGCCTCCACCCGCTGCCGCTCCCGGTTGAGGCGGCAGAGACTCTCCGCCAGAACCTTGCCCCGCTCGGGGTCCCGGGTCATAAAGAGCTCCAAGGCCTGCTCCACCTGGCCCATGCGGCCGGCGGCGTTGATCCTGGGTGCCAGCAGATAGCCCACGGTGGAGGTGGTGACGGGGCCGCCCAGGCAGCCGCATTCCTCCATCAGCGCGGCGATGCCGGGGCGCAGGGGGCGGCTCAGGGCGTTGAGGCCCTTAACCACCATGGTCCGCACCTCGCCCCGCAGGGGCATCACGTCCGCCACCAGGCCCAGACAGAGCAGGTCGGCGAAGCGCTCCAGCAGCCCGGCCTGATTGCCGGAGATGGCGGAGGCCAGCTGGAAGGCCACGCCCACGCCGGACAGGTCCGTGTGGGGATAGCCGCAGTCGGGCCGGTGGGGGTCCACCACCGCCGCAGCCCGGGGCAGCTCGTCCTTGCACTCGTGGTGGTCGGTGATCACCAGATCCATGCCCAGCTTTTTGCAGAGCTCCGCCTCTGCGTTGGCAGTGATGCCGCAGTCCACGGTGACGATCAGGTTCACCTGCCGCTTATACAGCCAGCGGATGGCCAGCTCGTTGAGACCGTAGCCCTCCTCCAGCCGGGCCGGGATATAGGGCGTGACCCGCCCGCCCATGCCGCGCAGAAACTCCGTCAGCAGGGCGGTGGAGGTGATGCCGTCCACGTCGTAGTCGCCGAAGACGGCGATGTGTTCTCTTCTTGCCACGGCCAGGCGCACCCGGTCCGCGGCGGTTTTCATGTCCTTCATGAGGAACGGAGAATTCAGGGGCGCGTCGCCGCGGAGATACTCCCGCGCCGCCGCCGCGTCCCCATAGCCCCGCGCCGACAGGATCCGGGCGCAGAGAGCCCCATAGCCCGCCTGCTCCAGCTCCCGCACCTGCCCGGCATCGAAGGACGATACCTTCCAGGCTCCAAACTTCACAATAACACACATCCATATTGTTTTTTTGTTTCATTATAGCACCTGGGGGAAGATTTCACAACAGTTTTTTTCACGCAAAAACGCCCCCCGCGTCTGACGCGGAAGGCGTTTTGTGTGACAGGCGCGGCTTACACCTGCTTCTTTCTGCTCAGCAGCTTGTTGACCAGGATGCCCAGGATCAGGGCGCAGGCCACGGTGCGGATCTCCACGGCGCCGACCTTGACGATCAGGCCGCCCACGCCGGTGATCAGGATCACGGAGGCGGTGAAGAGGTTCCGGTTCTCGTTCAGGTCCACGTTCTGGAGCATCTTCAGGCCGGAGACGGCGATGAAGCCGTAGAGGGCGATGCAGACGCCGCCCATAACACAGGAGGGGATGGACTCCAGGAAGGCGATGAAGGGGGACAGGAAGGAGATCAGGATGCAAAGCACCGCCGCGTACCAGATGGTGATGATGGAGGCGTTGCCGGTGATGGCCACGCAGCCGATGGACTCGCCGTAGGTGGTGTTGGGGCAGCCGCCAAAGACCGCGCCGGCCATGGAGCCCACGCCGTCGCCCAGCAGGGTCCGGTGCAGGCCCGGCTCCTTCAGCAGATCCTTTTCCACGATGGAGGAGAGGTTCTTATGGTCGGCAATGTGCTCAGCGAAGACCACGAAGGCCACGGGCACATAGGCCGTCAGCAGGGTGATAAAGTAGCCGAAGTTCAGCTCGGAGAAGGCGCCCTTGGCCTGAAGGAAGGTGAAGCGGGGGACGGAGACGAAGGAGGCCAGACTTACCGTGGAGAAGCAGTCCGCAAAGGGCTGGAAGCTGATGACCTTCAGCATGTCGTTGCCGGTGATATTGCCGATGACGTAGAAGATACAGGTGCAGAGATAACCCGCCAGGATGCCCAGGATGAAGGGGATCAGCCGGGACATCTTCTTGCCGTAGGTGGCGAAGAGCACCGTGGTCAGCAGGGTGACCAGGCCGCAGACCAGACAGACATGGACGGAGCCGGTGGCGGTGTCCACCAGGCTCTCAACAATGTGGGGGATGCCGCTCCGGAGCTCGATGGAATATTGCATGACCTGCTCGTGGACGCCGCTCTTCAGCAGATCCGCGATGGCGTTGGGGGCCAGGGAGAGACCGATGATGGCCACGGTGGGGCCGATGACCACGGGGGGCATCAGCTTATTGAGCCAGTCGGTGCCCAGGGTCCTGGCAAAGATCGCCAGGATCACATAGACAAGTCCCGCCAGCACAGCGCCGAGGATCAGGCCCAGATAGCCCAGGGCCATGGTCGCGGCGCCGCCGAAGGCCGCGCACATGGAGCCGATGAAGGCGAAGGAGGAGCCCAGGAAGACGGGGCTCTTGGAGCGGGTAAAGAGCAGATAGACGATGGTGCCGAGGCCAGCGCCGCAGAGGGCGGCGGCGGGGTCCATCGCGGAACCGGTGGCTTCGTTGATTACCGCGGGAACGGCCAGGGTGGCGGCCATGATCGCCAGCACCTGCTGGAAGGCAAAGACGATGCGCTGAGAAAACTTGGGTTTGTCCTTGATTCCGTAAATGAGCTTCATGGGAGTTCCTCTCTTTCTTTCCGTGTGGAGGTTTTTGGGGATTGCGGGGGAGCGGACGGCAGAGCGCTGTCCCTGCGGGGGCAAAAAGAAAAAACGTACCCTGTCGTCGGACGGGTACGTATCAGCGTTGTGAGCGGTCTTTCGGCCTCTCTCTCCCGCCTTCAGACTTTTCGCAGGCAAGTATAACACAGCGCGGCGCGTCTGTCAAGTGTTTTTGCGCGCAAATTCGGATTTGGCGGGATGCCTTCCCCTTGGGGGGAGGCTTTGCGAAGAGCGACCCGTAGGGGCCGATGCCCACATCGGCCCTCCGTGTCGTCCGGGGAAAGGGCCGATGTGGGCATCGGCCCCTACGGTGGGAGCTTATCAATATTGCGGGCAGATTGCCCGCGCTACATTCATATCGCCAAATCCCGATTTTTTTGATTCGCTCTTGCCTTTCGTGTTGATTGTTGTTATAATAAGGAGAGATCCCCATACTATTATTACGAGGTGAGATCGCATGAAACGAGAAAGCGGTATTCTGTTGCACATCTCCTCCCTGCCCACCAAGTACGGCATCGGCACCCTGGGTCAGGAGGCCTATCGGTTCATCGACTTTCTGAAGGCCGCGGGCCAGCGCTATTGGCAGGTCCTTCCCATCGGCCCCACCAGCTACGGCGACAGCCCCTATCAGAGCTGCTCCGTCTATGCGGGCAACCCCTATTTCGTGGACATCGACACCCTGCTGAAGGAGGGTCTCCTGGAGCCTGAGGATCTGGAGGGCTGCTTCTGGGGGAAGCCGGGTCGGGTGGACTACGCGGCCATGTACCACTACCGCCTGCCCCTGCTGGAGCGGGCCTACCGCCGGGGCCGGGAGCTGCGGAAAGCGGAATTCGCCGCCTTCCGGGCGGCCAATCCCTGGGTGGAGGATTACGCGCTCTTCATGGCCCTCAAGCAGAAGTTCGGCGGTCTGCCCTGGAACCAGTGGCCGGAAAAGACCGCCCGCCGGGATCCCGTCGCCCTGAAGCGCTGCCGTGAGGAGCTGAAGGAGGACATCGCCTGCTTCGCCTTTACCCAGTATCTTTTCAACGAGCAGTGGGATAAATTCTTCGCCTACGCGAAGAAGAACGGCATCAAGATCATCGGCGACATCCCCATCTATGTGACCCTGGACTCCTGCGACGTGTGGCTGAATCCCGAGCTCTTCCAGCTGGACGCGTCCTGCGCGCCCATCGGCGTGGCGGGCTGCCCGCCCGACGGCTTCACCGAGGACGGCCAGCTCTGGGGCAACCCCCTCTATGACTGGCCCAAGCACGAGGCGGACAATTTCAGCTGGTGGATCAAGCGGGTCCGGGCCTCCGCCCGTTTCTTCGACGTGATCCGCATCGACCACTTCCGCGGCCTGGAGAGCTACTGGAGCGTGCCCTTCGGCGAGGAGACCGCCCGCAACGGCAAGTGGGTCAAGGGTCCCGGCATGAAGCTGGTGAAGGCCCTGCGGGAGGGCGTCCCCGAGGTGGACTTCATCGCGGAGGATCTGGGTTACCAGACGCCCGAGGTGGAGCAGCTGCTGCGGGACTCCGGCTTCCCCGGCATGAAGGTGCTGGAATTCGCCTTCTACGGCGACAACGGCGACTATCTGCCCCACAACCACACCCAGAATTCCGTCTGCTACATCGGCACCCACGACAACTATACCCTGGCCCAATGGCTGGACGAGGAGGACGAGGAGATCGTGGAAAAGGCCGTCAAGTACCTGGCGCTGACCAAGGAGGAGGGCTACATCCGCGGCTTCCTGCGCTCCGGCATGGGCTCTGTGTCCAAGCTCTTCGTCGCTCAGATGCAGGACTGGCTGGAGCTGGGCGCCGAAGCCCGGATGAACGCCCCCGGCGAGCTGAGCACCTCCAACTGGAGCTGGCGGCTCAAGGAGCTGCCCGACAAGAAGCTGGCCGCCGAGATCCTGGAAATGACCAAGCGCTACGCCAGAACAGGAGAACCCGTCCATGCATGACAAGCTGACCAAGCAGGATATCGCCCTGATGGAAAAGGAGCTGGAGGACCGCCGGCTGAACATCCGCCCCGCCATCATGGAGGAGGTCAAGCGGACCCGCGCCTTCGGCGACCTCAGCGAAAACTACGAGTACAAGGCCGCCAAGGACGCCCAGCGGAAGAACGACTCCCGGATGCGCTACCTGGAAAACATGATCAAAACCGCGAAGATCATCGACGAGGACCGGGGCCGCCCCGGCGGCGCCAAGCTCTACGACCGGGTCACCCTCTGGCTCCCCGAGGACGAGGAGGAAATGATCATCCAGGTGGTCTCCACCGTCCGCACCAATCCCAGCGAGGGCCTGATCTCCCTGGAGAGTCCCCTGGGCAAGGCCGTCCTGGGCGCGAGGGTGGGCGACGTCCTGACCGTCCACGTCAGTGACAGCTATTCCTACGACGCCGAGGTCCGGGCCATCGAGGAATCCGCCGACGACGGCTCCGCCCCCCTGCTGCCCTATTGACCCGCAGGGCCGCCCCCCATCGGCCCGCCCCTTTTTGAAAACCACAGAGACGGCCTTTCCCGGGCTTGGGAAAGGCCGTCTCAGCGTGTCAAAAAAGTTCGGAACACAGTATATCCGGGAGGGAACAGGTAACCGGAGACGGCGGATGCGGGTCGACAGGCAGCCGCCCCGCCTGTAGCGGCGCACAGTGTGCGCCACCCTGCGCCGCCAGCCTCCCGGGG
>JAFWPP010000003.1:0-29820 GCA_017509485.1 Oscillospiraceae bacterium | reverse complement strand
TAAGTCAAAATCCTTGCGAAGCAAGCCGGTTCTGCGCAAACAGCACAGAAGATCGCAGCCCCTTTGCGGAATGAAACAGGAATCGCGGGGTTCAAATACGGAAGCTTGATTTTGACGGTTACGGTCTTTTTTGACAGTCTGGACCGGCAGGGGAACGTCGCTTCGTTCCCCTGCCGGTTCTTTGCGTCATCCGTCCGACGCCTGACAGGAAAAGGCTTCCGCCGCCCGGACGGTTTTGCACAGATAGCGGATGGTCTCCACAGGGTATTCGCCGGAGGCCGTCTCTCCGGTCACCATGACGGAGGCGGCCCCGTCCAGCACGGCGTTGAAGATATCGCTGACTTCCGCCCGGGTGGGAATGGGCCGATGGGTCATGGAATCCAGCATCTGGGTCACTACCATGAACTCCCGACCCGCCCGGCGGCAGGCGGCGGCGATCCGCTTCTGGACCCCCGGCAGATCCCAGAGGGGCACCGCGTTCCCCAGGTCTCCCCGGGCGATCACGATCTCGTCGCAGCAGGGGAGGATGGTCTCCAAAGCCCGGACGCCCTCCAAATTTTCGATCTTCGCCAGCAGCCGGAGCTCCGGACAGCCCGCCTGTTTCAGGGCGTCCCGTACTTCCATCAGATCCTCCGGACCCCGCACAAAGGGCTGCATCACCGCCGTCACGCCGAAATCCCGGGCCCGGGCCAGATTGCGCCGGTCGGTCTCCGTTACGGCGGGGGTATGGATCACGCGGCCCGGCAGGGCCACGCTCTTGCGGCTCTCCAGCACTCCGCCCCGGAGCACCCGCAGCAGCCCCGGCCCCTCGACGCGCAGCAGCAGCTTTCCGTCGTCCAGCAGGAGCTCCTGGCCCCGGGGCCAGTCCGTCAGAGCGCCATTGACTTCCTCGGGGAAGGGGAGACTGTCGAAGAAGACCTCAGCGCCGGTCTCCAAGGGAAGCGGCGTGGCCAGGACCCCCAGCCGCAGCTCCGGGCCCTGCATGTCGATCAGCAGCTCCGGCGCGGCCCCGCAGGCCCGGGCGGCCCGGTGACAGGTTTCGATCATGGGCCCGGCGGCCTCCAGCGTCGTGTGGGACAGATTCAGCCGCAGGCCGGTCATGCCCGCCCGGAACATCCGCTCCAAGGTGTCCGCGTCCGCGCAGGCCGGGCCCAGGGTCCCGTAGATCCGTATCTGTTTCATGCAGTGCACCGCCTTTCTTTGCATCCGATCCGCTTCCTATGGCTCCATCCGGTATTTCCAATCCGGCTCCGGTTCCGGGTGCTCCCAGCGGCCCTCGGTAAAATCCGGGAAGGGGAGGGACACGGAGCCTGCGGCGATGGATTGGGCGCTCAGGGCGGAGATCGCCATCCAGGCCGCCGCGTCATAGACGTCGACGGGCATGGGAAGGCCCTTGTCCAGGGCCTCGAAGAAGGCGTCCATCACCAGGAAGTCCATGCCTCCGTGGCCCTTTTCCTTCACCCCGTCGCCCTTGTAGCGCTTCCAGATGGGGTGCTCCCACTGCCGGAGGTAGTCCTTCCGGTTGCCGAACTGAGGCGCCCAGTTCCACTCCGCCATGCCGTAGTCCTGCCCGTCCAGAAAAACGGACTGGGTGGCCTCCTCGTAGAAGCCCTTGGTGCCCCGGACGCAGAGCCCCCGGCTGTAATAGCGGGGCAGGGTGGTGTCCAGGGTGATGGCCACGGTGGAGCCGTCGGCGCAGCTGATCAGGGTCTTTACGATGTCGCCCTGGCGGAAGACCGTGTCCGCGTACTGCTCCCGCAGATCCTCGTGGTCCAGGATGTAGGCGTGAAGCCCCGCGGCCCGGGAGGCCGCGGAGACCAGGGAGACGAAGCGGTTGCCCCGGTTGATTTTCATGATCTTTGCGATGGGACCGATCTCGTGGGTGGGGTAGTTTTCGCGGTTCGCCGTCAGGTATTCGCGGAAGCGGTAGTGGCGGTTTTCGTTGCCCCGGCTGACCTCGTCCCGCAGGTCGTGGAGATAGCCGCCGTCGCAGTGTACCACGTCGCCGAAGAGCCCATGGCGCACCATGTTCAGGGCCATCAGCTCATACTCCCCGTAGCAGCAGTTTTCCAGCAGCATGAAGGGCG
Source organism: Oscillospiraceae bacterium (assembly GCA_017509485.1). Lineage (GTDB taxonomy): Bacteria > Bacillota > Clostridia > Oscillospirales > Oscillospiraceae > JAFRPC01. The sequence continues at coordinate 27,733 of JAFWPP010000003.1, read as the reverse complement.
TGCCGCTCTGCTCCTGGGTCTTTACCAGGGCCCAGCATTCCTCCAGGCTGTACGCGCCGCCCACCTCGACGGCCACGGGCTTTCCGGCCCACATGGCCCGCAGGGCGGCCTCCACATGGTTGGCCCAGGCGGAGAAGACCAGCACCAGCTCCACCTCCGGCGCGTCGATCAGGGCTTTGTAATCCGCGGTCAGCACCGCGGGCGCGGGGCGGCCCTTTTTGACCAGGGCCTCCTTCGCCGCCTCGATCCGGTCCGCATAGAGGTCGCAGAGCCCGGTGATTTCCACATAGGCCAGATCGGAGAGCAGCTCCTCCACCCACCAGGCGCCCCGGCAGCCCAGGCCGATCACGCCGACTTTGTATTGCTTCATGTTTGTTCTCCTCCCGCGCTGTGGTTTTGAATCAGGAATCGGAATAACACTCCAGCGCCGCAATCAGCTCGTTCCAGTCGAAGGCGTTGCGGATCACGCAGAGCCTGGACCAGTCCGGCGTTATGGTTTCCAGCTGCCAGAGATTGACGTTGTAAAAGTAGCTCTGCTTCGACAAGCAGGCCAGGGTCCCGTCGGGATAGAGCCAGAGCCGCAGGGTTCCCCGCGGGAAGCCGCTGTTCTCTTCGGTCAAATACTCCGTCATGCAGATGGGCGTGCCCGTCGGGAACCAATCAAAGGGCGTTGGCAGCAGGGAGAGCTCCAGGCCGTCCCGCTGCCCGAGGATGTGGGACAGAAGCTGCTGCGCGGCCTCCAGGTCCAGGTCCAGGTGCAGCTCAGGGGCGGAAAGGCAGAGCTTATAGCAGGCGGGATCCGGGCGGCGGATCTGGACGCTGCCGTCATCCGCCATGAATGAAAGCGCGGATAGACCCCTCAGCTCCAGGGAGATCCCATCCTGACCGATCTCGCTGCGATTGGCATATTTCCAGGCAATGGCGCTGGCCCGAAGATAATCGCAGCGGCCCGTGCCACGGTCACAGACCACGGTGTCGTCCGGGAAGATCCCGCAGCGCTCCTCTCCGATGACGAGCCAGAGAGTGTAATCACCATGCGTTTCCTCTTCCGTCGGTGAAAATTCCGTATCCCGTAGAATGGAGAGCAGGAATTCCCGGTCAGCGGCGTCTGTCACCGGCTCCGATTGCCAGGACAGGCTGCTCCACAGCCCGCAGTCCCGGAGCAGGCGGATCTCCGGCTCGGTCTCCCCGGGCGTCGTGTCCGCCAGGTCATAACGCCGCGTGACGTCAATGCCCTGCTCCATGTCCGTATAGTTGACGCTGAGCGTCCGGCTGCCGCTGTCAGTCGGGGCCGGGACCAGTTCACAGGCCTCCTCCAGTATGGGGCTCCCGACCCGGGCGTTCATGGCCGGGATGGGCAGCAGTTCCCGGGGCTCCAGCCAGCTGAAGCGGTCCAACAGCTGCTTCGGCGCGGAAGGGCTGCGGCCCCGGGCTGAGATCACCGCGATCCAGGGCGCTCGCAGAACGCCCGTCATGGTGCCGAAATAGTAGATCGCGCCGTCCGCCATCTGCAGCTCCACGCTGTCGCAGGCCCGACCGTCCAGGATCCGCCGCCCGGGCTCATAGGCCCGCAGGGCAATCAGCTGCGCTTGCAGATCGGCGCGGGTCTGCGCCTCGTCGGCGGCAAAATAGTCCGCGGCGCTCCCGACATCGGGATCAGCCCGCAGCTCCCGGATCTCTATCCGCAGGACCCAGTCCTGGGGCTGCTCCTGGTCATAGACCTCAAGATCCAGCTGGTCTCCGGCTTCCGCCAGCTCCGCCGGATCCCGGAAGGCGCAGCCCTCCGGCAGCGTATAGCGCAGACCGAAAAACTCGTTTTGATAGCGGTCCTCTGTGATCACGCCCCGGGGCCGGGCGCTTGCGGGCTCCGTGGGCTCCGGCGGGATCTCGCTTTGGGTCTCGGCGGCTTGGGAGGGAGCGGGGCCGGGGCCGGGATCCCGGCGCTGGGCCAGCCGGAAAACGCCCCAGCCCACGCCGCTCAGCAGCAGAGCGGCCGCACCGGCGGCCAGGACCCGCTGCAGAATATGGCTGGCGGCGCTCACTGCGTGGACGGTTCCGCCCTTTAAGGCTGAGGCGCCTTCGGCAGCAATGGCAAGCGGGGTCTGCGCCGGGACATGCGCCGGAGCCTGCCCCAGCTCCTCCTGCAGCAGGCGCCGGAAAAGGGCCTGCGACGCCAGCCCGCCGAGAGAAAATCCCTGCCGTTCCAGCTCCCGGACGCGGCTCTCGATCCGTTTTCGTCCGGCCCAGAGCTGGCTCTTGACGGTGTTCTCAGAGATTTCCAGGGTCTCGGCGATCTGCCGGACCGACAGATCCTCGTAGTAGTACAGGCCCAGAATCAGACGCTGGCCATCGCTGAGAGCTTCCAACAGCTCCCGGACCAGTCGGGCCCGCTCCTTCTGCTCCAGCGCCTGCTCCGGGAGGGCTCTTTCGTCCTGCTCCGGGAGCTCGGGGAGGGGAGCCGCTTCTTCCTCTGTCAGCTCGGAGAAGAGCAGGGGCTTGGATCGTCTCAGCTGATCCCGGGCGGTGTTTGCGGCGATTTGGCGCAGCCAGGGCCGCAGGGCGGCCTCGTCCTCCAGGAGCTCCAGCTTGGAGAAGGCCTTCAGATAGCTGTCCTGGAGGATGTCGTTGACGTCCTCCCCGTTTTTGACCATGGCGCGGACTGTGCGCCAAAGCTCCGGGTAAGTGGCTTCGTAGATGGCGGCCATGGCCTCCCGGTCTCCCGACTTCGCGGAGCGGACCAGCTCCGCCTCCGTCAGTTGCTTCTTGTGTTTCATACGCGCTCCTCCTCATGTGTCGCGGCGCCTAAGGGGCCGCGTTGTTCCGGTGTGCGATCCGGGCATCGCCGCTCCTGTTGGGAGGGCAAACGGGCCAGGATCCCCTCGACGGAGGGCGGCAGCGGAAACAATGCGTCCAGCCAGCGGTGATACAGCTCCCGGATCGGATCCCTTCCGTACATACGCATCCCTCCCTCTGCAGATAAGACGGACGAAGGGGCGTTCAGGTTGGAATCCGGCGCGGATTTTTCCGGAATCGATGAGTCAGCAGCTCAGGAAAGCCCCCGGATCAGGTTCTTGTAGAAGTCCACGGCTCCGGGCAGACAGTTGTATTCGATGTTCTCGTTGACCCCGTGCATGCCCTGCATCTGCTCCGGCCCGTAGATCACCGGCGCAAAGCGGATCACGTTGTCGCAGATGGCCTGGTAGAAGCGGGCGTCGGTGGCCCCGGTCATCACATAGGGACAGGCGGGCAGGCCGGGGAAGCTCTGCTCCACGATGCGGGTGACATACCGCCAGGCCTCGCCGTGGATATCCGTGGCCGCGGTGTAGTCGCTGGCCGCCCGGACCTCCGTCTCGAGACCGTATTTGCTCGCCAGCTTCCGAATGATGTCCAGGCTTTCCTCCATGCCCTGGTGGGGAATGAAGCGCATGTTGGCCCAGAGGTCGGCCGCCTGGGGCAGGACGTTGCAGGCGTCGGAGCCGGACTGCATGGTGAAGGCGATTGTCGTTTTCAGCAGGGCTCCCGCCTGGGCGGAGAGCTTGGGCATCACCAGCTTCAGCAGGGGGCCGAAGAGCCAGATGTTGCCGAAGAGCAGCCGCAGACCGAAGCCCCCGTAGGGGGAAAGCCGGGTGAACATGGCCCGGACCTCCGGCTCGAATTGTTTTTTGAAGGGGGAGCGCCGCTCCACCCGGTCCACAAAGGCGGCCAGCCGGGCAATGGGGCTGTGGGCGGGGGGCGCGCTGGCGTGGCCGCCCGAGGAGCGGGCGGTGAACTTCACGTCCGCCTTGCCCTTTTCAAAGACGCCCATCATGGCGAAGCTGCCGGGGATCCCGGCGATGGGGTCGGTGATGATGCCGCCGCCCTCGTCGCAGACCAGCCAGGGCTTCACGCCCCGACGCTTGAGCTCGTCCACCAGCTTCCGGCAGCCGGGCCCTGCCCATTCCTCCGTGCAGGAGGAGGAGAGGTAGACGTCCTGGGGCGGAACGAAGCCCTCCGCCAGCAGCTCCTCCACCGCCTCAAAGAAGGCGAAAACGGAGCACTTCGTATCGGAGCTGCCCCGGCCCCAGACCTTGCCGTCCTCGATGTCGCCGGAAAAGGGCCCGTGGGTCCAGTCTCCCTCGGCGGGGACCACGTCCTGGTGGCTCATGAGCACAACGGGCTTTTCGCTGCTTTGGCCCTTCCAGTAAAACAGCAGGTTCCCGTCGATCTCGGTCTTCTCCAGCCTGGCGTGGACCCGGGGGAAGAGCTCCGCCAGCAGCCGGTGAAAGCCCAGAAATTTCTCCCGCTGGTCCTCCCCGGGGACCGAGACGGTCTCACAGCGCACCATGCGGGCCAGGGCTTCGGCATAGCGCTCCGCCCGCTCCGGGTCCGGGGCAGGTTTATAGGTTGAGACCTTATGCCCCGCCAGCAGGGTCCGGACCACGGCGATCAGCAGCAAGAGGACCAGCAGACCCAGAAGCCCCGTCAGGACCCAAACGATCCACATCATTTCTGAGTTCCTCCCGCCTTTTTGTATTTCAGCCAGGCCAGGCCGATGGCCAGGGCGCCGCTGGGCAGGATCATAAAGCTGGTGGAGGAGATCAGGCCCGGGACCAGGATGAAGAGCAGGCTCATCACCAGCAGGGGCAGGGCCGCGATGTCCAGATTCCGGCGGAAATACTTGTAGGCCATGGCCCCGAAGAGGGCGGGCACCACGTTGTCGAAGGCCGGCGCCAGGGCCGGGGATTGGAGCAGGGGCTGCAGGGGGATCAGAAGGGCCACGCCCAGGGCAAGGACCAGGATGGTCACCAGGGAGGAGGTGGCGATGGAGAGGGTGGAGATGATCTCGTTCTCCGGGGTGCCCGCCTTGACGCCCACGATGTCCCGGGCGTTGACGGCGCAGGGGATCTTCATGTTGATCAGGTTGCCGGTGATGAAGGCCAGATAGCCGCCGCCGGCCCCCAGCATGGGGGTATAGACCAGCCACTCGGCGATACAGCTGACGAACCAGACCAGGCCGATGGCCAGGAAGCCGCTGCCCGTGGCCTTCAGATCCGGGGAAGTGCCCAGATAACCGCCGATCACAAAGGGCACACCCAGCAGCAGCACCAGGGTGATGACGCTGGCGATGCGGCCAAAGAGATGGGTACCCCTGTTGTAGGCCGCAAAGATCGCCTGTTTTTCACTGTCCATGGCCGGGGCGCTTTCCGGGGCGAGGACGGTTTTTTCTTCGTTCATGCGGGTCGCCTCCTTTCTCAAAGCCCGCCCAGCAGCACGGCGCAGGCCATGGCCAGCAGCATGCTGCCCGCGATGGAGAAGCTCTCCACCCAGGCTTGTTTCTTCTTTTCCGCCAGCCAGCAGAAGCCCGCCATGGCCAGGCTGGCCGCCAGGGCCACCGCCAGGGGCAGCCAGGAGCCGGAGAAGCGGAAGCGGCCGTTTCCGGAGACGAAGCCGCCGATGTAGCTGCCCAGGTAGGCGCAGATCAGGCCGATGAACATGGCGGTCATGGCCCTGTCGCCGAAGCCAACGGCCCCGGCGCCTTTGCTGCCGCCGCCGCTGCCCAGACGCTTGAGATAGCGCTTGTTGAAGAGGGTGGAGAAGACCATGCCCCACATGATGCACAGGCTCATCTGCAGGCAGATGGTGACGAAGCCCTTGGCCGTCATGGCGGAGGCGGAGAGGCTGCCCAGGCCTGCCTGCTCCGCGGCGGCGGTGGCCACCTGGGTCTCATAATGCAGGGCGCCGATGACGGACAGCCGCAGCCAGGGCCAGGGGGTGCCCAGGCTTCCCGACAGGGCGATGACGCCCAGCAGGATGCCCACGCTGGGCAGCAGGGTGAAGGTGGCGCTGGCGGCGATGACCCGCTTCATCTTCGTCACGTCAATGCCCATGGCCTTGCCCGCCCGGTAGGCCCGGATCAGGAAGAAGAGGCTGACCAGCGCGATGAAGAGGATGATCGCTCCGCAGACAATGTAGAGAAAGGGACTGTTGAGCTGCGAGAGGATCGACATACGCAAAACCTCCTTTTCGGACCCGCAGGTCCCTGTTTGATTCCATTATACCACAAATTTTCTCCTTTGCAAGAGAAGCCGCGGCCTTGGCACCGGAATCCCGGGACCAAGGCCGCGGCAGATCTGGTCTGTTCTGCGGCGTTTATTCCATGAACAGCGGCGTGGAATAGTAGCGGTCGCCGCTGTCGGGGAGGAGGGCGACGACGGTCTTTCCCTTATTCTCCGGCCGCTTTGCCAGCGCGATGGCCGCGTGCAGGGCCGCGCCGGAGGAGATGCCCACCAGCACGCCCTCGGCCTTTGCCAGCAGCTTCGCCGCGGCGAAGGCGTCCTCGTTTTCCACCGGGAAGACCTCGTCGTAAACGGCGGTGTTCAGCACCGCGGGAACGAAGCCCGCGCCGATGCCCTGGATCTTATGGGCGCCGCTGCGGCCCTCGGAGAGCACCGGAGAGGAGGCGGGCTCCACCGCAACGACCCGGATTTCGGGCTTCTGTGCCTTCAGATACTCGCCGGTGCCGGTCACGGTGCCGCCGGTGCCGACGCCCGCCACAAAGACGTCCACCTGCCCGTCGGTGTCGTTCCAGATCTCGGGGCCGGTGGTGGCCTTGTGGATCGCAGGGTTGGCGGGGTTTACGAACTGACCGGGAATGAAGCCGCCGGGGATTTCCGCGGCCAGCTCCTCAGCCTTGGCGATGGCGCCCTTCATGCCCTTGGCGCCTTCCGTCAGCACCAGCTCCGCGCCGTAGGCCTTCAGAATGTTTCTGCGCTCCACGCTCATGGTCTCGGGCATGGTCAGGATGATCCGGTAGCCCTTGGCCGCGGCAATGGAAGCCAGGCCGATGCCCGTGTTGCCGGAGGTGGGCTCGATGATGACGGAGCCCTCTTTGAGCAGGCCCTTTTCCTCCGCGTCCTCGATCATCGCCTTGGCGATGCGGTCCTTGACGCTGCCCGCCGGATTGAAGTATTCCAGCTTGACCAGCAGGCGCGCCTCCAGTCCCAGCGCTTTTTCCAGATTGACCGCCTCCACCAGCGGCGTCCTGCCGATCAGACCCAGGGTACCCTGATAAATATTTGCCATGATTTCGTCCTTCTTTCTTCAATGATAGGATGGGTTGCGCACTGCAAGGTGATTGCCATTACTATATCACCATTAACCTACTATGTCAATAGGTAAAATAAGAAAAAATCACTTGCTTTCCCAATGCCTTCTGCGGTATAATAGACAAAAACAGGAGGGGAGGCGCACAGATGATCTCGACCAAGGGACGCTACGCGCTGCGGGTCATGATCGATCTGGCGGAGCACGGGCAGGAGGCCGCAGTCCCGCTGAAGGACGTCGCCCGGCGCCAGGAGATCTCAAAAAAGTATCTGGAAATCCTGGTGAAAACGATGGTGGGCGGCGGGCTGATCGTCGGCGTCGGCGGCAAGGGCGGCGGCTACCGGCTGACCCGGAAGCCGGAGGAATACAGCGTGGGGGAGATCCTGGAGCTGATGGAGGTTTCGCTGGCCGCGGTGGCCTGCCTGGAGCGGAACGCAGCCCCCTGCCCCCGCGCCTCCGGCTGCCGGACGCTGCCCCTGTGGGCGGAATACGACCGCCTGACCCGGGACTTTTTCTACGGAAAGCGTCTGTCGGAGCTCCTGCCGGATTGAAGCCGGCGAAGTGCTTGTGTGGAAGCCGCTGAAACAAAACGGATTCAGAAAGCATTTTGGCCCATATGGACGCATTTCCCCCGGAGCGGGGAGCATTCTCAAAACAACGCGGAAGGAAAACACCGAAGCGTACCGGTCGACGGCCGATACGCTTCGGTGTTTATGGTTGGCGCAGGCGCGTTCCATGCCGTTTTCCGGCCAGCGGAACCTTCGCCATTTGCGCAATGAGGCCGGCCTCACGCCCGATCCACTGCGCGGTCAACCGCCGGTCGATCCGCACCAAACGGAGTAATCCACCAGATAGTAGACCTCGTCCCTTACGTAGTAGAGCATTCCGATGCTCCAGACGTCGCGGTCCTCCGTGAAGGAGCCGATGTCATACATGAAGATGCCGCCGTTTCTGCCGGGCTCTGTGTTTTCGGGATGATAATCGACCTCCAGGCTGTTGAAACGAAACAGATCGTTGCTGAAGCTCTCGCCTCTGGCGTAGCGGCGGAACTGCTCCAGCGCGTCCTCCAGGCTGAAGAGGATCCCGCGCTCACGGGCGCTCTCCAAAAGCTCCGGGTAGTGCGCGAAGATATAATCCGAGCCCTTGTCCCAGTCGATCAGCAGCTGGGACAGTTTCTCGTAATTCGGATGCGTCTCGGTAATGTCTCCGTTCCTGAAGCTCTCCCGGAGATTGCCCACAAGATCGTTCAGATACTCGTCGGGGTCCGCGATCTGCATTTTCTCGCGGATTCGCCGGGCCAGATCCGGATCCTTGGCTTCCAGGGTCTCGGCGTCGCCCAGAATCAGCGCAGCTTTCTCCATGGCCTGATCCCAGGTCAGCTCCGTGAAGCTCTCCGTGGAAAAGGTGGTGTCGTAGAGCGCAATGATCATGACATAGGCAACGCAGGCCTGCTGGTCGTGGACGTCGGCGATCTTGCTGTAATCACAGTCGCTGTGAAGGAAGTCCAGGCTCTTTTCCAGCAGGGTCTTGACGGAGTCCGCGCCCTGGGGCCGCTGATACGCGGCAGCCGGGGCCGCGGTACTTTCCGGGGCTGCCTGGGTTTCCGACCCGGGCAGGAGGCCTGTGGGGGTGAGAGAGCCTGCCGCCCCGCCGCAGGCGGTCAGCCCCAGCAGCGCGCAGAGGACAAGCAGAATGGAAACAACACGAACCGTCCTTTTCACATTAACACGCTCCTTTTTTTGTTCCGCAATAGACGCAGAATGCCGCGCCCTCGGGCAGGGCTTGACCGCAATGCATACAGAAGTTCGCCTGCGCGGCCGGCTTTGCCGAAGCCGCGGGAGCGGGCTGCGCCGCGGGCGCTGGGGCTTGGGGGCCCTGGGGCTGCTGGAAGCGCGCCGCAAGGCTCTGGGGCTGCTGGGGCTGCTGCTGCCGCTGCTTTTGGATCCGCTTCGAGCGCATCGCGTTGGATGCGCCGTCAACCGCCTTGTTGCCGATGAAGCCGACGACAGCCATCACGATCGCAACAGCTACGATCAGCCCAAGGAAGATCAACCAATCAAATTTCATCTGTCCGCACCTCAGAAAACCTTATGTTTCGTCTTGAAATCAAGATCGTAGAACGTCACGCCGGTGTTGGGGTCGAGCGCGAGAAAGCACTTTTCCACCGAGGTCATCAGGACGTTCATGGCGTTGTCGTTTTCGTACACGCCGCCGGAGCTCTTCCAGTGTGTGAACTCAAAGCGGAAAATACCGATCCCCGAGGGCGCGTCAAATTTGACCTTATACAGTCTCGCGGCGTAGGTGGAGCCGGTGAAAACGACCTGCGTGGAGGTATTTCCCTCGATCTTGCAGGGGCTGTACATCTGGCTGATCTTGTCGGCGAGCGCCTGATAAGAGCCGACTCTTGAGGTAAATTCCTCGCCCTTTTCGGCATAACGGTAATCGCGCTTGATCATCTTGCCTTCGCTGATCAGCTGCTTCTTCTGATTGGCCTGCTTCAAACCGATTGCAAGGCCGATGCCGACAGCGAGGGCCGCAATGAGGATTCCCCACCACATAACTCTGTCCTCCCGGGTCCGAATCCTACTGCTTCATGGCGCTTCCGCAGGACGGGCAGAAGTTCGCCGAAGCGCGGATCTGCGCTCCGCAACAGGGACAGGTCGTCATCTGCTCCGCCGGTTTTTCCGCAGCGGGCGCCTGCGGCTGCCTCATTTCGCCTCCGCAGGAAGGGCAGAAGCGGGCGGCGGCGCGGACCTGCGCTCCGCAGGAGGGGCAGACAGACATTTGCTCCGAAGCTGTTTCCGCGGCGGCTGCCGTCTGCTGGGGGAACACGGTGCGCTGCTGTGCCTGCGCGGCGCCGGGCATTTGCGTCGTGCTTTGCTGAACGAAGCTCCCGTTCTGCATCGCCTTTTGTTCCTTGTGTCTGCGATATGCGTCCGTTGCCTTGTCCGCGAGCTTATCCGCGCCGGCGTTTATGGCGTTCTCGATCAGACGGATCACAATAAAGCCTACCACCGCTACGCCCAGTCCTGCGAGCACGGCGAGGACGACGCTGTCCGACGACACGCCCACTAACATTCCGACAAGGAAGCCGATGATGATCGAATTGTACGCGTACGTTTTTCTCATGATGAAACCCTCCCATTGAATTGTTGATCTGCAAAGCAGTCTCTGCTGTATTTTCCGAAGGAAAGATTTACGGGACCTTTACGCCGGGAGCGTTGTTCCGGAGAATCGGACCTTCGTTTTGAACGAGCTCGTTCTGCGGGGCCCGGTTCTCCGCAGCGCTTTGTGTCCGGGCAATCTGCTCCAGGGCGCGGCGCTCGTTGGAGGCCATGGATTCCCGCTCCTCGGCCGTGGTCGTCTGGCTCTCCGCCGCGTATGCGGAAATCTGCCGGGCCGCGTCGATCCGGTTCTTGATGTAGGAATCGTCTTCCGGCCGCTTGCCCTTGGCGCGCAGCTCCGCGGTTTTTTCATCGGCGTATTTCTCCGCGGCAGCCTGGATCTTCCGCATACTCTGCTTCATCTTGTCCATGTCGAAGCGGGTCACATACTGCTCCACCTGAGCCTTTGGGTCCTCGTCCCCCGCGGCGACCCGGGCTTTCATCTGCGCCATGCGCGCCTGCAGCTTTTTCTGCTGCTCGAGATAGTCCTTGACGGCGTTTTCCAGGTCCAGGTAGTTCTGGGAGGAGCTTCCGCGCCAGAAGCTGGTCCGGTCGGAGAGCAGCTTCTGCAGCTCCTTTGCCTTCAGGATCTGGCCCGTAACGCCCGCCTCGGTGGCGCGGTTCGCGGAGCCGATGACGGCGGGCTCTTTGCCGTCTTCGTTGGCCTCCTGCGCACGGCCCCCGACCGCGTTTGCAACGGTGCTGATCTCTTGGAAGTGGTTGTTCTTCTTGGTCAATGCCTTCATATCGACGCTTTCGAAGCCCTCCGCGTCCAACTCGCGGAGATAAGGAAATTCGATATCCTGCTTGTTCGGATCCAGTTTTTTGCGGCTGATCTCTATCATCTTTTGCAGAACGAACAGACGTTTTCCGCAGGCGTCGATGGATTTCTCGTCGATCAGGCCCCGGAGAGAGAAGGCCAGCTCCGCCGGATTCAGCGCCAGGATCCGATCCGCGGTCTTTTTGCTGATCACGCCCATGTTTTTCGGCAGCGGCAACCGCCGATACTGCTCATGATCCCTTTGGGGGACGTAGGTGCCGAAGGAGCTGTCGTTGTCGATGCCCTGGACGCCCACGAACTCATTGTCGTCGTTGACCTGATAGAAGAGATTGTAGCCGTGCCGATCCACGTTGCCGCAGACGTAATCCAACACCTGCAGATCCGCGACGCTTTCCATCGCCTTCGCGCTGTGCTTGAGCGCGCTGGCGCTGACGAAATGTCCCTTGCGGCCCGGATGCGCCGGATCGACGCCCTCGGCCATGGCCATGAAGGTCCCGTCGACGATCTTCCCGTCGGGGCCCTTGAGCTTCATCGGTCTGGCGTGGCAGACGACGTTCCCGATCCCCAGCATCTCGGCCACGGTGCTCATGCCCGCGTTCTTTCGATCGACGCGGGTCTTTTCCTCCATGCCGATCTCGACGGTCTTGATGCTCACGTCGAAGGCGTTTTTCTTCATGCCCGCCGCCAGGGCCTTGAGGGCGTCCTTGCCGCAGGCGTTCTTCACCTCCTGAGGCGTCACGCCCCGAACCTTTGCGATCTCTTCGGCGATCCGGTCGACGGACATATCGGTGTTCATGCTGTTCCTTTTGTTTTTTCTGCAGCTTTGCAGGAAAGCGTGTACCATCTCCGGCGCCGGGCTAACCGGGTGCGCCTCGTCCGGGTTTTGCGTATAGTAGGACTGATAGGCCTCCAAAAAGCCGCTGAGCAGGGCCGCGCCGGCCGGGCCCGCCTTTGCGGCGGCTCCGTTCAGAAGGCCGGTCATCATCCCCTTGGGGTCGAAGACGTCCGCCTTGGTAAACATACCGGGCATGGGCTTGCCGTCCGGCCCGATGATGGTCATGGGGAAGCGGCTGGACTGGGCCCCGCCGACGGATTTGATGACCTTGCTGCTCTGATCCATGACCGGGATGCGGGCCTCCTCCAGCACCGTGGGCAGGGATTTCAGCTCCCGTTCCGATTTCGGATTGTAGCGCCGAAGGGCTGCGGTGTCGGCGGCCATCAGCTCGGAAACCTTCCGCACCTTGCTCCGAAGCTGCTGCTCCGCCGGGTCCTTGCTGTCCCTGGTGTTTTGAAGATAGACTTCCGCGAGCATTCCGGCCATTCGGTATTTCTTTGCAAGCGCTTCCATACGCCGGGCGTCAAGCATTTTCCAGCCGTGCTCGTCCGGCTCCATCAGCGCCGCCATCTCCCGATCCAGTTCTCCCAGGGCCTTCAGATATTCCGCGTAATCCTTCGACGCGGAAACCCCCTGTTTGAGTTCTCCGTAGAGTTCCCTGATGCTGTCCGACATCGTGTTTTCCCTCGTTTCTTTTTGATTTCAAGCTTATTATAGCACATCTTTCGTACAAAAACATTACAAAACAAACGAAATTTGAAATGCGTCAACCCCGGTTTCCGCTGTTGAACAGCAGCGGACGCACAAAAAGCGGCTTGCCCCCAAAACATACAATAATCGGCTCGTCCGGGAGCAAACCCGGACGGGCCGTTGGAAGGGTCGGGCAAAAGGCTGCCGCCGGATCTTTGCTCGCGTGCTCATTCGCCGAGCAGCGCAGAAACCAGCGCGCAGAGGGCTTGTTCAGAAAGCGGCGCATCCAGCGCAAGGGAGCAGATATACGCGTCTTTCTGCCAGATCGCCAACAGGAAACCGTCGGATGTGCCCTTCAGCGTCACCGGAAGACCGAGCGCTTCGACGGTTTTCACCTGGGAATAGTCCTCATAGAGACCGGAGTTGTCCTCTTCTCCGAGAGACTTTCGGTAGCACAGCATCTGCTCGCCTCGCCTGGCGGACACTTCAGCGATGACGTTGTTGATATTGGTATAGGCGATCTCGTCAAAGGTCATCGGAAGAAGTCGGAAATCCTCGACCGGGAAACCAACAGCTGCCGAAAGCGCCTCCGGACCGTCGCATTCCTCGATCACGAACCCCAACTGCGCATCCAGGCCGGTCGTCTCCGGCGTCGAAGGACGCGTCTGCTTTGGCCTCAGCGCGAGCGCGCCCAGCAGCACCACGGCGAAGGCCGCCGCGATCACCGCCCAGCGCCGCCAGCCGGGCAGCCGCCGTTCCGTCGCATCCACGCGCTGTACGGTTTCCAGAATGCGCGCTCTGGCGGCGTCGCCGAGGGTCAGCCGTTCCATCACTTCGTTATACTTCGCCAAAGTCATACGCCTCCTTCAAAACCGTTTTGAGCTGCGCCCTTGCCCGAGCGAGCTGGGAGCGAACCGTCGCCTCGCTTCTGCGAAGGATTCCTGCGATCTCCGCCGTCTGATACCCCTCCTGATAAAACAGGTGGATCACTTCGCGGTAAACCTCAGGAAGCTGCTTCACTGCCTCCCAGACAAAGGAGAGATCCTCGCGCTCCTCGGCGACCAACTCCTCGTTGAGTTCGTCCGCCGCGCGCACGCGGTTGTATTTGAGGCGGTTTTTTGCCAGATTGCCTGCCACGCGCAGACACCAGGCCTTTGCGTGTGTTTCGTCGCGGAACGCGGGCTGTTCCTTGAGATATTGCAGCAGCGTGTCCTGTACGACCTCCTCGGCATCCTCGCGGGTATGCAGATAGGAGTAGGCCAGCCGGAAGATGCTGTTGCCATAGACGGTCAGCAGGCGCTCAGCCTCTGCGTGGATCGCTGCGCGGGTCGGCACCGGTGTGACCGGCGCCGAAATGGACGCCGCCGCATGGAACAGGGCGGAGAAAACCCTTCGCATTTCAAAACGCTCCAAAGCCTGTTCCATCGGCGACGCCTCCGTCCTGTGTTATCTGATCTGAGAAATCAGATCGGTCATAGCCTTGACCGTCATCGGCGCGTCCGGCATGACAGCATAAGTATAGCCGTTCTTCGTCCATTTTGCAAGATGGATTTTGCCGTTCTCGCCCTCCAGCGTCACCTCGTAATCTCCGATTTGCACGGTCTGCGACTCGCTGTAGACGTTGTAATCGCCGCTGATGTCGTCGCTGCCGGCGGCCTTGCGGACGAACAGCCGCTCGTCGCCGTTCAGGTAAATGACCTGGATCAGCTCGCCGTCCATGACCTGGATCACCTTTTCCGGATAAGCGTCAACGGCCTCGGGCACGGCAAAGTCAAAGCCCACCGCGGAGATCGCTTCCTTCAGAGTCGCGTAATCCACAAAGGGGTTGGGGATCTGCACGCTTGGGTTCTCCGCGTCCGGCAGGTCGACGATCTCGGTGATCTCGGCGCCGCCATCCAGATCCTCATACACATAAACCAGCGCATAGTCGGTCTCCGCTCCGGGGTAGACGCCGGTCGCTTCGCAGAGGAAGCACTTGTTATAGCCTGCAACCACCTGCAAACTCAGCAGCGCAACAGGCTGATAGCTGACGCCGGTCAGCTTCTCGACAGCTTTTTCAAACAGCGCTTTGTCCGCATCGGTCAGCTCAGGCGTGGTTGCCAGGCCCCAGCCGCCGTCCTCCGTGCCATAGGAGATCTGGGTCGGACATTCAAAGTCCCTGACCTCAGTGATTTCAACATTGCCTGCGAGATCCTCATACAGACAGACGATGGCCCAGGTCTCGACCGCGTTCGGAACCACCGGGGCGACCCGGCAGACCAGCGCGTGATTTACGCCCGCGACGACCTGACTGCCGAGATAGGCACAGGGCTCGATGCGAAGGCCGGCGTAGCCCTCAAGCGCCTTGTCCAGCAGGGCCTTGATGTCGTCCGTCAGCTCCACGGAGTCCGGACGGATCCAGCCCCCGTCGAGATTTCCGCCGTCTGTCGTCTGCGCAGGAGCTTCCTGCGGGTCGTCTGTCGTCTGCGCAGGAGTTTCCCGCGTGCCGTCTGTATTCTTCTGCGCAGGAGCTTCCCGCGTGCCGTCTGTATTCGGCTGCGCATTGGGCTTTGCGGGCTGGTTCGATGCGGCGCAGGCGACCAGACCGAGCGCCATTGTACCGGCAAGTAAAATCAACAGGATTTTTCTCATGATATGTTCCTTCTTTCATTTTTTCAGGGGGTTGTTTTTCCCCCTCACCCTGAAAACAACTGAAGCGCGTGAAATGTTGCACAGGAGATATCATTTTTTGCATGTTTGCATTTGCTTGACAAAGCGCTCTGAAAACCGGGCAGACCGCCCCGGACTTTTGACGCATGCGCGATAGGATAAAAAACCAGACAAACCCGAAGCCTTGACCGACTGGCCTTGGGTTCGGACTTGTCTGGTTTGGAAAGATTGTGCAAAAAAATGCCAACTGTCAGCGCGGGAAAATGGGGACCCCGCGCGAGCCCGGCACAGCGGCTCGCGTGGGGAAGAGGAGGAGCAGCGGAGTACAGTCGAAGAAACGGCAGCCGCCAAAAGCGACTGCCGTTTCTGAGCCGTACGGAGCTTGCTCCGACGTGGTGCACCAAGACTGGTAAAATCCGAACCGAGGTCTGCAGACTCGAGCTCCGCGAAAGTGATGGTTTTCGTGCCCTCCTGGTAGTTGAACACGAATTCCAGGTGATCCTCATAGAGATAGATCGCATTGATGAAGGTGTCGATCAAGCGGCGGCGGTGCTCCAGCTTCTTTATATCCAGTTTCCGCAGGCGGTGGAACCAGAACAGGACCTGATCCTGCGTCAAAGTGGGTCTTGCCATCTCCTCCCGCATGATCTGGACGGACAACCTGCTCTTCTCCTGTTCCAGGGCTTCCAGACGATCCTTGGTCGAGGGCGTCAGGATTCCCTGCTCAATGGCGCGGATCAGATTGTCGATTGCCTTCTGCGTATCCGCGTACTGCTTGTGAAGCAGAGGCAGCACGGAGTTTTCCGCGTTGAGCACATCCAGGGCTCTTTTGGCAATGAGTTCGATCAGCTCGTCGTCAAAGATGACCTTCCGGGTCAGCTCGATCGCCAGATTCTCGATCCACTCCTTGCGGACGCTCTTTTTATCACAGCCGCGGTGGTGCTTGACGCTGACGCATTTATAATACCGATGCGTTCCGTTTCGGCCGGTTCCGCTCTCACCAGCCATATAGCAGTGGCACTTGCCGCAGAACAGCTTTGTGGTCAACAGATACTCGTCCTCTGCCTTGTGCTTGGCAGGGGCTTTTTTGTTTTCCGCCATCCGCTCCTGTACCCGGTCAAACAGATCCTTTGGTACGATTGCGGGGATGCCGTCCGGCTGAACGATGTCCCGATACCGCTCCGAGCTGCAGCGCTTCGATGAGCTCCGTCCCGAGGCGGAAGCCCTCGATCCCCGCGCCTTCACCGCCGCCCGCCTCGCGATCTGTCCCGAAAAGGAGAAGGCTGCCTTTGACGAAATCCGCAAAGCCTTCCCCGGCAAGCTGCCGGCTTTCGCCCATAGCGAAACTGTCCACATCGTAGACCACGATCTGAATGAAAGCGGTTTGGAGAATCAGTTCCGCAAACAGCAAAAACAGCAGACGATGCTTCGCCAACCGCAGCCGCGGGCAAGCGGATCGAAGAAAAAGCAACAGGATTCACATGAATCGCTCTGATTTGCATAAACAGCAACCGATGGAAAAGCCCAGCGCCGGGGCGGGTGCCTCGGCGCCGGGCGGAGGAGATGGGGAACTGCGGGACAACAAACATGAAAAGAAAAGGAGAAAAAGGAAAAAAGAGAGAGAAAGGGCAAAGAATACCCGGCAGGATCAGCGGTCGGCAGAATCTCTCCCCGGTTCCCCGGCGGGAAGCGCGATGCAAATGGATCGTGAACAGGATTCTGCAGATCCTGGAGCGTATTGGAAGTCGAATGCCGCGTCAGTTTGCGGCGAGGATCTTCTCCACGTCTGCGGGGTCCGGCATGGAGCGGATCGCGCCTTTTTTGGTGGTGACCAGGTAGGCTGCGGCGTTGGCGAAGCGGAGCATCTGACGCAGGCTCTCCTCGCTGCGGTTTTCCAAGCCGTTTTTCAGCACGTCGTGGAGGACGCAGGCGCAGAAGGTGTCGCCCGCGCCGGTGGTCTCGATGGTGCCGCCCAGCTTGAAAGACGGGACGAAAACCCTTTGGCCGCCGCAGAAGCTGTAGGCCCCGTCGGGACCGCAGGTGACGTTCAGGAGCTTGATGTTGGGGTATTTTTCAAGTAACGCCTTTGCACCAGCCACATAATCGGGAGCGGGTGCCTCGGGCTGGCGGCCAATGGCCGCCCCTACGGCCTCGGGCAAAAGGAACTCCACCTCGTTGTCGGAGATCTTCAGGACGTCGCACTGGCCGAGACCCCATTCGATCTGCTTCCGGGCCTCCTCCATGGACGCCCAGAGGGGCGGGCGGAGGTTGGGGTCGAAGGAGATCAGCGCGCCGGCGGCCTTTGCGATCCGTACCGCGGTCTTCGTGGCGTTCCGCACGCCGGGGTGGGTCATGGATAGGGTGCCGAAGTGGAAGATCCGGCAGTCCTCCAAAGCCGACCGGGGCAGCTCGTCCTCCCGGAGCATCATGTCCGCGCCGGGGTCCCGGTAGAAGGAGAAATCCCGGTCGCCGCCCGGCTTTGTGTGGACGATGGCAAGGGTGGTGTGGACCGTGGGATCGTTCAGTAGGTGGTCCACCCCGATCCCGGCTTCCTTTGCCGTCTGCCGGAGCTGGGCGCCGAAGCCGTCGCTGCCCACCTTGCCGATGAAGGCGGTTCGATGGCTCAGCTTCTGCAGCATGGCAAGCACGTTGCAGGGCGCGCCGCCGGGGTTGGCCTCGAAGAGCGGGTTGCCCTGCTTACTGAACCCTGTTTCTGTAAAGTCAATCAGCAATTCGCCTAAAGCGACCACGTCAAAGGTCTTTTCGCGCATATTCAAACCTCCTGAGAGAACGGATTGCCACGACCAGTGTGCGCACTGGTCTCGCAATGACAGAAGTCCGCGGACGAGCAATGCTCGTCCCTACACTTCGAGGTCGTACTTCTCCACGTCGATGATGGCGGCGCCGTCGCAGGAGAAGGAGATGGAGTCGGCGGAGATCGGGGTGTAGAGGACGAAGCTGGCGGCCTGTTCGCCGTCGTTGACGAAGAGCTCCAGGCTGTAGCGGTCCAGGATGATCCGCAGCTTCAGCTCGTCGTAGGCCGCCACAGGGAAGTCGCGGCTGTTCACGATGTCGTGGGGGAAGCCGGAGCGGCTGCGGTCCACGCGGATCGTGTTGTTCTCGGGTTTATGGCGGATCATGGTGACCCGCTCGCCGTCCTTGGCCACGTTGATCCGGAAGTAGCGGTACATCTGGTTCTTATTGCCGGGCCGGACCGTGACGGTCATATCCAGGAAGCGGCCGAAGACGCCCTGCAGGTTCGTCTCCTGGGAGATCATGACGTTCTGGTATTTGACCTTGACGGTTCGGAAGGATTCGAGCTCGCGGACGGGATTCTGGATCAAACGTCCCTCCCGGATGCGCAGCTCCCGCGGCAGGGTCATCTGGCCGAAGAAGGGCAGCTCCTTGACCTTGGAGCCGGAGGATTCCCAGCCCTGCATCCAGGCGATCATCACCCGGCGTCCGTCCGGGGTCTCCAGGGTCTGGGTCGCGTAGAAGTCGGTGCCGTAATCGATGGCCTGGAGATTGTCCCGCAGCAGATGCTTCCTTTCCCGGTCGTAGTCCCCGATGATGCAGAGCGTCGAGTTGCCGGGGTGGAATTCAAGGCCCATGGAATTCATATCCTGCGGGCTGGTCAACAGGACGTGCTTGCCGTCCAGCTTGAAAAAGTCGGGACATTCCCACATCTTTCCGAACTGGTTGTGGCAGGAGGCCAGCACCGAGGCGAACTGCCAGTGCAGGGCGTCGTCGCTCTCGAAGAGGAGGATGGAGCCCGATCCGTCTGCGGGACGGTTGCCGATGACGGCCAGATACTTCCCGTCCTCAAACCAGATCTTGGGGTCGCGGAAATCGATCGCGGAGCCGCCGGCGGGGATATCCCCTTCATCGAGGACCGGGTTTCCCTCGTATTTTTCGTAATCCACACCGTCGCCGATGGCGATGCACTGAGTCTGGAAGCCGTCCACCAGGCCGTTGGAACGGCGGACGTTCCGCACGCCGGTGTACATCAGAAGATGCCGACCGTCCGGAAGGGCAATGGCGCCGCCGGAGAAGCAGCCGTCCTTGTCATAGGGCATATCCGGGGCCATGGCGCAGGGCAGACGGTCCCAGTGCAGGAAGTCCCGCGTTTTCACGTGTCCCCAGTGCATGGGGCCCCATTTGACGTCATAGGGGTAGTACTGGTAGAACAGATGATACTCTCCCTTGTACAGGCTGAAGCCGTTGGGATCGTTGATCCAGCCGACGCCTCCCGTGACGTGGAAGCGCGGCTGATCGTCTTCGGACAGCATGGGATGGTATTTATTCTCAAAATCTCTCGCCTTCTGCAGTTTGCTTTTCATATTTTCCCTCCATTCAGCGCTGTGAAGTCAATGTTCCACAATAACCGTTTCTCTGACAGCTCTTTCCATCCATACAATACCACAACGCATCGGTGAGGTAAAGCCTGTTCGGGAGATTCGCGGATAAAAACAACCTGGTCACAACGCACAGCGTCTGTGCGCTCTGACCGGGTGATTGCTTCGATTTCCTCTGTGCGGCAGAGCCGCACAGAGGAAATCCAGTTTGCGTTCCCGCCCCCCGGCGGAAGGCGGGAACGCCCGGGAATTGTTTTTAGTACTCCAGGTTCTTGTCGGTCTCCTTGGAGAATACGTGGGCCACGTTGCCGTTGAAGCAGAAACGGACCGCCTGACCGATGTTGAAGTTCTCCTTCAGATCCTGGGTGGGAACGATGATGATGACGTCCTTACCGTCAGCGTTCACGTGCAGATGCACGGAGGAGCCCATCATTTCGGAGACTTCCACCTTGCCTTCTACGCCGCCCTTCTCGGCCACGTCGGTGTGGTCGGGACGGACGCCGAGGGTGATCTTCTGGCTCTTCACGTTGTTCTTGCGCAGCCGTTCTTCCTTGTCGGCGGAGAGCTCCACTTCGTAGTCGTGCAGCTTGACGAAGTACTTGCCGTTCTTCTCTTCCAGCTCGGCGTCAAAGAAGTTCATGACGGGCATGCCGATGAAGCCGGCCACGAAGAGGTTGGCGGGATGATTGAAGACCTCCTGGGGGGTGCCGATCTGCTGGATGTAGCCGTCCTTCATGATGACGATGCGATCGCCCAGGGTCATAGCCTCGGTCTGATCGTGGGTCACGTACATGAAGGTGGTGTCGATGCGCTGACGGAGCTTGATGATCTCGGCGCGCATCTCGTTCCGCAGCTTGGCGTCCAGGTTGGACAGGGGCTCGTCCATCAGCATGACCTTGGGGGCCCGGACAATGGCGCGGCCGATGGCCACACGCTGTCTCTGGCCGCCGGACAGGGCCTTGGGCTTTCTCTCGAGGTACTGGGTGATGTCCAGGATCTCGGCGGCCTCGCGGACCTTGCGGTCAATCTCGTCCTTGGGGGTATGACGCAGCTTCAGAGAGAAGGCCATGTTGTCATACACGGTCATGTGGGGGTACAGAGCGTAGTTCTGGAAGACCATGGCGATGTCGCGGTCCTTGGGGGCCACGTCGTTCATGACCTTGCCGTCGATGATCAGCTCGCCGCCGGAGATCTCCTCCAGGCCGGCCACCATGCGGAGGGTGGTGGACTTGCCGCAGCCGGAGGGGCCAACCAGCACGATGAATTCCTTGTCCTTGATGTCCAGGCTGAATTCCTGAACGGCCACAACGCCCTCATCGGTGATCTGCAGGTTGACCTTCTTCTTCTCGGGCTCGTCAGCCTTTTTCTTCTTCTTTTTCTTCTCCTCGCCGGAGACGAAGGGGTAGACCTTCTTAATGTTGTTCAGAATGACTTCTGCCATATAACGACCTCCTTACAAACAGCGGAGCCGCTTACTTATTGAAAGCGTCAAAGTACTTCTGGAAGATGGCCAGGTACTCGTCAACCTTGTAGGCCTTCAGATCGCTCTGCAGCTTCTCCCAGGCGGCATCGTCGAAGCCGTTCATGATGGCGTCGGCACGGAAGCCGTTGATGCACTTGTAGATATCAGCGTTCAGGTTGGAAATGGTCTTGGTGTCGTCGGTGCTCATGAACACGTTGGGGTAGACATACTTGGCGTTCATGTCGGGGGTGTAGACGTTCTTGATCCAGTCCAGACGGTACTGGGCATCGTCGGGGCAGGTGACGTACTTGCCGTAGTAGGAGTCGAGGATGGCCAGAGGACCACCGACGCACTCGGCCTCACGGACCTCCACGGGGGAGGCGTCGCCCAGCCACTTGTGCTTCAGCATGGGCTCGCCGGCGTCGTTGGTGCTCATCTCGAAGATGTCGAAGTCGTCGTCTTCACCGTAGGTGCCCCAGTTGTTCTGCGGGGACTGGATGGGATCGTACATCTGGTCGAGCCAGGCGCAAATCAGAGCGGGGTTCTTGGCGTTGGCGGTCACGACGCAGCGGCCGCGGTCGAAACCGGAGGTGTAGGAGCCGGTCACGGGGGTCAGGTTCAGAACGTCAGCCTTCAGCATGGGCAGGGGCTGCCAGCCCTTGCCGGCAATCAGGTCGTCCATGGAAACGGTGGCGATGTTGGCAACGTCCCAGGAGAAGCAGACGCCGTAGCGGCCGGACTTGCCCTTGGCAACGTAGGTAGCCCATTCCTGCGTGAAGGCTTCCTTGTCGATGAGGCCCTCGGTGTACAGCTTGTGCAGCCACTCGCAGCCCTTGCGGTAGCCTTCGGTCATGGCGGCGCAGATGACCTTGCCATCCTTGTCAACAACAATGTGGCGGCCGTCGTCGGGATCGCCGTAGCCTTCGCCGAAGCCGTTGGTCAGAACACGGCAGTCTTCGTTGCCGGAGCCGATGATGCAGGACATGGGGATGATGTCGCCTTCAATGTTGAACTGAGCCTTCAGCTTGTCGGCGTTGTCGCGGAACGCGATCAGGACGTTCTCGAACTCGTCGACAGTGTGGGGCATCTCCAGGCCCAGGAACTCGAGCCAGGCGACGTTGATGAAGGGCATGTTGCCGATGGTCTGGATGGCGGTCTTCTCGTAGCCGAGCTGCTCGATCCAGGGCAGGGCCCAGATGTGGCCGTTCTCGTCGGTGCACATGGTGCGGTACTCGGGAGCCTGCTCAAAGACCTTCTTCAGGTTGGGCATGTACTTGTCGATGTACTCCTCAACGTTGATGATAACGCCCTGCTTGGCGTACTTCAGCAGGTCGGTGTCGGAGAAACCGGCGGAGAACACGAACTCGGGGAGGGTCTTCAGGTTGGACATTTCGAGGGAGATCTTGTCGCCCCACTGGTCGCTCTGGATGGCCTTCCAGTTGACATGGACGTTGGTCTTCTCCTCAAGACGCTTGAAGATGGTGCGGTTGTTGGGCTCGGCCTCGGAGCCGACGGGATAGTTGGTCAGGCCGGAAATCTCAGCCTTCTCAGCCAGGGGGAACTTCAGGGTGGCGGGATCCACGTCCAGACCGGACTGACCGCCGGAGGTGCTTCCACCGCCGCCGCAGGCGACGAACACGCCGGCAATCATAAGAACGGCCAGCAGAAGCGCGATGGACTTGGTGAGCTTACGCATGTTTTTTCTCCTTTCAATTCTTGAAGAGCTTATTCATCAGCCCTTGACGGCGCCGGCCATGATACCGTTGTCGAAGTACTTCTGGAAGAACGGATACATGATCAGCAGCGGAAGGCTGGAGATGATGATGGTGGCATACTTCAGCAGCTCGGCCATCTGGGCGCGCTGCGCGGTGGACTGCATGTCGGAGACCATGCCGGGATCCGGCTGGTTCTGAATCAGGATGGAGCGGAGGACCAGCTGCAGAGGCTGCTTGGAGGCGCTGTTCAGGTAGATCATAGCGTCAAAGTAGCTGTTCCACATGCCGACAAACTGCCACATGGAAATGGTGGCGATGATGGGAGTACACACGGGCAGGAGGATCCTGAAGAAGTAGACCATTTCGGAGGCGCCGTCGATGCCGGCGGCTTCCTGCAGATCCCGGGGGATGCCCATGTAGTAGGTTCTGGCGATGATCATGTTCCAGACGCTGAAGGCGCCGGGGATCAGGATGGCCCAGATGGTGTCCAGCATACCCAGGTTGTTGATGAGCAGGTAGGTGGGGATCAGGCCGCCGCCGAAGAACATGGTAATCACAAAGATGGTGTTGAAGAAGCCCTTGAACTTGAAGTCCGAACGGGACATGGGGTAGGCAGCCAGCAGGGTCACGACCACGGAGATGATCGTGAACAGCACGGAGTAGATGATGGCGTTTTTGAAGCCGACCCAGATCTGTGCGTTCTCGAGAACGCGCTCGTAGGCGGTGGTGGTCCACTTGCTGAAGTCGAAGGTCAGGCCGCTGTTCTGCAGGGTGATGGGGTCGATGAAGGAGGCCAGGATGATGTAGACCATCGGAAGAATGATCGCCACCACGAACAGGCCCAGCAGGATATAGCCGATGGTCAGCAGCGCCTTGTCACCGGTAGGGAGCTTGGCGAATTCGCCTTTTTTCTTTGGCATTTTCTGTTTCATAAGCTCCCTCCTCTCAGATGCCCTTGCCGTCATTCATCTTCTTGACGATCGTGTTCATGGAGATCAGCAGAATGACGTTGATGACGGTGTTGAACAGACCGACGGCGGTGGAGAAACCGTAGTCGCCGTCCAGAAGGCCCTTCTTGTAGACGTAGGTGGAGATGATTTCGGAGGTCTGCATGTTCATGTCGGTCTGGAGGGCGTAGGCTTTCTCGAAGCCGATGCTCATGATGTTGCCCACGGACATGATGAACTGGATGAGGACGGTGTCCTTGATGGCGGGCCATTCCACAGCCTTGATCTGCTGGAAAATGTTGGCGCCGTCAATGACAGCGGCTTCCTTGAGCTCCTTGGATGCGTTGGACAGTGCGGCGGTGTAGATGATGGAGGCCCAGCCTGCTCCCTGCCAGATACCGGACGCAATGTAGATCGTGCGGAAGGCGCCGGGCTCTGTCATGAAGTTGGTGTGGGTGCCAAGCAGGGAGTTGATCATGCCGGTGGGGGAAAGCAGGATGCGGACGATACCGCAGAGCACGATGACCGAAATGAAGTTCGGCATGTAGAGGACCAGCTGGATCTTTTGCTTGGTTTTTTTGCTGAGAATGCGGTTGAGCAGGAACGCGAGCAGGATCGGGATCGGGAAGCCCCAGAGCAAGCCAAAGATACTGAGCTTCAGGGTGTTCATCAGGTAGCGCATGAAGTCCGGAGACGAGAGGAAGCGCTTGAAGTTGTCAAAGCCGATCCACTCGCTGTGGAACAGACCCCGGATGGGGTTGTACTCTGTGAACGCCATGGAAATTCCGCCCATGGGGATGTAGCGGAAGATCACCGTCAGCAGGAAGGCCGGCGCCATGAAAATGACGTACAACTGCCAGTGCTGCTTCAGGTAGACCAGTGTGTTGTGGCCGCGTGAGCTCCCCTTACCTGCCAGCGCACCTGCCGGTGGGGAAACTTTTTTCATCGAATTCCTCCTTTTCTGTGTGTAAGATCCCCCTGCTCTGCGGCAACGAGCACGCCGAAAAACATGGAGAATCCTGATAATCTCATCCTATCACCTTATTGTGCATATGTCAATATTTAATTTGCAGTTTGCACACAAAATAATCGCTTTTACACCTGTGCGATGCCTTGTTTTTTGGTTTATGTGCGTTATCTCCCGGACGGGTTGACCTGTGTGCCGGAAGAGAAAAGAGACTGAATTGTACATATGGAGACCATATTGACATTTGCACAAAAGTGTGATAATATTATATAATAATGTTCTATGGTGAGAGGTAAACATCATGAAAGCGAAAGTGACCATTCAGGACATCGCCGATGCCCTTGAGATTTCGCGCAACACGGTTTCCAAAGCTCTGAACAACAGTGAAGGCATTGCGGCCGCTACCAGAGACCGGATCCTGGCGAAGGCTGCGGAAATGGGCTATCGGCAATTCTCCTTTATGCAGACACTCTCCGCCACGGGTCTGCAGCCGCCGACTGCGGAGCCTTTGCCAGGCAGCAGCGGGGAAATTGCCCTGCTTACCACCACACAGTTCAGCGACTCCCATTTCGCCGTCACAATGATCGACCGGCTTCGGCGCGAGCTGGCGCAGTTCGGCTACTCACTCATGAGCTACTACGTCAGCCGCGAGAATATCACGCAGAAGCAGCTTCCCTATCCCCTCCCCAAGGGAAACACGAAGGCGTTCATCTGCTTTGAAATGTTTGAATGGGATTACTGCGATATGCTGTGCGCCATCGACTACCCGATCCTGTTTGTGGACGGCCCCAGCAGGCACAACGGACGCAGGCTGCAGGCGGACCAGCTCATTATGGAGAACATCGGCGAGCTGACGCGGCTGATCGGCGGCCTGATCAGGCAGGGTGTGCAAAAATTCGGCTTTATCGGAGATTTTGACCACTGCCAGTCGTTCTTTGAACGCTTCATCGCTGTGCCCAACACGCTGGCGATCACGGGGCAGCCGTTTATCAGCGACTTTATAATTAAAGAAAACCATCCCATCAACATCTGCCACGCCGTTTCATCCCTGAGGGAGCTGCCGGATTGCTTCGTCTGCGCCAACGATGAGATTGCCGTCAGCCTGATCCGGATCCTCAATAAGCTCGGCAAATCCGTGCCGGAGGACGTGCTGGTCTGCGGCTTTGACGACTCCGTGGACTCCCGCACCGTAACGCCGCCGCTGACTACGGTCCACATCCACACGCAGATCATGGCCTTTTCGGCGGCGCAGCTTCTGATCTCCCGCATCAAGAATCCGGATCTGGATTTTCGCACGGTCTACACCCAGACCGATCTCGTGCTCCGTGATTCCACGCGGATCGGAAAGGAGGATGCGGCGCAATGAAGTTCCTCTCCTATGACAGCAAATTCAGCCAGGTGATGCTCCGCATCTGCTATACCTGCTGGCTGAACCTGATCTGGTTCGCCTGCTCCATCCCGATTGTGACCGTCGGCGCCTCCACCACGGCGCTGTACTACGTCATGCTCAAGCTGGCCCGGGGCGAGGAGGGCAACGTCACGACCATGTTCTTCCGCTCCTTCAAAGAAAACTTCAAGCAGGCCACGATTCTCTGGCTCATCATGCTGGCCGGCGGCATCTTCCTGGGCCTGGACGGCTATATTCTGGCCAATCTGCGGAAAACCGCGGCCGGCCCTCTGGCTGTCTTCTGGACGATTCTGCTGGCGGTGGTCATCGCGGCCGCGGTATTTTACGTCATCGTTCTGATCTACCTCTTCCCCCTGGTTGCCAGCGTCCGCAATACGAACCGGGCCATGCTGAAGAACTCCTTCCTGATCGGCGCGCACTATCTGTTCTGCACGATCGTGGTGTTTTTGATCCACTTCGCGGTGTTTTTCGTGACCGTTCGCTTCTTTACGCCTCTGATCCTGCTGGGCGAGGGCCTGAGCGCCATGCTCAGCTCCATCTTCCTCCGGCGGGTCATCGACGCCTGCACCTATGATCCCGACGAGGAGGATGAGGATGAAGACGAAGCGGAGACCGGCGGCGAAGACGGGGAATCCGAGAGATGAACCGCACTGAGAAAGATTTCAAGGACGCCCGTGCGGCCTACCGGCAGCTCACCTTCCCGCAAAAGCTTGCGCACATCTGGCTCTACCACAAATGGCCCATTATTCTGGGACTGACTGCCCTGATCATCCTGGGTTCCGTGGTCTACCGGATCCTGACCAAAAAGGACCCGGTGCTGTATCTGGCAATGATCAACGTCTCCCTGAACAGCGAGCTGGAGGAGGCTGTGACGGTCGGCTTCCTGAACGGCGCCGGCTTTGACGCGGATCGGCAGGAGGTGCTGCTCTACCGGGATCTCTATCTGGCTGAAGATACGGACGAGACGACCCATCGGAGCGCCTACGCGACCCGGATCAAGCTCATGGCTTCCGTGGAACAGCAGCAGCTCGATCTGATCCTGATGAGCGGCCAGTCCTATGACATTCTCTCCTCTCAGGGCTATCTGCTGCCCATGGAGGAGCTCCTGAAGGAAGAACCGGAGCTGGCGGAAGCCCTCTCGCCGTTCATCACGGAGAATGAGGTGACCATCGAAGACAACGAGATCGAGTTCCAGCTCAGAGAGGCGGAGGAGCATGTGGTGGTGACGGAGTCCGCTGCCAACGCCCTGCGCCTGGATTCCTTCCCTCTGTTTGCCGGGCAGTTTGCGGATCCCCTCTATCTTGGGGTCGTGGCCAATACGCCGCGACGCGACGCCTGTCTGAACTATCTCCGGTATCTTTCGGGAAACTGACAGAAAACCAGCCGCCGCGTTCCGTTTGGAACGCGGCGGCTTCAGATTGTCAAAAAACTTTGAAGCGCTTCCCATACAGGCTGATCAGGACAAAAGGGAACGGGGAACAGGCAAAAGGAAACAGAAGAACGCCGTAGGGGCAAACAATCGATCAGCTCGCAATTTACAGATACGGTGCGTAATACGCACGCCGGGATCACGTTTTGTTCTTATCGCCAGCGCGGGCGGTATCTCGGGGTTTTCCAAAAGGGGGATGACCCCTTTTGGCCGTTTGAAAGAGAGGAGGGTCCAGGGAGGGGGGAGAG
>JAFWPP010000029.1:0-50111 GCA_017509485.1 Oscillospiraceae bacterium | reverse complement strand
GCCCCGGGAGGCTGGCGGCGCAGGGTGGCGCACACTGTGCGCCGCTACAGGCGGGGCGGCTGCCTGTCGACCCGCATCCGCCGTCTCCGATTACCTGTTCCCTCCCGGATATACTGTGTTCCGAACTTTTTTGACACGCTGGAAAACCGCCAGCCCCGTCCCTTCGGACAGGGCAGGCGGTTTTTGCGAAAATGATGCAATTTTGAAAAGATCCGGAAACACGAGCTTGCTATCCTCTGATACAAAGGAGGTCAAGCCATGATCGAACATGTGACGCTTGCGAACGCCGGGGCCCTGGACGCCTTTGTGGAGGCCCATCCCCGGGGACATTTCATGCAGAGCTCCCGCTGGGGCCGGGTCAAATCCGACTGGAACTGGCACGGCCTGATCTGCCGGGACGCGCTGGGCCGGGTCGTGGGGACCCTGGCCCTGCTGGAGCACCCGGGCCGCCTGCCGGGGAGCTGTCTGCTCTACGGGCCCCGGGGCCCCATCTGCGACGACGCCAGAAGCTTCCGGGTCCTGGTGAACGCGGCCCGGGACTACGGCCGGGAGCGGGGCGCCTGGGTCTTGCGGCTGGACCCGGAGCGGGACGAGGGGGATCGGGCGTTTCGGGCGCTGGTCCGGTCGCTGGGCTTCTCCGTCAACGGGGCGGAGGACTTTTCCCTCTTTCAGCCCCGGCTCTGCTATGTGCTGGAGCTGTCGGGCCGGACGGAGGCGGAGCTGCTGGAGGGCTATCACCGCTCCACCCGCTACAACGTGCGCCACGCCGAGCGGGGCCCTCTGCGGGTCCGTCCGGGGGGGCCAGAGGAGCTTCCGGCCTTCTGCGCCCTGATGGAGCAGACCGCCGCAAAAAACGGCTTTGTCCCCCGACGGGAGCCCTATTTCCGGAGCCTGCTGGCGGGTCTGGGCGACTGCGCCCGGCTCTGGCTGGCGGAGCTGGAGGGGCGGGCTGTCGCGGGGGCCCTGACCGCTGTATACGGCAACACCTGCTCGCTGCTCTACTGCTGCTCCGACGGGGAGGGTCAGCGGCAGCACGCCAACGAGCTGTTGGAGTATTACGCCCAGCTGGACGCCCTCCGCCAAGGCTGCGGGCGCTACGATTTCCGGGGCGTGGAGGGGCGTCCGGCGGAGGACAACCCGTACTTCGGCCTGCACCGCTACAAGCAGGGCTTCGGCGCGGAGTTCCATGCCTGGATCGGCCAGCTGGACCTGGTCCTGCGGCCGGGCGTCGCACGGCTCTACCGCTGGTACGAGGCCCTGCGCCGGGACGCGGGGCAGCGGGCGCTGTAGGCGCGACGCCGCACCCGGAGCGGCCGCCGGGCTCAGCGGCCATCACGGAGAAACTCCTCCAAAGCGGAAGCGGCGCCCCAGTCCCCCGGCTGCCAGCTGTAGACCCGGGATTCGAATTCCGCGGTGAACCAGAGGCAGAAGACCGCCTCCTGTTCCTGGCCGTCCCGGAGGAGCATCCTCAGGACCGTCGTGGAGGGGAGATAGTCCAGCCTGTTCAGATCCCGGAGGAAGGCTTCGAGGGCCTCCCGACCGACGGCTTCGGCCTTTTCGAGGGTCAGGCCCAGGTAGGCCGCCCAGGCTGCGCCCTGGCGCCGGACCGTTTCCTCGGCGTCCGGGGCAAAGAGAAGCTCGTCCTCCGCCTGGGCCGGATCGCCCCGAAAACAGAGGGACAGGAGCTTCCCCGTGGTCCGGTCCATCTGGGCATGGAGTCGCTCCCGGGGAAAATCGAATTCATAGATCTCAAAGAGCATGGACCGGGACAGGTTGAGGACACAGAGCGGCTGAACCGTGAATTCCTCCGCGTCCCGGGCAAGCCCCGAGAGGGAAGCGGGCACGGCGCCGGCCTGGGCCAGAGCCTCCAGCTCCCCCAGGAAAGAGGCCCGAAGGGGAGTCCTGTCGAGCTCCTCCTCGTAGAGCTCCACGGTCTCGGTGTCGGCGCCAAACAGGACGCTCAGCTTGATTGCCAGACTACCGGCCTCGTCCTCCAGCAGCCAGGCGGAGGCGTCCAGGAGCCGGGGCTGGTCCAGCACGGCCTGCTCCTCCCGCCGCAGCAGGAGCCAAGGGCCCAGGAAGGCCGCCGCCAGCAGCAGGGCCGCGGCGAGAGCCCAGAGCAGCGTTTGCTTCTTCATTTCGCTCCACCTCCCAGGAGCAGGGAGGCGGTGGTCCCCATGCCCTCCCGGCTCTGAAATTCCAGCCTGCCCCCGTGGGCTTCGGCGATGCGCTGGCAGAGACTCAGCCCCAGGCCCGCCCCGCCCTGGGCCCGGGCCCGGGACTTGTCCACCATGTAGAAGGGCTCGGTGATCCGGGCCAGGGCCTCGGCGGGAATGCCCCGGCCCCGGTCGATCACGTCGAAGCGATAGAGGCTGCCCTCAGCCCTGCCCCGCAGAAGGATGACCGACCCGGCGGGGGAGGCCTTCCGGGCGTTGTCGATCAGATTATACAGTGCTGTCCGGATCAGGGCGGGGGAGACCCGCAGGGTCCGGTCCTCAAGCGTCGTCTCCAGCCGCAGCCCCGCCGCGTCCAGGAGGGGCGCCGCGCTCTCGGCGGCCTCCGCCGCCAGCCGGGCCGCGGAACTCTCCTGCATGACCGGGGCCTCCCGCTCCAGGGCGAAGAGGTCCAGCAGGGCCAGAGACATGGACTCCAGCCGCCGCCCCTCGGAGAAGATCCAGCCCGCCGCCTCCACCTGCCGCGACCGGGGCAGCTCCCGGCTGCGGAGGGTGTCGGCGTAGCCGATCACCGAGGTCAGGGGCGTTTTCAGCTCGTGGGCAAAGCCGGCGGTGAAGTCCCGCTGGCGGCGGGCGGCGTCCTCCAGGTCCCGGATCTTCTGCTCCAGGGCGTCGGCCATGGCGTTGAAGTCCCGGGCCAGCTGACTCAGCTCGTCGTTCCCGCTGACGCTGACGCGCTTCTCGTAGCGGCCGCCGGAGAGCTGCTTGGCGGTCCGGGAGATCCGCCGGATGGGCCGGGTGGCCAGGAGGGTGAAGGTCACGGTCAGGGCCGTGCCCACGGCCAGGATCAGGGCCATCACGAGCTCGCAGCGTTTCAGGTTTTCCTCCGCCCGGTCGAAGAGCGCCGTGATCTCCCGCCAGCGCTCCAGGCCGAAGCCCCGGCCGTAGAGCAGCAGACGCTGGGAGGTGTGGATCCAGACCCCGTTCTCCGTCCGGAGCAGTCTGGAATCGATCACGCCGACGTCCTGCTCCGTCAGCTGCCCCTTCAGCTCCCGCGCGGTCCCCGCCAGAGGCGTGTCGGCGCTGTCATAGATCCGATATTCGTAATTTTGCAGGGCCGGATACTCCCGCAGGACCTCCAGCACCGCGGCCTCGGGACTCTCCGCGGCGCTCCGGCGCAGACAGAGGGCCTGAAGCGTCATGCCGAACAGCTTCATCTCCTCCTGGGCGCTGTCCACGGCGGCGTCCAGCTCCCCGTGGAAGGCGGCGCTGACCACTGCCCAGCCCCCCAGGGCCAGAGAGACCGCCAGCAGAGCGGTCACCAACAGGATCATTTTTGAGGCAAATTTCATCGTCGTTTCCTTTCCGGTTTTTTCGTTCGTGCTTGTATTCGGGGCGACGGGGCAACAGACAAGGGGAGCACCCCGCTCGCAGGGGGGCGGGTCTGCCGCCTCACTCCGGGTCCTCCAGCCGATACCCGACCTTGTAGATGGCCACCAGGCGCTTCTGCCAGCCCAGCTTTTTGCGCAGACGCTGGACATGGAGATCCACGGTGCGGCTGTCGCCGTCGAACTCCGCCTCCCAGACCCGCTGGTAGATGGTGTCCCGGAAGAGGGCGATGTTACGATTCCGGGCAAAGAGCAGCAGCAGCTCGTATTCCTTGTGGGTCAGACTGACGGGGCGGCCCGCCCTGGTCACCAGCATGGACCTGGGTTCAAGGACCACGTCGCCGATCTCGTAGCGCTCCTCCACCTTTCCGGCCCGGCGCAGCACGCTCTCCACCCGAGCGATGAGCTCCACCAGCTCGAAGGGCTTCACCAGATAGTCGTCGGCTCCGGCCCGGAGTCCCCGGACCCGGTCTGAGACCCCGGACCTGGCCGTGATGAAGATCACCGGGGTGCCGGTGGGGCGGATCTGGTCCATCAGCTCGAAGCCGTCGGCCCCGGGCAGCATGATGTCCAGGAGGATCAGATCGAAGCATTCGGTCTCAATGAGATCCGCCGCCGCCAGCCCGTCGTGGACCTGGGTGCAGGCGTAGCCGCAGTCCGTCAGGTTCCAGTCGATGAGCCGGGCGATGGGACGCTCATCTTCCACGATCAGGATTCGGATCATCGCAAAACCTCCTTTTCTTTTTATCTATCTTTATATACGGTAAAAATGCATCGAAGTTGCATCAAAAAAAGCAGAGCGCGAAAAACGCTCTGCTTTTGTGCAAATGATTGGATCGTCAAATTGCGTGGTTCCGGATAAACAGCACGCCTAGGGTGTTGCGTCCGCAGTGGGAGGAGACGGTGCAGCCGGCCCGGGTCACGTGGATGTTGGGGAAGTCCCCCAGGCTCTTCAGCTTTGCGACACAGGCCGCCACCACCTCGTCGTCGCAGCCCGCGTGGGTGATGAAGACATGGCTCTTGTCGATGTCGGAGGCGTCGCCGATCCGGTCGGCGAGGTATTTCAGCAGGACCTGGTCGAATTTGCCTCTGTATTTTTTCCAAACGCCCATTTTTCCGTCCTTGACGACGATGCAGGGCTTGAAGCTCATCAAATTCGCGCCCAGCAGCGCCACCGTGGAGCAGCGCCCGCCCTTGTGCAGGAACTCCAGGCTGTCGATCACGAAGGAGGCGTCCACATTGGCGGCCAGGCGGCGGCACTCCTCGGCGATCATGCCGGCCCGCATCCCGCGCCGGGCCAGCTCCGCGGCCCGCAGCACCAGCAGACCGCCGCCGGTGGAGAGGTTTCGGCTGTCCACCACAAAGACGTTGTCAAAGTCCTCGGCGGCGATGACGCTGTTCTGGAAGGTGGAGGACATCTCCGAGCTGATGGTGAAGTGGACGATGCTGTAGCCCTGGTCCACATACTTCTGGAAAAAGGCCTCGCAGTCGGCCAGATTCGGGGCCGCCGTCTTGGGCAGGCTCTTGTTGTTTTCGTAGTTGCGATAGATTTCGTCGGGCGTGATGTCCACGCCGTCAATATGGTCCACGTCGTTGAGACTCACGATCAGAGGCAGGATTTGGATTCCGTACTGCTCCCGCAGCTCCGGGCTGAGATCGGTGGTGCTGTCGCTGGTGATCAGGATTTTCTCGGCCATTGAAAACGCTCCCTATTGCATACAGTTGGAATATCACACAATAATATACGATAACGGGAGCGAAAAATCAAGTGTTTTTACATGGAATTAACTAAGATCCGGCAATTTTTCGATGCTGCCGCCGGTGGAGAGGTCCTTGTCGGCCAGGAGCATCAGCTTTTCCGCCAGCAGGCGGGAGAAGCCACCGATGATGGCGGAGGAGACGATCAGCTCCTCCGTCCGGTCGATGGAGAACTGGGTCTCGTCGTCGTGGTCCAGGATGGGTCCCGCCACGCCCCGGACCTGCTCCACAAAGAAGGCCGCCGACAGGGCGTGCCGGGCTGCGTAGCGGTCGTAGATCTCCCGGACCTCCTGCTCGGACAGGCCCGTGGGCAGCAGGCGGCGGATCAGGGCGATGCTGAGGCCCTGCTTCAGGGTGCAGATCACCAGCAGATAGGCGATGTGGATCCGGTAGTAGCGCTTCTTCACGGGCTCCGGCATGATCTTGGTGCGGACATAGTTGTTGATGGCCGCGGCGGTAATGAATTCCTCGTCCTTCAGCTCCGGGGGCAGATAGTCCAGATACTGCCGCAGCAGGGCGATGACCTGCTCCATGTAGAGCCCCAGATCGGGGATCTGCTCCCAAGCGGGCAGGCGGTAGTTGTTCAGATAGGTCTCCCAGCGGCGGAGCTTGCCCGCCACCAGCGCTTTGTCGTAGTTCATAGGACGCCTCCTGTTCGGCTGGGTTCCAGGTACTGTAACTGATATTATAGCACAGCTTTTTCCAAAAATCAACGAAAAAACTATGGCCTGTATCTATTGACATAGAGTTGCGGATATGGTAAGATAATTCAGAATATTAGGTAATACCGCCTTTTGAATTAAAAGCCTTCGCGGTGCAAGCCCGTGGAAAGGAGCACTATGTCCGACTATGTCATCATCACCGATTCCTCCTGCGATCTCTCTCCGGAGCTGCTGGAGCAGTGGGAGGTCCCCTTTGTCAGCCTGAGCTACAAATTTGACGAGGATCCCAGCAGCCACGGCAATTTTGACCTGCCCTTCGATCAGTTCTATGAGCGGATGCGGAAGGGAAGCGTGGCCCGCACCGCCGCGGCCAATATGGAGACCTTCCGGCAGGCCTTCGAGCCCTGGCTGAAGGACGGAAAGGACCTGCTCTACATCGGCTTCTCCTCGGGTCTGAGCACCACCGTCAACTCCGGGGCCATGGCCGCCAGGGAGCTCATGGAGGAGTACCCGGAGCGGAAGATCCTCGTGGAGGACACCTACGCCGCCTCCGCGGGCTTCGGCCTGCTGGTGTATCTCACGGTGCAGGAGAAGCGCAGGGGCGCCACCCTGGAGGAGGCCGCCAAATTCGTGGAGGACAACCGCTTCCACCTCTGCCACTGGTTCACGGTGGACGATCTGGTCTACCTCAAGCGGGGCGGCCGGGTCAGCGCCGCCGCAGCCTTCGCCGCGGGCCTGCTGAACATCAAGCCTGTGCTCCACATGGATGATCCCGGCCACCTGATCAACATGTTCAAGGTCCGGGGCCGCCGGGCCTCCATCAAGGCCCTGGCGGACAAGTACGGCGAGCTGGCGATCCATCCCGGCCCCGACGATACGGTCTTTATCTCCCACGGCGACTGCGTCGAGGACGCGAAGCTGCTGGAGAAGATGCTGGCCGAGCGCTTCGGCGCGAAGGTGCAGCTCATCACCTATGTGGGTCCCGTGATCGGCTCCCACTCCGGCCCCGGTACCCTGGCCCTCTTCTTCCTGGGCAGGGAGCGCTGATGGCCCCAAGGACGCCTCTGGCGGAGCGCAGCCTGCCGGACTATACCAGGGGAGAGGAGATCTTCAACTTCGTCTCCCATGTGGTCGGGGGCGGCCTGGCCCTGGTCATGCTGGTGCTCTGCGTGGTCCGGGCGGCCCTCCACCGCGATCCCTGGGCCGTGGTGGGCAGCGCGGTCTACGGGAGCTCCCTGGCGGCGGTCTACGCCGTCTCCAGCGTCTACCACGGCCTGCGGCCCGTCCGGGCCAAGAAGGTCCTCCAGGTCCTGGACCACTGCACCATCTATTTTCTGATCCTGGGCTCCTATCTGCCCATCCTGCTCTGCCCCATCCGGCGGGAGTCCCCGGTCACGGCCTGGGTCCTCTTCGGCATCATCCTGGCCATGACGGCCCTGGCCGTTACCTTCACGGCCATCGACCTGAAAAAGTACCGGGTCCTGTCCATGATCTGCTATATCGGTCTGGGCTGGTGCATCGTCTTTGCCGCGCCGGTGGCCCTGCGGGCCATCCCGCTGCCGGGCCTGCTCTGGCTCCTGGCGGGCGGCGTGGCCTACACGGTCGGCGCGATCCTATACGGGCTCGGCGTCCGCAGACGCTACATGCACGCGGTCTTCCACCTCTTTGTGATCCTGGGCTCCGTTCTGCAGTTTGTGTGCATTTTCTGCTATGTGATCTGATCGTTCTCTCTGCGTCCGAAACGCTCCCGTCCCTACGGTGCTGAATTCTCATCTGCTCTCCCGAAAAATTATCGGGGGAGCAGAAATTTTATTTGCTTTATCCGGGGTTTTATGCTATGATAACTTGAAATGTGACGTAAGGAGCGATTTCTTTGGAATATATCATTCTGGATATGGAGTGGAACCAGCCCTGGCCGGGCTCCTACGCGGCCCAGCGGCCCCTGCCCATCCACATCAGCGGCGAGGTGATCCAGATCGGCGCCGTGCGGATGACGGAGGACCAGACCATCGCCGACGAGTTCCAGGTCCTGATCAAGCCCAAGTTCTTCCGCCGGCTCAACAGCCGGGTGGCAAAGCTCACGGGCATCCGGGAGAGCCGCCTGAAGGCCGAGGGCCTGAGCTTCGACGAGGCCATCAACGAGTTCTACAACTGGTGCGGCGAGGACTGCGTCTTCCTGACCTGGGGCTTCGACGACATCCCTCTGCTCTCCGGCAATATGATGCTCAACGGCTACGATCCCGTCTGGATCCAGCACTGGTACAACGCCCAGATGATCTTCAACGCCCAGACCGGCTCCGGCAACAACCAGAAGGCCCTCTCCACCGCCATGGAGATGCTGGAGATCCCCGCCACCCGTCAGGCCCACGACGCCCTGGGCGACGCCTTCCACACCGCCCAGATCTGCGCGAAGCTGGATCTCAGAAAGGGCATCGAGAACTACCGGGGCTCCCTCCAGGAGCATGAGGACGGCCTCCACGGGGCCCAGGTCCCGGGCTGCGTCAGCCGCCGGGTCTTCCACGACTACGAGGACAAGTCCGCCGCCATGGGCGACATGGGGGGCAAGGAGAATCTCTGCCCCGTCTGCGGCAGGGAGATGACCTGTCAGGGCTGGCACACCCAGCCGGGCCGCCGCTACCTCTCCAAAAACACCTGCCCCGACCACGGGGATTTCATCGTCCGCATCCGCTTCGAGCGGGACGCCGACGGCAGCCTGAAGGTCTGCCGCCTGGTCTACGACGGAAGCTCCTCCCTGGCGGAGAACTTCGAAGAGGAGATCGCCAAGAAGGCGAAAAAGCGCCCCCGCCGCCGGCGGAAGCGCACGAAAACCGAGCTGTAGGAAACGACAGGGGTCGGTCCCCGATCCTGGAACGCAGGACAAGGACCGGCCTCTTTTATGTGCTATTCGTTCGGGCTGAGCTCCAGGGGATCCTGGAGAATCAGCGGCTGTGATGGACTGTTTCCGCGCTGCCGACAGGCGCTTCAGCGGTCTCGGACGCCGGGAAATTGCTGCTCTGCCGCTCCGCGTGCGCGGCGCTGTCGATTTGGATTCCAGTCGTCCCGGGTTCGCCGCCCGTTTTGCCTCCGCAGCCGCACAGGGATACCATCATCAGCGCCGCAAGAAGCGCTCCGCAGAGAAATCGTTTGAAACACATAGGCAGATCCTCCTTTTGGTCACTGTAATCCCTACTCCACTTGTTCCTGCCCGGGATCGGAATTGACAGATGTCTTTGTAGTAAATGCAAAATAATAAATATCCCCACTAATGGAATAATTTGCTGGATGGAATACTTGATCACCGGTGTAGTGTTCATCCGTTGCGCCGGCAGATGCTGGGGTTACGCCTGCCTTCATTTTCATAATAGCTCCGCAAGTTGCCATCTTATGATACCATCTGCCATTTGCCGATTTTTTATCCATGCGTGAAAATCTTCGCCCATAGGACCATTTTCGCCGAAAGGAATTGTATCTCCATAAACAAAGGCAAGCATAGACCCGCCTGGTTTCAAAACGTAGTTTGCAGCAACACGCTTAATATGTATTAGCCACGAATAGATAAATCTTGTGAAATGTATATTGTATATTAAGTATTTCTTCAGGACACCACTTGTTGGCTTTGAATAACCTGATTTCTGACCAGGGTACAAGTTTTGTTTGCGCCGATTGCAGAACCATAGAAGTTATAAGTTGTATAACCTGCGGGTGCGCTATAAAATCATTATACTGAGATACTGGCGCCAAAGTTCCCCTCCTCATTTTGGTTCTCATTATAAGAGAATTAGTTTTCCGTCTAAAAATCAATAACTGCAGTTTACATTCACGTCCAGCGTCTGATGTTTTCTGCTTATAGTTGCTCCCTGCCCTTTTTAATAATATCGCAAGGAAGAAGTAAAATCAACCAATATATATAAAACATAAGTAAAATAAAATATATGTATATTGTTTCCTTAAGATAGAGGGATGATCTCTTGCCTGCGTGGGCGTACAATGAGTGCGCCACGCGGGCAAGAGATCATCCCCGTGTTTTTTTGCATTAGCTTAAGTTTCCGTCCTTATCGCAGCTAAGCGACATATTGACGTTCGCTGTTGGGAGCGTTATGCCGTCATATCTTTTCCCGAGAACCACAGCGGTCTGAGCAGTAAAGCCGCTGCAGGAAGTGTTTTCAGATAGCGTTGACCAGCCGGATTCATAAAACGTGATGGTTGTGTTTGCGTCGTCACAAGAGGAAGTGACTCCATTGTAGGAAAAAAGACCGGTCAGTTTTACGCGCCAGATGAGAGTGTCACTGCTGTTATAGTAAGATCTTATGATGCTTCCAACCTTGTGATGCAGTATTCTGGAGGGCTGTACTTGAGTAATTGAGGTTTCTTCGCGACTTCCGTCTTCAAAAAACACGACTGAACGTGCAACAAAGAACTCTTCCTGATGGTAGTCAGCGGAGACAAATAAGTTAAAAATGTGGAAAACGAGAATCAGCGTAATGAAAAATACAACAGGAGAAAAGAATCTTCTTTTCATGCAACCGCCCCTTCCGGTATAGAATGTCATGTATCAGATCCTGAATTGTTGATCACGCATTCTTGTATTTCTTGTATGGAATAACCGTCAATATATTTCTGCAGTTTCGAGTTCACACAGCACAAGTGTACGCACCAAGTCAGAAGAACCAAAGCTGCGATTACGATTACAATTTTAGAAATACGACGTTTGTGCCGCATGCGTTTCAATAAATCAGCG
Organism: Oscillospiraceae bacterium; assembly: GCA_017509485.1. Taxonomy (GTDB): domain Bacteria; phylum Bacillota; class Clostridia; order Oscillospirales; family Oscillospiraceae; genus JAFRPC01. The sequence goes on along the minus strand of JAFWPP010000029.1, from coordinate 39,391 downwards.
GTAGTAGTGCTTTCCAGACATGAGGCAGCAACAAGCTCCGGCGCTCCGAATCGCTCCCGGATCGCCTCCTGACTTGCGTTGGGCATTTCCATACAGAAGTTTTCCAGACTTTGTTGTAATGGCGCTGTAATCTTTTTGCTGACTACTCTGCCGCAGGGCAGAAGACGACACACTTGATGGAAATACCTGCGGCATGCTTTATTCATTTGACGGTACATTGCTTTCTCCCTCTACGATCCGCAGCACGCCCTGTACTACGGTCTTATACTCTTGAATGAGCTGTTTCAAATAGACCCGGCCCTCTGGTTCCAAGTGGTAATAGATCCGTGTCATGCGTTTGCCGACCAGAACCCTTTTGGCAGAAATACAGTTCGAGTCCTGGAGCTTATACAGTACTGGATACAGTGCCCCTTCCTGCATACAGAGCGCACCAAAAGATTGCCTTTCCATCTCCTGGACCAGCTGATACCCATACATATCCGATTGCTTCAACAGGCTCAACAGCACCAGTGAGGCGACGCCTCTCTGGTAGTTGGCGGCATTATGATGTTCTGACATTGCAATACCTCTCTAATACAACACTAACATAAAATAATGGAAACATCAATATATATGTAATATAAATAATATCATTGACAACTGCAAAGATCTATGGTATAATAAAGTGAAGAGTTGAATATTTATAAAGAAAGGAATGACACGATTATGCACTATCGAAGACGACTCATTTGTTTGCCGATTGTTGTTCTACTTATAATATCTGTCGTTTGTACAGCATTTGCATCAGAGTATACAGATGTTAGTGGATTGAGCTCGGATTATAAAAACTGTATCAATTGGGTTTCTGATAACGGCGTTATGGTCGGAACATCCAACACAAGCTTTTCGCCTGAAGCCACATTAAGTCGAGCAATGTTTGTAACTATATTATACAGCTTTGCAGGAAAACCTACAGTACCAAGCGGCATCGTAAATCCATTCGTAGATGTCCCGGCAGGTAAGTATTATACAACTCCCGTTTTGTGGGCATATTCGCTTGGGCTTGTTGCTGGTACAAGTTCCACAACATTCAGCCCAAACGATCCGGTAACCCACATCCAGCTATACACAATTCTACGTCGCTTTGCCTCAGATTATCGCGGATACAGCTTATATACGCTATATCCTGCGAATGACGATTCGCTTGCAATTGCTGAGATTCCCTTCTTTTCTTACGTGAGCAGCTATGCAAAAACGCCAGTAAAATGGGCGGTCAGTAACGGAATATTAAAAACGTCCTCAATTACGAGCGGTTCATTTTACTCTTCCAACGTAAAACGCAAACAGGCAGCGGCTTATTTTACGCGGTTTAATACAAATGTTGATATGTTGGTCCCCGGGGAGAGTTCCTTCTCCTTCAAAAACGGAGTTCATTTTATGTCAATGTATTCTAACCCAAGCAGATACTATATCAATAGCGCCCATGTAAATTGGCTGTGTAATCATTTATATAATACCACAACACCGTATATTTTGAATGGGTTTAGCGGTGATTATAAAGGAAGCTGTTTTGGTATGAGTTTAGCAATCATTCTAGACATGACAGGAAGAATCGATTTAAACGGAGGGTATGGAAGAAACGCAGATAAAATGTATGACCTTCATTCGCCGTTAGTGTTTAGTAATTTATATAATTATACCACAACTGATTATTATACAGGCGAAATGATTACGACTTCTGAGAGCGCCCTCCATTATCTACATTTCATTCAACTGGACATACAAAATATGTATAGCTCAAAAGGAGGCACGATTGATTTTACAGCAAACAACGCATTTACAAAAATGTCCAGTTTTATCCAGAAAATGAGATATAGCGGATTAGCATTGTACAATATTGAGTTTACTTCGGGAGCTAAACATTCTGTAGTTGTCATGGGGCCTCCGAAAACAAATGAGAGCTGCCCAACCACCTATCAATTTTCTGTTTACGATCCTAATAAGATATATGATAGTTATCCTGTATCACTAATGACAATCGAAAACTCCAGCAGTAATACTAGCGGTGTGGTAGATTCGCGCCCATGGGATACGATTTACAGAGTAGAATATATTACAGATTTTTCATTATTTGACTATTATGATTTAGACGGCGCTCAAAACAACTATCCTCACTAAAACGCATAACGAAAGGAGCAAAAATGAAAAGATTAGTTTTTTCGCTTTGGGCGGTTTTGCTTGTATTTCTGATAGGCTGTAAAGCAGCCGGAGCTGGGACGATTCCGCAGTTGCCGGAGACGATTCAGAATTCCGACGCCACGGAGCGTGGGAGAGATGAAAACGATATCATCCCGCAGCTGCCGGGGACGGTACAAAATAACGATATTACCGAAGGAGTTATCACGATCGTTTTATACCAAACAGACGAACTTGATACCGTCTATTTCTTCGAGAATGCCGAGGGCAAGGAATTAAGAGTGGGCAGACCTGGGAGATCAGATCAGATAAGCGGAAGTATGGAGACGCTTTCATCCGGGAATATTTACCCAGGCGGTAATACGATTACCGTACCATTCAGCACATCTTTCCGATGCAGCACAGAGCCGATTGGAAAACCATTTGCGAATATGATGATTGGCTGCGGGAAGGCAGCATACAGCCTTGACGCGCAGGGGATCGAGACGGTGTGTTTCTCCGTGGACGGCGTCCGTTTTTCAGGGCATAACGTCTCCTATACGCTGTGTATTTACAGTGAAATGAAGGTGTTGGAGCTGAAAGGCAAGGGTGAAAGCGAGCTTTGCGTTCTTCGGGACGGGGAAACGCTGACGCTGACCGCAGCTCATGACTGCGAGGTTTGTCTGCGGGAGCTTCAGAGCTATGAGATCCTGCTCCAAAAGACCCAGCCCGCACTTGAGCCGCTGAAAATCGAGCATATGAACAGCGAAGAATAGACGACCACGACAAGAACAGACAGAGGTCGGTCCCCGATCCTGGAACGCAGGACAAGGACCGGCCCCTGTTTTTTGTGGCGCACATTGTGCGCCGCTGCGGGCGGGGTACGACGTAGTGCACAGTGTGCGCCGCTGCGGGCGTGCTAAAAATCAATGGGCAGCCCCAGCCGGCGGTACATGGTCTTTTTGACGGCCCGGAGGATGTTTTCGTAGCCGGTGCAGCGGCAGAGATGGCCGCTGAGCAGCTTGCGGAGCTCCTCGTCGGAGTAGAGCTTGTTCGCCTCCAGGATCTCCACCGCGGTCATGATGAAGCCCGGGGTGCAGAAGCCGCACTGGATGGCGGTCTCGTCGATAAAGGCCTGCTGGATGTCGGAGAGCTCCCCGTTGGGGCCCGTCAGGCCCTCCAGGGTGCGGATGTGCCTGCCCTCGGCCCAGACCGCCAGATAGATGCAGGAGTTGAAGGCCTCGCCGTCGATCAGCACGTTGCAGGCCCCGCATTCGCCCACCTCGCAGCCCTTTTTCACGGAGGTCAGGCGGAAATCGTTGCGGAGCATGTCCGTCAGGGAGGCCCGCACGTCCACCACCTTCTCCACGTCCTTGCCGTTGATGTTGCAACGGACGACCTTATACTGGCTCATTCGATCACACCTCCCGCCCGTTCAATGGATTCCGTCAGGGCCCGCCGGGCCATCTCCACGGCGATGTGCTGGCGGAAGGCCTTGGAGGCCCGCCAGGAGTCCCGGGGATTGATGTCCAGCAGGACGGCCAGGGCAAATTCGTCGATCATCTCCCGGGTCAGGGGAGAGCCGTTGGCCACAGCCTCCGCCGAGGGGACCCGCATGGGCACCGGTCCGGCCACGCCGTAGGCGGCCCGGCAGCGGCGGATGTACTTCCGGTCCGGGCTCAGCCGCACGTTGACGGAGCAGCCCAGGGAGGCAATCTCCATGGCGTTGCGCATGCCGTACTTGATGTACTTGCCGAAGCAGTTTTCGTAGCTCTCCTTCGGGATCAGGATGGCGGTCTGGATCTCGCCCTCCTCCGCCCGGATGTCCACCACGCCGGCCTTGATGTAGAAGTCCTTGATGGGCAGACGGCGGACGCCGTTTTTGCCCGTCAGCTCCACGATGGCCTCCCAGGCGTGGAGGGTGGAGGCGGAGTCCGCGGAGGTGACGCCGTTGCAGGTGTTGCCGCCGATGGTGCCGATGTTGCGGATCTGGGGGGAGCCCACCTGGTCCACGGCCTCGCCCAGCACGTTGACGTACTTTTGGATGATGGGGTCCTTCGTGATGTGGGAGAAGCTGGTCAGGGAGCCGATGCGGATGTTCTCCTCCTCGTCGATGGAGACGCCCCGCATCTCGTCGAGCATATAGATGGAGATCAACTCCTTACCGGCCCGCTTGCCCTCCCGCATCTGCACCAGCACGTCGGAGCCGCCGGCGATGATCTGGGCCTCGGGATGCTCCAGCCGCAGCCGGATGGCGTCCTGGACGCTGGTCGCCTCGTATAAGGCTTTTATATCATACATGGGATTTCCTCCTCGAATTGGATGTAGCGCGGGCAACCTGCCCGCAATTCCCGCCTGCCGTGATTCACGATTCATGATTCGTTTTTCAGTCTTAGGTCACCCCCCCGTCCCATTTTGCATTTTGCATTGAGTTTCCGAGCGGGGAGCGACGGGGTGGACGGCAAAGTGCCGTCCCTACGGCGCCGGCGTGTCCCTCCAGGGGTCGTGCACCAGCCCTGCCTCCGTAAACGCCGCGAAGAGCGTGTGGGGATTGATGGGCAGCTTGTCCACGGCCACGCCGGTGGCCTGCAAAATCGCATTGCGGATGGCGGGGGCGCCGGAGCAGGCGGGGGGCTCGCCCAGGGCCTTGGTGCCGTAGGGAGAGGTGGGCTCCGGGTTCTCGATGAAGCAGGCCTCCAGCTTCGGGTGATCCATGAAGGTGGAGAGCTTGTAGTCCAGCAGGTTGTTGTTCAGAGGTCTGCCGGTCTTCGGGTCGAAGATCAGCTGCTCCGACAGGCCGAAGCCGATGGCCATGGACATGCCGCCGTGGACCTGGGCCTCCGCCAGGGCCGGGTTGATCAGGTTGCCGCAGTCGTGGACGTTGACGATCCGCTTCACCTGGGCCCTGCACATGGGGATGTCCACCTCCACCTCGGCAAAGGTGCAGCCGAAGGAATAGGCGTTGTTGCGGATGGTGTAGGTGCTCTCGGCGGTGAGATGCTCGGAATGGACCGGGTTGTACTGGGCCGTCATGGACAGCTCCTTGAGGCTCATGAGGACCTTGCCGTCCCCCTTACGGACGATGTTGCCCTCGACGATCTCCATGCAGTCCGGGCTCTGGCGGGTGAGCTCCTGGGCGTATTTCAGGATTTTCTCCTTCAGAAGTCCCGCGGTCTGGCGGATGGAGAAGCCCGCCACATAGGTCTGCCGGGAGGCGTAGGCGCCCAGGCCCGTGGGGGTGATGTCCGTGTCCTGGCAGGAGACCACGTGCACGTCCCGGTAGCTGGCCAGACCCAGGGCCTCGGCGGCCATCTGGGCGTAGGCGGTGTCGGCGCCCTGGCCGATCTCCGTCTCGCCGCACTGCATGGTGACGGTGCCGTCCAGATTCAGCTGCATCCGGTTGGAGGAGGTCTCCAGGGAAATGGGATAGACCGCGGTGTTGTACCAGAAGGTGGCCGCGCCGATGCCCCGGCGGATGGGGCCGGCGTCATGGCTGAATTCCTCCCGCTTGCGCTCATAGTCGATGAGCTCGGCGCCCTTGGCCATACACTGGCGGAAGCTGTCGTAGTAGTTGGTGTTGCCGGAGAAGGCGTCGTGGAAGCCCTGGGGCATGATGTTCAGCCGGCGGAACTCCACCGGGTCCATGCCCATGGCCCTGGCGCAGTCGTCGATGTTGGACTCGTCGGCAAAGCTGGCCTGGGGCATGCCGTAGCCCCGCATGGCCCCGGCGGCGGGCCGGTTGGTGTAGACGGTCCAGGCGTCGCCCTCCATGTTGGCGCAGGGATAATGCTGGGGGAAGGAGTTCACCGCCTTGGCTGCGATGGAGTGGCCGTGGGAGGCGTAGGCGCCCTGGTTGGACCAGAGCTCCACCTTCCGGGCGGCGATGGTGGCGTCGGGCCGCAGCCAGGTGACAATGTGGAAGCGGATGGCGTGGCGGACCCGGTTGGAGACGAAGGTTTCCTCCCGGGAGCAGTCGATGCGCACGGGCCGCCCCCCCATCTGGGCGCAGCACCAGGCGCAGAGGGGCTCATAGAGGGCGTCCTGCTTGTTGCCGAAGCCGCCGCCGATGTAGGGCTTGATGATCTGAATGTCCGCCCAGGGCCGGCCCAGGGCCTGGGCCACGATGCGGCGGACGATGTGGGGGATCTGGGTGGAGGACACCACCGTGATCCGTCCGTTTTCCCCGTAGGCGAAGCAGCCGTGGTTCTCGATGTGGGTATGCTGGACCGTGGGGGTCTCATACCAGCCCTCCACCTTCACCAGGCCGGGCTCCCGGATGGCGGCCTGGTAGTCGCCCCTGCGGAAGTCCGTGTGCTTGAGGATGTTGTCGGGGAAGGCCTCGTGGAGCTGGGGCGCGCCGGGCTCCATGGCCTTCTGGGCGTCCAGCACAAAGGGCAGCTCCTCGTATGCCACCGTCAGGGCCCGGACGCCCTGGTTGGCAGCCACCTCGTTCTCCGCGATGACCACCGCCACGTCGTCCCCCCAGTAGCGGACGTGCCGGTTGAGCAGATGCCGGTCCGCCACATCCTGGTGCCCCGGGTCCATGGACCAGGGGTGACCGGCGGTGGGGAAGGGAAGATCGGGGACATCGAAGCAGGTGAGGACCTTTACCACCCCTGGGATGGCTTCGGCCCGGGATTTGTCCACGGCCCTGACGATGGCGTGGGCCTTCTCCGCGTGCTTGATCCGCACGTAGAGGGCCTCCTGCGGCATCCGGTCCTCATAGTATTTGGTCCGGCCTGCGGCCTTGTCGTAGCCGTCCACCCGGACCTCGCTGATTCCGACCTTTTGCAAGTTGTTCCGCCTCCTTTTTGGGAGTATAGTTATGCAAAATAATTATAGCATATTCGCGGGAAACTGTACAGCCCCATTTTGAAGAAAAATCGGGATTTGTAGAGCCGTAGGGGCCGATGTCCACATCGGCCCTCTCTGCCGACCGGGGCAAGGGCCGATGTGGGCATCGGCCCCTACGGATGAAATCGCCAAATCCAAATCGGTCAAAACATTCTTGACAGGCTTGCGCAGGACTGATAAAGTAATACCGAACAGAAGGGGGGAGACCATATGCAAATCGGCTGCGTGATCCTGGCGGCGGGGAATTCGTTTCGCTTCGGGGATAACAAGCTGCTGGCCCGGTATGGGGGGAAGGCTCTGATCGAATGGGTCCTGGATGCGGTGCCCGCGGAGCGTCTGGGCCCCGTGTGTGTGGTGACCCAATATCCCGCCGTGGCGGCGCTGGCGGAGGCCCGGGGCTTTTCGGTGGTCTGGAACCGGGAGCCGGAGCTGGGCATCGGTCATTCCGTGGCCCTGGGGACGGCGGCATTGGCAGAGCGCTGCGACGGCATCCTCTTCCTGGCGGCGGATCAGCCGCTGCTGCGCAGGCAGAGCCTGGAGCGGCTGCTGGAGCGCTTTGCGGAGGAGCCGGACCGGATCGTGGCAGCGGCTTCGGAGGAGCACAGCGGCAACCCGGCGATCTTCCCCGCAGGCCTGTTCCGGGAGCTGGAGGCCCTCGCCGGAGACCGGGGCGGCAAGCAGATCATCCGCCGCTTCCCGGAGCTGGTGACAGAGCTTTCCGTGGACCCCGCGGAGCTGAGCGACGTGGATACCGCCGCAGACCTGGCGCGAATGTAAATCGGGATTCGTAGAGCCGTAGGGGCCGATGCCCACATCGGCCCTCTCTGCCGAGCGGGGCAAGGGCCAATGTGGGCATACTTCGTGACTCTTCGAGTTCGGCCCCTACGGATGAAATCGCCAAATCCGAATCTGTCGATCCTGTGCAAATAACTCTGTACTTTTCCGGGCAGCCGTGTTATAATAATACAAATCCAATAAAGAAAGGACGATCCCTATGAGCATCAAGCTGACCCCCGCCGAGATGGCGAAGTATATCGACCATACCTACCTGAAGCCCCAGGCAAGCAAGGCCGACATCCAAAAGATCTGCGACGAGGCCAAGGCCATGAACACCGCCTCCGTCTGCGTCAATCCCAACTGGATCAAATTCGTGGCCCAGGAGCTGGCCGGCACCGACGTGACCCCCTGCTGCGTCATCGGCTTCCCTCTGGGCGCCACCACCCCCAACGCCAAGGCCTTTGAGGCCGCCGAGGCCGTGGCCAACGGCGCGGGCGAGGTGGACATGGTCATCAACGTCGGCGCTGTGAAGTCCGGCGACTGGGCCCTGGTGGAGCGGGACATCGCCGCCGTGGTCACCGCCGTGGACGGCGAGGCCAAGGTCAAGGTCATCATCGAGTGCTGCCTGCTCACCGACGAGGAGAAGGTCCTGGCCTGCCAGGCTGCCAAGCGCGTCGGCGCGGATTTCGTCAAGACCTCCACCGGCTTCTCCACCGGCGGCGCCACCGTCGAGGACGTGAAGCTGATGCGCCAGACCGTGGGTCCTGAGATGGGCGTCAAGGCCTCCGGCGGCGTGCGGACCTACGAGGACGCCATCGCCATGATCGAGGCCGGCGCCAACCGCCTGGGCGCCTCCTCCGGCAAGGCCATCATCGACGGCTGCAAGTAAAATCCATCTCCTTATGAAGCCTTCCCCCGAGGGGGAAGGTGCCCCGGTGCGCACACCGGGGCGGATGAGGGGCGTACCGACAACAATAAATGTAAAGGAGAAAATACTATGAGAACCCCCATGATCGCCGGCAACTGGAAAATGAACAAGACCCCCGCTGAGACCAAGGCCCTGATCGAGGACCTGAAGAAGATCGAGAACCGCAGCGGCGCGGAAGTCGTGGTCTGCCCCATGACCGTCTGCCTGTCCACCGCCGCCGAGGCCCTGAAGGGCAGCAAGATCCACCTGGGCGCCCAGAACGTCCATTTCGCCGACAAAGGCGCCTACACCGGTGAGTGCAGCGCCGCTGCTCTGAAGGAGCTGGGCGTGGAGTACGTCATCATCGGCCACTCCGAGCGCCGCCAGTACTTTGCCGAGACCGACGTCACCGTCAACCAGCGCACCCTCAAGGCCCTGGAGGCCGGTCTCAAGCCCATCGTCTGCGTGGGCGAGAGCCTGGAGCAGAAGCAGCAGGGCATCACCAACGAGGTGGTCTGCCTGCAGACCAAGGTGGCCCTCCTGAACGTGGGCGAGAAGATCGACGACGTGGTCATCGCCTATGAGCCCGTCTGGGCCATCGGCACCGGCCTGACCGCCACCCCCGAGGACGCCAACGCCACCATCGCCGCCATCCGCGGCGCCATCCGGGAGGTCTTCGGCGAGGCTGCGGACCGGGTCCGCATCCTCTACGGCGGCTCCATGAACGACAAGAACGCCCATGACCTCATGGCCCAGCCCGAGATCGACGGCGGCCTGATCGGCGGCGCCTCCCTGGTGGCCGAGAAGTTCTCCGGCGTCATCAATTTCAACTAAACCCACCGTTTGGATCGGACTCCCGCCGCGGAAACACGCGGCGGGAGTTCTTTCTGCCGTCCCCTGTTCCGATTGACATTGCCCTTTGTTTGTGGTAAACTGGATCTGTCATTATAAGGGTTACTATGCGATTCTTGATCAAAGGAGTTGATTGCTGTGAAAACCCGGATCCTTGTGGCCCTGATCGGTCTGCCTCTGCTGCTGGTGATCGTACTGGTGCTGCCCTCCGCGGCGACGGCCATCCTGGTGGCGGCCATGTGCATTCTGGCGGTCTATGAGCTGCTGATCGGCGCGGGCTTCTGCAAGCACCCACGGATCTTTGTCTATTCCTGCTGCATGGCTCTGGCGGTCTGCCTCTGGAGCTGGCTGGGGCAGCCCCGGACCCTGGGCGTGCTCGCTCTGCTGGTCTATCTCTGCGCCCTCTTCGGAGAGATGCTGGCGGCCCACGCGAAGCTGGACTTCCGGACCGTCTGCGCCGCGATCTTCGCGGGGGCGGTGATCCCCTGGCTGCTCTCCGCCCTGATCCGGCTGCGGGTGCTGGAAAACGGCAAGTTCTTCATCATCGCAGTCTTCGTCCTCACCATGGTCCCGGACTCCGGCGCCTACTTCGCGGGCCGGGCCTTCGGCAAGCGGAAGCTCTGTCCCGTCATCAGCCCCCACAAGACCGTGGAGGGCGCGATCGGCGGCGTGGTCTGCACCGTGATCTGCATGGTGATCTTCGCCCTGGTGATGCAGTTCGGCTTTCAGTTCAGGGTCAACTACCTGCTGGCGGCGCTCTACGCCATCCTGGGCGCCGGGGCCTCCATGCTGGGCGATCTGACCTTCTCCGTCATCAAGCGCCAGGCGGGCATCAAGGATTACGGCACGCTGCTGCCGGGCCACGGGGGCATCCTGGACCGCTTCGACTCCACCACCGTGGTGGCCCCTCTGGTGGAGGCCCTGCTGCTGATCGCGCCCTTCGCTACAAAGTAATAAGTAATAAGTAACAAGTAAGAAGGTAATTGTTCAGTCGCCCGTAGGGGCCGAACTCGAAGAGTCACGAAGTATGCCTACATCGGCCCTACCTACCGATTTTTACCTGCAAGCGAGGGCGGATGTGGGCATCCGCCCCTACGACGAAGGGGGCTACTGAATAGATACGTAAGAAGTAAGAAGTAAAAGGTGACGATTCGGATACTTATTACTTATTACCTATTACCTGTTTTGGGGGAGAAACTATGACAAAAACAATCTCAATTTTGGGCTCCACCGGCTCCATCGGGCGGCAGACCCTGGACGTGGTCCGGCACCTGCCGATCAAGGTCGCGGCCCTGACCGCCGGGACCAATGTGGAGCGCATGGCGGAGCAGGTGGCGGAATTCCGCCCCCGGCTGGTCTCCATGGCCACGAAGGAGGCCGCCGAAGCCCTGCGGGCCCGGCTGCCCGCCCCCGCCCCGGAGATCCTCTGGGGGGAGGCCGGCCTGCTGGCCGCCGCCACCGCGGAGGAGGCCGACACCGTCATCACCGCCGTGGTGGGCATGGTGGGCCTGAAGCCCACCCTGGCGGCCCTGCGACAGGGTAAGCGCATCGGGCTGGCCAACAAGGAGACCCTGGTCTGCGCGGGTGAGCTGGTGATGAAGACCGCAAAGGAGCATGATGCCGAGATCATCCCCGTGGACTCCGAGCACTCCGCCATCTTCCAGTGCCTCATGGGCAGCCGCCGCAGGGAAGAGCTGAAGCGGGTCATCCTGACCTGCTCCGGCGGTCCCTTCTTCGGCAGGAGCCGGGAGGAATTGAGAAACGTCACCCGGGACGACGCTCTGCGGCACCCCAACTGGAAGATGGGGGAGAAGATCACCGTGGACTGCGCCACCCTGATGAACAAGGGCCTGGAGGTCATCGAGGCCATGCGGCTCTACGAGCTGCCGCCCGAGCGGGTGGACGTGGTGATCCACCGCCAGTCCATCGTCCACTCCCTGGTGGAGTACGTGGACGGGGCCATGCTGGCCCAGCTGGGGGTGCCGGATATGCGCATCCCCATTCAGCTGGCGCTGACCTACCCCGATCGCGTGGAGAACCCGGCGCCGGGCCTGGATCTGCTGGCCTGCCCGCCGCTCACGTTCGCGGCCCCGGACCCGGAGACCTTCCCCTGCTTTGCCATCGCCCGGGCTGTGGCGAAGCAGGGCGGCACAGCCTGCGCCGTGATGAACGGGGCCAACGAGGCGGCCGTGGCGAAGTTCCTCCGCCGGGAGATCGGCTTCTACGAGATCTCTGATTTGGTGCGGCGCGCCCTGGACGCGGTCCCGTTTATTCAGAATCCAACGTTGGAACAGATCCTGGAGGCGGACCGGCTGGCCCGCAGCGCAGCTGAGTAGGGACCGATGCCCACATCGGCCAAAGTGCAGCGCTTCCCCGGTTAAGGCGGGCCGATGTGGGCATCGCCCCCTACGAATTGAACATCCTGAAAGGGATCATGTGACATGACATTCTTCTATCTTTTATTAGCCATTCTGATTTTCGGCTTCCTGATCTTCATCCACGAGTTCGGCCATTTTCTCACCGCCAAGCTCTGCGGGGTGCGGGTCAATGAGTTCGCCATCAACATGGGGCCCCGGCTCTTCGGCTGGAAGCGGGGGGAGACCCAATACTCCTTCCGGCTGATCCCCATCGGCGGCTACTGCGCCATGGAGGGCGAGGACCAGGACACCGGAGACCCCCGCTGCTTTGTCAACGCCGCCTGGTGGAAGAAGCTCATCATCCTCTGCGCCGGCTCCTTTATGAACCTGCTGACGGGCTTTGTGGTGATGGCGATCCTCTTCGCCACGGTCTTTGTCATGCAGACCACCGAGATCACCGGCTTCGATCCCGGCAGCGCCCTCTCCGAGCAGGGCCTCCGGGCGGGCGACGAGATCTGGTCCATCAACGGCCGCCGCACCTATATGCGGGACGACTTCGACCTGCTGGACGGCCGCTTTGACCCCACGGACGTGGAGCTGGTGGTGGTCCGGGACGGCGAAAAGCTGACGTTTGAGCACTTCAAAATGGAAAAGCGCTCCTTTGACGACGGCCAGGGCGGGCAGGTCCTGCGCTATGGCATCTACCTGGGCAGCTTTGAGGAGCCCTCCTTCGGCAGCGTCACCCGCTTCGCGGCGTATCAGTGCGTCGACTTCGCCCGCATGGTCTGGTACGGCCTCTCCGACCTCTTCACGGGCCGGGCCGGGCTGGACGACATGGGCGGTGTGGTCCGGGTGGTGGACGTGATGGTCCAGTCCGGCGAGGCGGCGAAGACCGTCTCCAGCGGCATTCTGAACGTGCTCTATCTGGGGGCCTTCATCGCGGTGAACCTGGCGGTGATGAACATGCTCCCCATCCCCGCCCTGGACGGGGGCCGGGTCTTCTTCCTGCTGATCAACACGGTCTATACCGCCGTCACCGGCAGAAAGGTGGACCCCAAGTACGAGGGTTATATCCACGCCGGCGCCATGGTCCTGCTCCTGGGTCTCATGGCTGTCCTGCTGATCAAGGACGTGCTGCTGATTATGAACCGATAGAGGCGCCGGAGATCAGGGAACAGGTGACAGGTGACAAGTGACAGGTGACAAGTGACAGGTGACAATTATCCCGTCTGTAGGGGCGGTCATTGGCCGCCCGCGTCCCCTGCACAGTTGAGGCCCTCAAAAGCAAAAAAAGTCTTGACTGTAAACCAACTTCATGGTGTAAGCTGAACCCACATAGAAAGGAGCGATACCATGAAGATCAACGAAATTGAGAAGCTTACCGGCCTGTCCAGGGCCAACATCCGCTTTTACGAGAAGGAAGGCCTGCTCTCTCCCAGGCGGGAGGAGAACCACTATCGGGATTACAATGAAGAGGATCTGCGCCGCCTGCGTACCATTATGGTGCTGCGGAAGCTGGACCTGCCTTTAGAGGATGTCCGCCGGGTTTTGGAGGGGGAGCTGAGCCTCTCGGAGGCCGCCCGTCAGCAGAGCCTCCGGCTCCAGGCACAGCTCCAGGAAACCAAAAGCGCCCGGGAGCTCTGCCGAATGCTGGAACTGAAGGACGAACCCATTTCCGATTTTCAACCGGAAGCCTATCTGGTGGAGATGGAGCGGCGGGAGCGCCGAGGAGAGCAGTTCCGCTCCCTGGTCAACGACGTGCTGGACTTTACCGGTCCCGGTCTCAAGCATTGGACCCTGGGAGACCCCAGGGAGCAGCTGCGCCGCCTTGGCCCCTGGCGTCTGCTTGGAATCCTGCTGATAATCTCCATGGTGCGGGGCATAGGAAGGGTGTTGTTCTGGAAGGAAAGCTTCTGGGACGGTTTTTCCCATCTCTGGATTGTCTGCGGCATCGCCCTTGTGTTTGGCCTGGGCTTTACCCTCCTCCGCCGCCGCTCCGAGAAAGCGGCAAAGATTGTGGGTACTGTGTTCGTAATCTTTGCCCTTCTGTTCTTCGCGGTGATCGCCGGTTTTTTGATTTACGCGCTGTTTAGACATCTCTTTTTCCAATGATTGTGAATCAACTCGCCATTTGAAACACACCATAACTTCGCATTTTGCATTCCAAACAGAGGTATCATTATGACAAAACAGATAAAAGTCGGAAACGTACTGGTGGGCGGCGGCGCGCCCGTCTCCATCCAGTCCATGTGCAACACGAAGACCACCGACGTGGAGGGCTCCTTGTCCCAGATCAAGGCCCTGTACACCGCCGGCTGCGAGATCGTCCGGCTGACGGTCCCGACCCCGGAGGCCGCCGAGGCCTTCGGGCGGATCGCGGCGCGCAGCCCCCTGCCCCTGGTGGCGGACATCCACTTCGACTACCGCTGCGCCATCGCCGCGGCGGAGCACGGGGCCGCCAAGATCCGCATCAATCCCGGCAACATCGGGGGTGAGGACCGGGTTAGGGCCGTGGTGGACTGCTGCAAGGCCCATCACATCCCCATCCGGGTGGGGGTCAACGGCGGCAGCCTGGAGAAGGAGCTGCTGGAGAAGTACGGCCACCCGACGCCGGAGGCCCTGGTGGAGTCGGCCTTCGGCCACATCCGTCTGCTGGAAAAGTACGGCTTCTACGATACCTGCGTGTCCATGAAGTCCTCCAACGTGCCCCTGATGATGGCGGCCTACCGGCTCTTTGCCTCCCGGTCCGACTACCCCCTCCACGTGGGCGTCACGGAGACCGGCACCGAGTACATGGGCACGGTCAAGTCCGCCATGGGCATCGGCGGCCTGCTCTGCCTGGGCATCGGCGACACCATCCGGGTCTCTCTCACCGCCGATCCGGTGAAGGAGGTCACGGCGGCCAAGGCCATCCTCAAGGCCGCGGGGCTGCGGAAGGACGGGGTCAACATCGTCTCCTGTCCCACCTGCGGCCGGACGCAGATCGACCTGATCGGTCTGGCGAACCGGGTGGAGGAGGCCCTGAAGGACTGCAAAAAGCCCATCACCGTGGCGGTCATGGGCTGTGTGGTCAACGGCCCCGGCGAGGCCCGGGAGGCAGACGTGGGCGTGGCCGGCGGCGACGGCTGCGGCGTGCTCTTCGTCAAGGGCGAGCTGAAGGAAAAGCTGCCCTACGACGAGCTCCTGCCGGCCCTGCTCCGATACGTAGACGCCATCTAAGTAAGTAATAAGTAACAAGTAATAAGGAATAAGTATCCATGTCGATTCGTATACCTGTTATTTTTTACCTATTACTTCTTACTTATTACTTCTTCATTCATATAACGATGAACGATAACGTTTCGCTGCTGACCCTCTTCCCCGGGCTGGAGCTGGGGGAGGAGGCTGACGCGCTGTTACAACAGAATACGGTGGAAAAGGTCGATCTCCGCGTCAAGGAGCGGGAGGTCTCTGTTGTCGTGCGCAGCGAGGTCTGGCTGCCTCTGCCCCTGCAGGCCCGGGCGGAGCAGGCGATCCGGGAGTGCTTCGAGCTCCGGGCCGTCCGGCTGGAGCCCCGCTATGATCCGGCCCTGCTGCCGGAGATGGATCCCGCCGATCTGACGGGTCTGCTGGCGGGCTTTTACCCCCCCGCGCCCGCCATGCTGGCGGGCTGCCGCTGGGAAACGGAGGGGACCACCCTCCACGTCCACCTGCGGGGCAACGGACTGTCGGAGCTGAAGCCCCATCTGTATCGGGCGGAGGGGTGGCTTTCGGAATGCTTCGGCACGCCGGTTCACATTGAGCTTCACGCAGGGAAGGAGCTGAGCGCCGAGGAGCTCTTCGCCGAGACGAAGCGCATCCGGGAGGAGGCCATGGAGAGCATCCCCGCGCCGACGCTGCAGGCCGCCGGGACAAGCGCTCCGGCCAAGGCCCGGGACCAGGCGCCGGATATGATCTTCGGCAAGCCCTTCTTCCAGGAGCCCGTTCCCATGAGCCAGCTGAACGCGGACATGTTCAAGGTCTGCGTGGAGGGCGAGGTTTTCGCCGTCAACCACAAGGAGCTGTCCAAGGCCAAGGCCTGGGTGGTCAGCTTCTACATGACGGACCACACGGGCTCCGTCTGCATCAATCAGTACATGGAGCAGGCCAAGGCCAAGCCGATTCTCGACGCCATCCACGGGCCCAACCCCAAAAAGCACAAGCCCGGCTCCTATATCCGGGTCTTCGGCAAGGTCACCGTCAGCCGCTACGACAACGAGCTGGTGATCCAGCCCTATTCCATCAAGGAAGTCCCCCGGCCCGTCCGGCGGGACACGGCCCCGGAAAAGCGGGTGGAGCTGCACCTGCATACGAAGATGTCCGCCATGGACGCCCTCACCGACACCGCCGAGGCCATCGTCCAGGCGGCGAAATGGGGCCACCGGGCCGTGGCCGTCACGGATCACGGCGTGACCCATTCCTTCACCGACGCCCTGGCCAACGCCAAGACCAAGGTGGCCGGGACCGACGAGCCCATCAAGATCCTCTACGGCTGCGAGGGCTATTTCATCAACGACATGGACACGGACGCCGCGCCGGAGCGGGCCAGGAGCTTCCGGACCTGCGTTTTCGGCGAGGGCGACGCCCCGTTGAACGGGGAGTTCGTGGCCTTCGACGTGGAGGCCACCGGCCTGTCGCCGGAGCGGGACCGGCTCATCGAGATCGGCGCCGCCCGGATGCGGGGGGACCAGGTGCTGGAGAAGTTCAACAGCTTTGTGGATCCCCAGCGCCTGCTGCCCGACGAGATCGTGGAGCTCACCGGCATCACGGATCAGATGCTGGAGGGGGCCCCCTCGGAGCGGGAGGCCGTGGAGAGCTTCCTGGCCTTCTGCGGGGATCTGCCCCTGGCGGCCCACAACGCCAACTATGATCTGAGCATGCTGAAGGCGGCCTGCCGCCGCCTGGGCCTGCCCTTCAACCCCACCTGCGTGGACACCCTGGGCCTGGCCTGGGACCTGCTGCCCCAGTTCACCAAGCGCAAGCTGGACGTGTTGGCGGAGTACTTCGAGCTGCCGGACTTCGCCCACCACCGGGCAACCGACGACGCCGTTACCTGCGGTCTGCTCTACGACCGCTTCGCCAAAATGCTGCTGGACCGGGGCGTGGACCGGCTCCGGGCCGTGAACCACGCGGCGGGGACCCTGGATTTCGGCTCCCGCCCCACCCCCAAGGACCAGCGCATCGGCCATATCCTCCTCTTTGCCAAGAATTCCCTGGGCCTGCGGAACCTCTACCGCCTGGTCTCCTACTCCAACCTCTACTACTTCCATACCCGCCGGGGCGGCAGCGGGGCCCCGGTGATCCCCAAATCCGAGCTCAGCCGCTGGCGGGAGGGCCTGATCGTGGGCTCCGCCTGCGAGGCGGGGGAGCTCTTCTCCGCCATCGTGGCGAAAAAGCCCTGGGAGGAGCTGAAACGCATCGCTTCCTTCTACGACTTCCTGGAGGTCCAGCCCCTGGCCAACAACCGCTTCCTGCTGCAAAACGGCATGGCCCAGTCCGAGGAGGAGCTGAAGGACTTCAACCGCACGGTGGTCCGCCTGGGCGAGGCCCTGGACAAGCCCGTCTGCGCCACCGGCGACGTCCATTTCCTGAACCCGGAGGACGAGATTTTCCGCCACATTCTCCTGGCCTCCAAGGGCTTTGACGACTGCGACCGGCCCAACCCCCTCTACTTCCGCACCACCGACGAGATGCTGGCGGAGTTCTCCTATCTGGGCCGGGAAAAGGCATACGAGATCGTGGTGAAGAATACCAACCTGATCGCCGACATGTGCGACTGGGTCCGGCCCCTGCCCCACAATCTCTACGCCCCCAAGATTGAAAACTCCGTGGAGGAGCTGAAATCCCTGGTCTACGGCAAGCTGCGCAGGCTCTACGGCGAAAACCCGCCGGAGCTGATCACCAAGCGGGTGGAGACCGAGCTGGGGGACATCATCAACTGCCACTACGACGTGATCTACATCTCCGCCCAGAAGCTGGTGCAGAATTCCCTGGAGCACGGCTATCTGGTGGGCTCCCGGGGCTCCGTGGGCTCCTCCCTGGTGGCCTTTCTGTCCGGCATCACCGAGGTCAACTCCCTGCCGCCCCACTACCGCTGCCCCAATCCGGACTGCAAGTACACCAGCTTTGAGGTCCCGGCGGACTGCAAATGCGGCGCGGACCTGCCGGACGCGGTCTGCCCGAAATGCGGGACGAGATTCGAGAAGGACGGCTTCGCCATCCCCTTTGAGACCTTCCTGGGCTTCGGCGGCGACAAGGTCCCCGACATCGACCTGAACTTCTCCGGCGAGTACCAGGCCAAGGCCCACGCCTACTGCGTGGAGATGTTCGGCAAGTCCCACGTCTTCCGGGCCGGCACCATCGGCGACGTGGCGGAGAAGACCGCCTTCGGCTATGTGAAGAAGTACCTCTCCGAGCGGGAGCGGAAGGCCAGCCGCGCCGAGGAGACCCGCCTGGCGGCGGGCTGCGTGGGGGTCAAGCGCACCTCCGGCCAGCACCCGGGCGGCCTGGTGGTCATCCCCCAGGAGAACCAGATCTGGGACTTCTGCCCGGTCCAGCACCCGGCGGACGACCACGAATCCGAGTGGATCACCACCCACTACGACTATCACCCCATGGAGGAGAACCTGCTGAAGCTGGACATGCTGGGCCACGACGACCCCACCATGATCCGCATGCTCCAGGACATGACCGGGGTGGACCCCCAAACGATCCCCCTGGACGACAAGGATACCATGTCCATCTTCACATCCTCGAGGATCCTGGGCTACGAGAACGATCCGATCTTGGGGGAGACCGGGGCCGTGGGCATCCCCGAGTTCGGCACCGGCTTCACCCGGGGCATGCTGAAGGAGACCCAGCCCACCCAGTTCGACGTGCTGATCCGGCTCTCCGGCTTTTCCCACGGCACCGACGTGTGGCTGGGCAACGCCCGGGATCTGATCCTCTCCAAGACCGCCTCCGTCTCCCAGGCCATCGGCTGCCGGGACGACATCATGAACTACCTGATCTCCTGCGGCATGCCGGAGAAGCGCTCCTTCAAGATCATGGAGGCGGTCCGAAAGGGGAGAGGCCTCCCCGAGGGCGCCGAGGAGGAGATGATCGCCGCGGGGGTCCCCGCCTGGTACATCGGCTCCTGCAAGAAGATCAAGTATCTCTTCCCCAAGGCCCACGCGGCGGCCTACGTCATGATGGCCTTCCGCATCGCCTGGTTCAAGGTCCACGAGCCCCTGGCCTTCTACGCGGCCTACTTCTACCGCCGCAGCCAGAAGGGCGGCTTCGACGCAGCCCTGATGTGCAAGGGCAAGGAGGAGTGCCTGGCGGCCATCGAGGGCCTGCAGAAGCTGGAGAACCGCTCGGACAAGGACGATCAGCTGCTGACCACCATGGAGGTGGTCTACGAGTTCTACCTCCGGGGCTTCGGCTTCCTGCCGGTGTCGGTCTACGAGTCCGACGCCCTGAAATTCCTCCCCAGAGACGGGAAGCTCCTGCCGCCCTTCGTGGCCATCTCCGGCCTGGGCGAGAACGCGGCGAAGGACATCGCCGAGGGCCGCCGGGGCAAGACCTTCATCTCCATCGAGGAATTCGCCGCCGCCTGCCCCAAGGTCTCCCAAACCCATATCGAAACGCTGCGAGCGGCAGGCGCCTTCGGGTCGCTGCCGATGACCAGCCAGGTGAGTATGTTTGAGCTGTAGGGGCATTTTGAGGCCTATTGCCTGATCCCTGGGACCTCGAAACCCACCCCGCTTATTCCGATGCAAATCCTATTCTGAAAAGATAAAACTACATAACGAAAGGGTGACCAATATGCAAGAACTGGAACAGCAATTTCACATCCACTGCGTCGAGGGGGACGTGGGCCGCTATGTGATCCTGCCCGGCGACCCGGGCCGCTGCGCGTCCATTGCCGCCCTCTTTGACGACGCCCATCACGTGGGCCAGAACCGGGAGTACAACATCTACACCGGCTATCTGCTGGGCGAGAAGGTCTCCGTCTGCTCCACGGGCATCGGCGGCCCCTCCGCGGCCATCGCCATGGAGGAGCTGCACAACATCGGCGCGGACACCTTCATCCGCACCGGCACCTGCGGCGGCATCAACCTGAAGGTCCAATCCGGCGACATCGTCGTGGCCACCGGCGCCATCCGCTTCGAGCACACCTCCCGGGAGTACGCCCCCCTGGAGTACCCCGCCGTGGCGAATCTGGACGTGACCCTGGCCCTGCGGGACGCGGCCCTGGCCATGGGCAAGACCACCCACGTGGGCGTGGTCCAGTGCAAGGACGCCTTCTACGGCCAGCACAGCCCCCACAAGATGCCCGTGTCCTACGAGCTGCTCAACAAATGGGAGGCCTGGAAGAAGCTGGGCGTCCTGGCCTCCGAGATGGAGTCCGCCGCTCTGTTCGTCGTGGCCGACGCCCTGGGCGTCCGCTGCGGCTCCTGCTTCCACGTGATCTGGAACCAGGAGCGGGAGGCCGCCGGCCTGGACCAGACCATGAGCGAGGACACCTCCGCCTCCGTCCGGGTCTCCGTCGAAGCCCTGAAGCGCCTGATCGCCCAGGACAAGGGAATTCAGAATTAAGAATTCAGAATTCAGAATTGCAGGGACGGCATTCCCGCCCGCAGCGGCGGCCAATGGCCGCCACCGTTCCCGCACGCAGTTGTTTTTCTTAAGAACACGGTTTCTCGCGTACGTACGTCTTTCCCGTACCCGCGCTGCCCATGCAGGGCCTCGGAGCGCAGGTACGTACGTACGCGGGGAACCGTGTTCTCAGTATATAAATTGAGATCCCTGAACCCCGTTCCCTGTTCCCTGTTCCCTATTGCCTTGCAGGCGGGGGAACAGGCCGGCAGATTGCCGGCGCTACAGGCGGGGGAAGGGCGGCTAATGACCGCCCCTACAGGCGGGGTACGGAGGGCCGATGTAGGCATACTTCGTGACTCTTCGAGTTCGGCCCCTACAGGCGGGCCTGATCCCTGATGCCTGATGCCTATTGCCTGATGCCTATTGCCTGATGCCTGTTCCCTCGCACCGCAGCATAAACCAAAAGAGGCAAGAAGCCAAACACTTCTTACCTCTTACGTAATTGTTCAGTCGCCCGTAGGGGCCGATGCCTACATCGGCCCTACCTACCGATTTTTGCCTGCAAGCCAGGGCGGATGTGGGCATCCGCCCCTACGACGAAGGGGGCTACTGAATAGATACCCTCTTACTTCTTACTTATTACTTGTCACTTGTTACTTATTCCAACAGCATATCCGTAAAATCCATCAGCGGGCCGTAGAGCCGGTGGGCTTCCCGCTTGAGCTGGGGGAAGCAGAAGGGGCACAGGGGCTCCCAGCGGCGGTTGAAGGAACGGCGGCGGATCAGCACGTGGATGCAGCCCCGGCGGAAGATCACACAGAAGTCGGGGTAGCGCTCCGTCATGGACAGGAGCTTTTCCGCCATCTCCACGGTGACCAGACTGCGGAAGTCCTCGGGGGAGTCGGCGAAGCAGCGGAACTGCTGGGCCAGGCCCTCGTGGTCCGGCTGGAGCTCCACCATGCGCTTGGCCAGGCCCCGGTGGGAAAAGCGGTTCCGGGTGCCCCGGTTCTCCAGGATCACCACTCCGTCAAAGTCCACGTTGAGCCGGATGGTCAGCCATTGGCCCCGGACCTTCACCTTGTGGCTGGTGTAGTCGTCGGCGTAGACGCCGCCGCAGATGATCTCCTGGGCGGCCACCCAGCAGTCCCGGTACAGGCCCTCCAGCCGGTTGGCGGTGTAGTAGCGCTCCACGGTGCTCAGCAGGCCCACGTCGCAGAGGGTCTCCTCCACGGCGGGGCGGCGCTTGGCCTCGTAGGAGAGATCGGAGAAGGTCTGCTCCAGCACCTCTGGCATATAGCGCTGCTTGAAGCTGCGCTCCAGCCGCCGCATGCCCAGCCGGGCCAGGGTCAGCCCGCCGAGACCCGCCGCCAGAATCAGAGCCTGCCGGATCAGGTGGCGGATGGCCTCGGAGCCGGTCATGCCGGTGACGAAGACGCGGATATATTTGCCCGCGAAGGCCACCCGCTCCGGCAGCCCGTCGGCGATGGAGTTCAGCAGCTCCGGGCTGAAGGCGGAGAGCACGTATTGGATGGCGAACCAGAGGATCCGGGCCGTGGCATAGCCGATCAGGGCCACGCAGGCCAGCTCCGCCAGCAGCAGGAGCAGCTTTCCGGCCTCGTATAGAACCATACGTCGTGTCATAGGCGTTCTCCTTCGAACAGGGGAGATTGGAGTCTTACAAACTGAGGTACGGCGAACCGTACCTCAGCTTTTTGTTCAAGCAATTGAAACGAATTGACTTTCCGGAACTGTCGTTCAACAGAACAACAGTCGTATATCAACGAACGTCCTCCAGAAGACCGTAGTCGCCGTCGTTCCGCCGATAGACCACCGCAAAGGCGCCGTCGGCGTCCTCGTCGCGGAAGGCAAAGAAGTTGTGGCCCAGCAGATTCATCTGCAGGATGGCCTCGTCCCGGCTCATGGGCATCATGGTGAATTCCTTGATCTTGATGAGCTTGTATTCCTCGTTGTCTTCGACGTCGGGGACAAAGGACGTGGCGTTCTCCGCGCTGCGGACGAAGGCGTCCTGGCGCAGTCTGCGGGCCAGACGGGTCTTGTTCTTACGGATCTGGCGTTCAATGTCGGAAACGGCTGCGTCGATGGAGGCGTACATGTCCGAGGTGCTTTCGCTGGCGCGGAAGTACATGTTGGAGGCATGGACGGTCAGCTCCACCTTATTGCGATTCTTCTCGACGGAAAAAGCGACAAAGGCTTCTGCGTCATCCCGGAAATAGCGATCCAGCTTGGAGACTTTCTTCTCGGCGTAGGCGTGGACCTCTTTCGGCAGGGAGACCTTCTTCTCGTTGATCTGGAATTTCATATTGCGTCGCTCCTTTCAAGTGCTTTGAGAAACCGATTGGCTCCTCTGACACTATTATACCACAATTTGGGATATAATCAAGGAGTATTTTCGTCCGTGTTTTCCTTCGCGGTCAGGGTTTCCGTAATCAGCTGATACAGCTTGTCCGCTTTTCCGGGAAAAGCCTTTGTTAAAAACGCGGCCTGTCTGGCGGAGGGACAGGTGTATTCGATGGTGACAAGGCTGCCCAGCTCGTCGTCCAGATGCATGACGGCCAGAGCCTCGCCGTTGGGCTGCTCCAGCACCTCCGTGCGGACGAAGCTCTCACGCCGCACCTCCCGATTGAAGCGCTCCACCGCCCGGGAGGCCCGCTGCTGCACCGGGAAGGCCAGGGAATCCCGGGTGATCCGGGCGGCCTCGCGGCCCTTGTCGGTAATCACATAGCCGCCCTCCGTCTCGGAAAGATGCCCGGTCTCCACCATCTGGGGCACCGCCTGCATCACGTCGAAGTAGCTCAGCTTGTCGTCCTGCAGGCAGAGCTCATAGAGGGTCTGGGTGTCCACGGGGTAGAGCAGCTTGTCCGTGATGTAGAGGATCAGCAGCTTGACGTCCAGCATATCGTTGATAAAGCCGTGGGGCATGGGAACACCTCCTTCAAAGGGTCAATATATTATACACCGAAGCCGCAAAAAAAACAAGCCCTGTGAAACAGAAAAGCAAAACCAGCCCGGAATGCGTCCCAAGGATGCATTCCGGGCTGTTTCCTGGGCGGAAGCTCAGTTCAGGCCGGCCTTCTTTTCGGCCTTGGCGCGAGCTTTTTCTTCCTTGGCCTTCTGCGCGGCGGCCTTGGCCTCCTCAGCGCGCTTGGTCTTTTCCTTTTCAGCGGTGTTGTTGGTCATGACGGACCACTTCTGGAGCTCCAGGCGGACCTGGTCCTCACCGGTCTCGATGACGATCTTCTCGTCCTTGATGTCCACGATCTTGCCCATGATGCCGCCGATGGTGGTAATCTTATCGCCCCGGTGCAGGGAGTTCCGCAGATTCTCCTGCTCTTTCTTCTTCTTGTTCTCCGGACGGAGGATCATGAAGTAGAAGATGGCGATGAAGACGACCAGCATAATGATCATGTAGGGGCCTCCGAAGAGTCCGCCGGACTGCGCGGTGTCGCCCGCGGTCATGAAAAAGCGAAGCATAGGATTACCTCCGTTTTGAAATCTTGTTTATTATACACGCCTCCGACAGAGAATGCAAGCACAAAATTTATTTTGCCGCTTTTCGTTCAGAAGATCAGATCCGTCGGCTCAGCTTTTCCGAGTATTCCGCCCGGAAGGCCGCGAAGCGGCCCTCGTCCAGGGCTTCGCGGATGCGCTCCATCAGCTTGTTGTAGAAATAGAGGTTGTGCATCACGCTCAGCCGCAGGGCCAGGATCTCCTCGGCCTTGAACAGGTGGTGCAGATAGGCCCGGGAGTAGCGGCGGCAGACGGGACAGTCGCACCGGGGGTCGATGGGGCCGTCGTCCAGCTCGTATTTGGCGTTTTTCAGGTTGATCGCGCCCTCCCAGGTGAAGAGCCGGGCGTGCCGGGCGTTCCGGGCGGGCATCACGCAGTCGAAGAAGTCCACGCCCCGCCAGACTGCCTCGATGATGTTCGAGGGGGTCCCCACGCCCATGAGGTAGCGGGTCCGGTCCGCGGGCAGATACGGCTCCACGGCCTCGATGATCTCGTACATGACCTCGGTGGGCTCGCCCACGGCCAGACCGCCGATGGCGTAGCCGGGCAGATCCAGCTCGGCGATCATCTTCGCGTGCTCGATGCGCAGATCGGCGTAGGCCCCGCCCTGGTTGATGCCCCAGAGCATCTGCCGGGGATTCACGGTGTCGGGCAGGGCGTTGAGCCGGGCGTTCTCCGCCTTGCAGCGCAGGAGCCAGCGGTAGGTGAGGGCCATGGACTTCTTCACATACTCCCGGGGGGAGGGGTTCTCCACGCACTCGTCGAAGGCCATGCAGACGTCCGAGCCCAGGTTGGACTGGATGCGCATGCTCTCCTCCGGGCCCATAAAGATCTTCCGCCCGTCGATGTGGGAGGCGAAATAGACGCCCTCCTCCTTGATCTTCCGCAGGCTGGCCAGGGAGAAGACCTGGAAGCCGCCGGAGTCGGTGAGGATGGGCCCGTCCCAGGTCATAAACTTATGTAAACCACCAAGCTGTTTCACCACCTGGTCGCCGGGGCGGAGGTGGAGGTGGTAGGTGTTGGAGAGCTCCACCTGGCAGCCGATGCGCTTCAGGTCCTCGGCGCTGAGACCGCCCTTGATGGCCGCCTGGGTGCCGACGTTCATAAATACCGGGGTCTGTACCACGCCGTGGGCGCAGGTGAACACGCCCCGCCGGGCCTTGCCCTCGGTTTTCAGGATCTCAAACATAGGGCCTCCTTAATGGATGAACATGGCGTCGCCGAAGGAGAAGAAGCGGTAGCGCTCCTCCACGGCGATGCGGTAAGCGTTCAGGACCTTCTCCCGGCCTGCGAAGGCGGAAACCAGCATGATCAGGGTGGACTCCGGCAGGTGGAAGTTGGTGATGAGGGCGTCCATGGCCTTGAAGTGGTAGCCGGGATAGATGAAGATGTCGGTCCAGCCGGACTTCTCGGTGAAGCTCCCGTCCTCCGCCGCAAAGCTCTCGACGGTCCGGCAGGAGGTGGTCCCCACGCAGACGATCCGCCCGCCCTCGGCCCGGGTGCGGTTGAGGAGCTCCGCGGTCTCGGCGGAGAGCATGCAGAACTCCGCGTGCATGTGGTGGTCGGTGATCTCCTCGGCCTTGACGGGGCGGAAGGTGCCCAGGCCCACGTGGAGGGTGACCCAGGCCAGCTTCACGCCCTTGGCCTCGATCTGCTCCAGCAGCTCTGGGGTGAAGTGGAGGCCGGCGGTGGGGGCGGCGGCGGAGCCGTTGACCTTGGAGTAGACGGTCTGGTAGCGCTCCTGATCCTGGAGCTCCTCCTTGATGTAGGGGGGCAGGGGCATCTTGCCAAGCTGCTCCAGGATCTCCAGGAAGATGCCGTCATAGTGAAACCGGACCAGCTTGTTGCCGTCCTCCCGCGCACCGACGACGGTGGCGGTCAGCAGGCCCTCTCCGAAGGAGAGCTCCGTCCCCACGGGGGTCTTGCGCCCGGGCTTGGTCAGGCACTCCCAGGTATCGTTCCCCGTGTCCTTGAGAAGCAGGACCTCCACGGCCCCGCCGCTGGCCCGCTTGCCCAGGAGCCGGGCGGGGAGGACCCGGGAGTTGTTCAGCACCAGGCAGTCGCCGGGCCGGAGATAGTCGATGATATCGTGAAAATGGCGATGCTCTACGGAGCCGTCGTTCCGGCGCATCACCAAAAGCCGGGAGCTGTCCCGCCGCTCCAGCGGCGTCTGGGCGATGAGCTCCGGGGGCAGGTCATAGTAAAAGTCATGTGTTTTCACAGAATCCCTCATTTGTTCAAAAAGATGCGTGACGCGTTTGGGGCTTTCGCCGATATTATATCGTATTATCACAGCTTCGTCAACGGTATAATCGCGGACGTGCGAGAATAGGATGTGCCGGGAAGAACAGGCACGCGGATCGGGATTTGCCGGGATCATTCGTAGGGGCCGATGCCCACATCGGCCCTCACACCGATACGGGATAGGGCCGATGTGGGCATACTTCGTGACTCTTCGAGTTCGGTCCCCACGGGTCGCTCTCCGCAAAGCCTTTCCCCCAAGGGGAAGGCATCCCGACAAATCCCAATTTGCGCCCCTCAACCAAATTGATTTTGGAGGAAAAAATATGACCACACCCATCTTTCGCGGGACCTGTACGGCTCTGGTGACGCCGTTCAACGACGGCGGCGTTGACTTTAGCGCCCTGGATCGGCTGCTGGAGGCGCAGATGGCCGCCGGAGTGGAAGCCCTGGTCGTCGCCGGGACGACAGGGGAGGCGGCGACGCTGACCCATGAGGAGCTGCTGGCCCTGATCGCCCACTGCGTCCGCTTCTGTGCGGGCAAAACGAAGCTGATCGCCGGAGTCGGCGGCAACGATACCCGAAAAACCGCCGAAAACGCCCGGGCCGCCGCGGCCCTGGGGGCCGACGCCCTGCTCTGCGTGACCCCCTACTACAACCGCTGCACCCAGGCCGGGCTCCTGGCCCACTATGAGGCCGTAGCCGCGGCCACGGAGCTGCCAATGCTGCTCTACAACGTCCCGGCCCGGACCAACGTGCGCATCGCGCCCGAGACCTGCGCTGCCCTGGCACAGCTCCCCACGGTGGCGGGGATCAAGGAGGCGGACCCGGACCTGGGCCGGGTGCTGAAGCTCCACGCCCTCTGCGGAGAGGATTTCCCGGTATACTGCGGCTGCGACGAGCTGATCCTGCCCTTTATGGCCTGCGGGGCCCTGGGGGCGGTGTCGGTGCTGTCCAACCTGCGGCCCAGGGCGGTGAAGGCTTTGACGGATGCTGCCCTGCGGGGGGAGTACGCCCGGGCCCTGACGCTCCAGCGGGAGCAGCAGCCCCTGATCGAGGCGCTCTTCGCCTCCGTGAACCCCATCCCCGTCAAGGCGGCTCTGGCTCTGACCGGCCTGGACTGCGGTCCCTGCCGCCTGCCCCTGAGCCCCGCGGAGCCGGATCTGACGGAGCGGCTGCGGGAGCTGCTGGACAGCGGAGAGGAGCCCGCTTGATCCGGATTTCCCGATCCCCAGGGGCCGATGCGGGCATACTTTGCAGCTCTTCGAGTTCGGCCCCTGCGACCCTGCTCGCGCCTTGACCGTATCCTTGTGATCGAGCCAATCGGCACAGAAAAAGCGGCCCGAAAGCCGCTTCTTCTGTGCCGATTGGCATCTTTATTCCCTTGCGGCTGCCGCTTGCCGGTCAGCCGCATCGCTTCGGTGATTTGCCAGCTCGTCCAGCAGCCGCTTCTCCCGGCTCTGGCAGCTGAAGATCAGAATCTGCCGGGTCTTGCCCAGCTCCCGCAGGGTCTTCAGGGCCAGACTGGCCCGGGTGTCGTCGAAGTAGACCAGGGCGTCGTCCAGGATGATGGGGGCATTGGGCAGCAGCAGCTCGCAGAGCGCCAGCCGCAGGGCCAGGTAGAGCTGATCCACGGCGCCGCCGCTGAGATAGGACAGGGAGCGGTACACCGGGCTGTCCGCCGGGTGGACGGTGACGTTCATGTCCCGGTCCAGGCGGAGACCGTCGTAGCGGCCCTCGGTCAGCTGGGCCAGCAGGACCCCGGCCTTCTCGCAGAGCAGGGGCGCGAAACGGGCGCGCAGCTTCTCGTCGGCCTCCCGCAGGGCCTGGCGGGCCAGATGCAGGGCACTGTACCGGGTCTCCATCCGGCGGATGTCCCCGTTCAGGGTCTCCAGCTCTCCGTGGAGGGCCAGGGGATCCCCCATCTGCCCCAGGGCGCCCTTCAGCTGGTCGGCCTGGGAGGAGAGGGCTTCGAGTCTGGCGTCCAGCTCCCGCAGCCGCTGGGTCTCGGTCTCCCGGTCCCGGTCCGCATAGCGCTCCGGCGCCGGGGGCTCCGCCGCCGCCGGGCCCAGGGCCGCCCGCAGCTCCGTGAGCTGCTGCAGGCGCTGCTCCTCCAGCAGCTTGGCCTGGGCCAGGGCCTGCCGGGATTTGGCCGTCTCCTGGAAGAGGGCGGCGGCCTTCTCCGGGCTGCCGCAGCCGGGGATCAGGGCATCCAGCCGGGCAAAGATCCCGGCCCGCCGGTCCGCCAGCTCCTCCAGCCGCCTGCGGCTGACGCCGCCGTCGGGAGCGTTCTCATGCTCGTCCAGCTGGTTGATATAGCGGATGCCCCGCAGGACCACGCCCTTGGCGTCCTCGGCCCCGTACTGATCCAGAATCTCCCGGGCCTCGTCCTGCCTGGCAAGGTAGTCGTTTTCCTCCCCCAGCCAGCCGATCCGCAGCCGGAGCCAGCCGGCCAGGCCCACCAGAGCGACCACGGCGCCGACGACGCCCGGGATCAGCAGGGGCAGCAGGGCCCCCGTCAGGCTTAGCGCCAGGCCCGCCACCATCAGGATCAGCCAGAGGGATTTTTGCTTCCACAGGGGCGGTTCCTCGGCCAGGGCCTCCCGGACCAGGGTGGCGTCCGCGGCGGCCTTGTCGTGGGCCTGGCGGGCGTCCATCCGTCCGAAGATCGGGTCCGGGGGCGGCAGCTCCAGCTCGCCCACGGCCAGGCCCTCCTCGAGGGCGGCCTTTTGGAGCTCGCTCTGGAGCTGCTGCAGCTGGGACTCCAGCTCCAGCAGCTCCGCCTCGGGGGGCTGCCCGTCGCAGACGGCCTGCCAGCCCTCCCGATCCTCCCGGGCCGCGGCCAGCTGGGCCTCCAGCTCGCGCAGCTTTTGTTCCCGCTCCCGGCGCTCCAGAGCGTCCAGGCAGGCCAGTGCCTCGCGGGCCTCGTTCCGCTGACGGTTCAGCTCGTGGAGCTCCGCCTCCAGCTTTGCCAGCCGGCCCTGGTGCTCTTCGGCCCGGGCCAGCTTTTCCCGGAGCGCCTCCCGGGCGGCCTCCGCCTTGGGCAGAGCGCCGCTCTGATTGTGGCGCAGGGCGGT
Organism: Oscillospiraceae bacterium; assembly: GCA_017509485.1. GTDB lineage: Bacteria > Bacillota > Clostridia > Oscillospirales > Oscillospiraceae > JAFRPC01. The sequence goes on along the minus strand of JAFWPP010000029.1, from coordinate 10,043 downwards.
CTGGAGCTTTTTCAGCGCCTCGTCCGCCTCGGAATAGGAATAGTCCTCGCTGCCGCCGGAGACCAGGCCGCTGAGCCGCTTCTCCAGCCGGGGATCCGCGGAGACGGCGATGCGCTGCTGCCGCAGATAGCCGCTGCGGACATAGACCGCGGCCTCCACGCCCAAAAGCTGCCTGCCGCAGCTCCGGCCCGTCAGATCCTCCCGGGGAGAGCCGGAGTCCGTGTCCCAGGCCTGGAAGTCCGCCAGGGGTCCGGTCTCGCTGCTGCGCTCCAGGGTGACGCGGCGGCCGTCGTCCGCCCGGAGCTCCATGGAGCCGGCCATGGGCTTGCCGCTCCAGGGCAGGAATTTCTGTTTGTCGGGCAGGCGATTCCTGCCGCTCCGCTCCCGGGTATCCACCCCGTAGAGCATGGCCAGCAGAAAGGCCAGCCAAGTGGATTTCCCGGTCTCGTTGTCGCCGGTGACGACGTTCAGACCGGGCTGCAGCGTCAGCTCCCGGTCGTCCAGCTTGCCGAAGGTGGCCCGCATGCGTTCAATGATCACAGCTCCGGCACCTCCCTTCCGTCCAGCACCGCCAGGCCCAGGCGCACGGCCTGGGTCACCAGGCGGCGGGCCTCGGGCTCCGTTTCCCCGTCGCAGCACGCCTTAAGCCGCCGCAGGAACTCGCCCCGGAGGCTGTCCTCCGCCGCCCCCTGCCAGAGTGCCTGGGGGGGCTGGGTGGCGTCGATGAGCTCCAGCCCGAAGAAGCGGGGGGCCAGGGCCGTCCGCAGCGCCCGGAGATCCACGAAGGGGCAGGGGCCCGTCAGGGTGATGCGGTAGATGTCGCGGCTGGTGTCGGCGGGCAGCTCCTCCAGAATGGCGGCCAGGGGATCGGCGCCGGCCCGGACCCGCATGCGCTCATAGCGCCGCCCGCCCAGGGGCACCCGCTCCACCTGACAGCCGGAGCCGTCCACCTCGATGTAGAGGGCTCCCTTGGAGCCGGTTTCGTCGAAGCCCCGGCCCATGGGGCAGCCGGGGTAGGCGGCGGTGGTTCTGCCGAAAATTTGCAGATCTCCGCTGTGGATATGGCCCAGGGCCAGGTAGTCCAGGCCGGAGGCCGCGATCTCCTCCCCGGAAACGGGATTATACACCGAATCCGGGTCCCCCAGGGTCCCGTGGAGGACCATGAGCCTGGGCCGGTCCTCCTCCTGGGCCCGGAAGTCCTTGAGCAGGCTGCCGGAGCGGGGCTCCGTGAAGGCGGCCCCGTAGACCGTCACCGCCGGGTCCTCCAACCGGACGGCCTCCACCGCGGCGCTGCGGAAGATATGGACGTTCTCCGGCCAGTCCAGGGAGGCGTAGGGGGAGTCCGGCTCCCAGGGGTCGTGGTTGCCCGGAGCGATAAAGACCCGGGCCTTCAGCCCGCCCAGCAGATCCCGGAGCAGCTCGGCGGTCTCCCGATAGACCTGACGGGTATCGAAGAGGTCTCCCGCCAGCAGCAGGAGCTGACAGTCCCGCCGCTGAACGGCCTCGCACAGCCGACGGAGCATCTGCCGCTGCTCCTCCCGCCGCTGGGCGGCCTGCTCCGGCCGCAGGGCGGCGAAGGGGCTGTCCAGATGCAGGTCAGCCGCGTGCAGAATTCGTATCATGGTAATCCACCCTTTCTGCCTTCAGACAAAGGCCGGTGTCGGCGTCCACGGTGAAGAGGACGGCTTCCAGCTTGCAGGGACCCTCCGCGGTCTCAAAACGGGAGTTGAAGCCCCCGCGGAAGCTGGCGATGGACTGCTCGGGACGGACGCCCAGCACCGAGCGGATGGGTCCGGTCATGCCCAGGTCCGTCACATAGCCGGTGCCCCGGGGCAGGATCTGACAGTCGGCGGTGGGCACGTGGGTGTGGGTGCCCCAGACCGCCGTGACCTTCCCGTCCAGATGATAGCCCATGGCCAGCTTTTCGGAGCTGGCCTCCGCGTGGAAATCCAGGAAGATCAGCTTCGTGGGCAGCTCCTTCAGGAGCTTCTCCGCCAGCAGGAAGGGGTTGTCCGGCCCAAAGTCCATCCCGCAGCGGCCGATCAGATTCATCACCGCGATTTGCCCGACCTTGGAGTCGTAGAGCCCCAGGCCCCGGCCGGGGTAGAGGGGCGAGTCGTTGGCGGGCCGCAGGATGTAGGGGCAGTCCTCCAGGTAGCTGCCGATCTCCTTCCGGTTGTAGCTGTGGTTGCCCAGGGTGATCACGTCCGCCCCGGCCTCAAAGATCTCGTCGGCTTGCCGGGGCGTGATGCCCACCACGGCGGCGTTTTCTCCGTTTACTACGCAGAAATCCGCCCCGCAGCGCCGCTTGACGCTCCGCAGCTGCCTGGACAGCAGCCGCAGCCCCGCGCCGCCGCAGACGTCGCCCACCGCCAGGACCCGAAACTCCATCATAAGCCGCCCCTCTTTCCGAATAAACACTATATATGGTATTATACAGGCTTTTTCGGGAAAATGCAAGGGTTTTCGTTCAGGCGTCAGGCATACTTCGTGACGCTTCGAGTTTGGCCGCCCGCCCGCGGCACCAGCCTCCGACCACCGCCAGCACCGTAGGGGCGCTCATTGAGCGCCCGCCCGCGGCACCAGCCTCCAACGACTACCCACACCGTAGGGGCGCTCACCGAGCGCCCGCCCGCGGTATCACCCTCCAACGACCACCAACGCCGTAGGGGCGGCCACTGGCCGCCAGCCCGAGGCAAAAACCTTCCGGATCTGTCATTGCGAGCCAGTGACCGATGTCACAGGCGTGGCAATCCGTTTCCCCTTTCGTTCCGATTATCACCTGCATTGCGTTTTTTGGCAGGCCGGCATGCCTGACGGCGGCCTGACTTTCTGATTGCGCAGAAAGTCAGCAAAGACGCACCGGGGAGAGGGAAGATTCCGAATCTCTCCCCTCTCCCCGGTCCCCTCTCCCCATTCAAACGGCCAAAAGGGGTCGTCCCCCTTTTGGATAACCCCGAGATACCACCGGCGCCGGCAGGATTGTTCGTTTCGTGATCCCGGCTTGCGTTTTACGGATCGTCTACCCATCCCTGTACGGAACAACACCAAGGCGTTCATTTTCGTCGTTCAAATGGCAATTTGAACGATACCACAATTCTCAACTCTCACATCTCAATTCTCAATTGTTTCGTTCGGGGTAGATGTGGCGCACACTGTGCGCCGCTACGGGTGGGGACTTGTGGGAGACGACATGGCGCACAGCGTGCGCCGCTACGCACCCACGCCGTAGGGGCGCTCACCGAGCGCCCGCCCGCGTCACCACCTTTCGACCACCGCCAGCACCGTAGGGGCGCTCATCGAGCGCCCGCCCGCGGCACCGGCCTCCGACCACCGCCAACACCGTAGGGGCGGCCAATGGCCGCCAGCCCGAGGCAGAAACCTTCCGGATCTGTCATTCTGCCTTGCCCTGAGCGTAGTCGAAGGGGCAGCGAAGAATCCGTCTCCTCTTTGCGTTCGATCATCATCGGTGTTGCGTCTTTTGGCAGGCCGGCATGCCTCCGACGGCACCGGGAACGGGCAGTTCTCCCCCAAAAAGACCTGCACCCGCGCCCAGATCGTGACCTTCCTCTACAAGGCCCTGGGGGAATAGAGACGAAATAAGAATCACAGGCGTCGGAAACGGCGCCTGTTTCTTTTCTTCAAACTTTGCTTCCGAAGTTTTTACAAAAAGTTCACCGATTTCCGGGATCCTGCGGTATAATAATATAGAGAATCATGAGAGAAATCGCACAACGCGAGGAAGACGGGAAAGAAGAGAGGAGACTTTTTCATGGCAATCAAAATCCTGATCGTGGAGGACGACAACAACATTGCCGATCTGTTGCGGCTTTATCTGGAAAAGGAAAACTACGAGGTGGCCATCGCCTCGGACGGGGGCAAGGGCGTGGAGCTGTTCCGGCGCTTTCAGCCGGATCTGGTGCTGCTGGATCTGATGCTGCCCGTTCTGGACGGCTGGGGCGTCTGCCGCACCATCCGGGCCGAATCCAAGACCCCTGTCATTATGCTCACCGCCAAGGGGGAGCTGGACGACAAGGTCAACGGCCTCAAGCAGGGCGCCGACGACTACATCACCAAGCCCTTTGAGATGCAGGAGCTCCTGGCCCGGATCGAGGCGGTGCTGCGCCGGGCGGGCACCGCTCCGGAGAAGAACAGCAAGCGCCTGGTCTTCGACAAGCTCATCATCGACATGGACTCCTTCGAGCTCACCGTGGACGGCAAGAAGATCCCCACGCCCCCCAAGGAGATGGAGCTGCTCTACCACCTGGCCTCCACTCCCAATCGGGTCTACCAGCGCAACAAGCTGCTGGACGAGGTCTGGGGCTTCGACTATTTCGGCGACACCCGCACCGTGGACGTCCACATCAAGCGCCTGCGGGAAAAGCTGGAGGGCGTCTCCGATCAGTGGTCCCTGAAGACCGTCTGGGGCGTAGGCTACAAGTTTGAGGTGGTATAAGCCGTGAAACGCAGCTTTGGCGGGCAGATGGCCCTCACCGTCTGCCTGATCTTCCTGACGCTGATCCTGATGTCCACCGCCACCCAATATCTCTACCGGCGGCTGACGGTGGACATGCTGGCCGATGACGTGAAGGCCTCCGCCTCCGCCGCCGGCAGCATGATGGAGCTGCTGGGATCCGACAACGGCCGCGGCCGTCAGCAGCTCTGCATCCAGCTGGACTACACCGCCCGGGCCACCGGCAACGACACCGTGGTCTGCGACGAAAACGGGACCATCACCGCCTGCTCCTGCGGTCTGCAGAACTGTGAGCACCTGGGCTGGCAGTTCGACCGCCAGCTGCTGGACGAGATCCCGGCGGAAGGAGCTCTGTTTCGGGACAGCCTGCACATCGGCTGCTACGGGGAGCTGCGCATGGCGGCCCTGTGCCGGGTCCAGACCCGGGAGGGAGGGCTGCGCTACGTGGTGAGCTCCCGCTCCGCCGCCGCGGTGAACCAGCGGCTCAGCGAGGCCATCCGGGCCAACGTGCTGGTGGTGCTCCTGGTGATGCTGCTGGCGGTGCCCGTGGTCTGGTTCATCACCCAGCGGCAGATGAAGCCCATCAAGCAGATGACCGCAGCCGCCCGGCGCATGGCCCACGGCCAGATGGACGTCCGGGTGGACGCCGACGATACCGACACCGCGGAGCTCAACGAGCTGGCCCTGGCCTTCAACAACATGGCCCAGGCCCTGGCGAAGTCCGAGCAGAAGCGGCAGGAGTTCGTGGCCAACGTGAGCCACGAGCTCAAGACCCCCATGACCACCATCTCCGGCTACATGGACGGCATGCTGGACGGGACCATTCCCCCGGAGCAGCAGCCCAAGTACATGGAGATCATCTCCGGGGAGGTCAAGCGCCTGTCCCGGCTGGTGCGCTCCATGCTGGAGGTTTCCCGGATCCAGGACCAGGGCATCCCCCCCGAGCGAAAGCGGAGCTTCGATCTCTGCCAGACCGTGGGGGAGGTGCTGCTGAGCTTCGAGCAGAAGATCAACGGCAAGGGCCTGGAGGTGGAGACCGAGCTGCCGGACCAGGGCGCCCGGACCTTCGCCGACCCCGACGCCATCACCCAGGTGGTCTACAACCTCATCGACAACGCCGTGAAATTCTGTCCCGAGGGCGGGACCCTGGGGCTGAAAATTGCCCAGACCAAGGGGGGGAAGTACCTGGTCTCGGTGTCCAACACCGGCGCCGGCATCCCCGCCGACGAGCTGCCCCTGGTCTTTGAGCGCTTCCACAAGACGGACAAGAGCCGTTCCGCCGACCGGGAGGGCTGGGGCCTGGGCCTCTATATCGTCAAGACCATTATCATGAGCCACGAGGAGGATATCTACGTCACCAGCCGCGACGGCGTGACGGAGTTCTCCTTCACAATGCCGAAAGCGGCCAATCCGTAGCGGCGCACAGTGTGCGCCATCCGCGGGCGAAATGGCTGTTCACGGCGCAGAGCTTGCGCCGCTGCACCCTGACTCCCCCCAAAAAAGAAGGTGACACAATGGATGACAAACGGACTCCGATGGAGGCCGAGGTGCAGGAGCTGCCGCCCCGGCGGGAGGCGGCCTGCCCCGAGGATTTCTACGGCACCGCGGCCAAGCCCCGTCCCCGGCGCAGCCATACCTGGGCCTGGATCCTGATGGGCCTGGCGGTCATCGCGGCTTGCACCGCCGGCGTGGTGGCGGCCCTGTCCCACGTCCGTGTGGACACCAGCAGCGGCGGCTGGCGGCTGGCTCTGCGGGAGTCGGAGGAGACCCAGGCCGGGGAGGACCCGGTGCGGAGCCTGGCGGTGCCCGACGGGCAGCGCTATGTCCCCGCCGGCGACAGCGCCGAGGGTGCCGTGGGGCTGGAGCTGGACAACAGCGCCGCAGCGACCCTGGACCCCGCGGAAATCTATCGGCGGGCGGAGCCCTCCGTGGTCTGCGTCCAGGTGGACAGCTATTATGGCACGGAGAGCTGCTCCGGCGTGGTGCTGAGCGCCGACGGCTATATCCTCTCGGCCACCGAAGGCCTGAGCAACGCCGCCTCCGTCACCGTCAGCTTCTCCGACGGCCGCAGCTATTCCGCCCGGCGGGTGGGAGAGGAACGGAGCACCGGCCTATGTCTGCTGAAGGTGGAGGCCGCGGGGCTGCAGCCCGCCGTCTTCTGCGGCGGCGAGCCGCAGGTGGGCCAGAGCGCCTGGTGCGTCTGCAACCCCTACGGCAGCCAGCTCCCCAACGTCTTCATTGAGGGCATGCTCTCCGCCCGGCGGACCATGAGCCTGGGGGACGGGAGCTTCACCCTGCTGCAGTTCTCCGGTCAGCTCCGGAGCCCGGGCAGCGGCTGCCCCATCCTGGACGGTCAGGGCCGGGTGCTGGGACTCAGCACCCACGTGGGCAGACAGTTCAGCTCCGGCGAGGAGCCCTGCTTCGCCATCGCCGCCGGGGATCTGGCCCGGGTCGTGGCGGCCTTCGCCGATACGGCGGCCCGGGACCGCTGCTGGCTGGGTCTGGAGGTGGAGGACATCCCCGAGGAATACGTGGCCCTCTACGGCTTCCCCGGCAGTCTCTGGATCGACGAGGTGGCGGCGGGCACCGCTCCCTACGGGGTGCTGTACCAGTATGACGTGATCACCGCCGTAGACGGGAGCGAGGTCCGCAGCGCGGCGGAGTTCGATCAGGTCCTGGCCGCCCACAAGTCCGGCGACCGGGTCCGGCTGACGATCTTCCGCAGCGGAAAATGGTATACGATCCTCCTGCCGGTGCTGGCGCGGTAGACCCTGCAAGGCAGATCCGGGCGAAGCTCCCGTTCACGGAGCTTCGCCCTTTCGCATACACTGGGGCGAAAGGTGGTGCGCAAGATGGATCTGCAAACGGAACAGGCGGTCTGGAGCCGGGTGAAGGCGCCCGGCGGCGTGAGCGCGGAGGAGGCCGTCCTGCCGGAGCGGCTGGAGGCCCTGATTCTGGAGGAGGGGAGTCTTGCCCGGTCTCTCCGGAGCCTGGCGCCCCGGTTGCGGGGCCCCCAAAAGGCGGAGCTGCAGCGGATCGCGGCCCGGAACGAGAGCAGGGCCCGGTCTCTGACGACCCTCCACTATCTGCTGACAGGCCGCCGGCTGCGGCTGCGGCCGCCCCGGCCGTCCAGGCCCGGACCCCTGCCGGAGGCCCTGCGGGAGGCGTGCCTGCAAATGCGGCAGTGCGTCCGGGCCTATGAAGCGCTGGAGAAAGAGTTTTCCGCTTTTGAGGAGGATTTCGCCCGATATTCCAACCAGAGCCGAACCGACGTCCGCGGACTGACGGCGTTTCTGGAGCAGCAGCTCCGCGTGGGACAGGAGCTTTGACGATTCGGATTTGGCGCGCCGAAGGCGCGACCCGTAGGGGCCGATGCCCACATCGGCCCTATCCCGTATCGGTGTGAGGGCCGATGTGGGCATCGGCCCCTACGAATGAGCCCGACAAATCCCGATTTTGTAAAAACTTTCCAAACAGGCGAAATAAAGCTTTTTTTATGAGAAAAAATATGATATAATATACCGAAACGACTGAACACCTGATCCGGAACGGATCACCAGAAAGGAATTACCATGGGACTGATCACCAAATTGTTCGGAACCACCTCGGAACGGGAGGTCAAGAAGCTCCGTCCCATCGTGGATCAAATCGAGGCCCTCGAGCCCGCATACAAGGCCCTGTCCGACGAGGCGCTCCGGGCCAAGACCGCGGAGTTCAGGGAGCTGCTGGCCAAGGGAAAGAGCCTGGACGATATCCTGCCGGACGCCTTCGCCGCGGTCCGGGAGGCCGCCTGGCGGGTTCTCGGCATGCGGCCCTACCGGGTCCAGCTTATCGGCGGCATCATCCTCCACCAGGGACGCATCGCCGAGATGAAGACCGGCGAAGGCAAGACCCTGGTGGCCATCCTGCCCGCCTACCTGAACGCGCTGGCGGGGGAGGGCGTCCACATCGTCACCGTCAACGACTACCTGGCCAAGCGCGACTCCGAGTGGATGGGCAAGGTCTACCGCTACATGGGTCTCCGGGTGGGCCTCATCGTCCATGATATGAACGCCGGCGAGCGCAGGAAGGCCTACGCCGCCGACATCACCTACTGCACCAACAACGAGCTGGGCTTCGACTACCTGCGGGACAATATGGCCCTGTACAAGAAGGATCAGGTCCAGCGGGGCCACGCCTTCGCCATCGTGGACGAGGTGGACTCCATCCTGATCGACGAGGCCCGGACCCCCCTGATCATTTCCGGCAAGGGCGACGAGAGCTCCAAGCTCTACGAGATGGCGGACTTCTTCGTCTCCCGGCTGAAGAAAAAGGTCTACGCCACCACCGACGACAAGCAGACCCACGACGACGACGACTGCGACTACTACGTGGACGAGAAGGACCGCTCGGTCCAGCTCACCGCCGCCGGCATCAAGAAGGCGGAGCAGTATTTCAACGTGGAGAACCTGGCGGACATGGAGAACTCCACCCTGTCCCACCACATCAACCAGGCCATGCGGGCCCGGGGCATCATGAAGCGGGACGTGGATTATGTGGTGAAGGAGGGCCAGGTCATCATCGTGGACGAGGCCACGGGCCGTCTGATGTACGGCCGCCGCTACAACGAGGGCCTGCATCAGGCCATCGAGGCCAAGGAAGGCGTCCAGGTGGAGAGCGAGAGCAAGACCCTGGCCACCATCACCTTCCAGAACTTCTTCCGCCTGTATCACAAGCTCTCCGGCATGACGGGCACCGCCATGACGGAGCAGGAGGAGTTCAACGGGATCTACGCCCTGGACGTGGTGGAGATCCCCACCAATAAGCCCGTCATCCGCATCGACAACCCCGACGTGGTCTACAAGACCGAGCCCGGCAAGCTCCGGGCCGTCATCCGTCAGATCATCGAATGCCACGCCAAGGGCCAGCCGGTGCTGGTGGGCACCATCTCCATCGAGAAGTCCGAGCTGCTGTCCAAGCTGCTGAAGCGGGAGAACATCCCCCACGTGGTCCTGAACGCCAAGTTCCACGAGAAGGAGGCCGAGATCGTGGCCCAGGCCGGCAAGCTGGGCGCCGTGACGATCTCCACCAACATGGCGGGCCGCGGCACCGATATTGTCCTGGGCGGCAACCCCGAGTACATGGCCCTGGCGGACCTCCGCAAGCGGGAGGACATGACCGAGGAGCTGCTGATGGAGGCCAACGCCTATTCCGAGACCACGGACCCCGCCATCCTGGCGGTCCGGGCGGATTTCGACAAGCTCTATCATCAGTATAAACAGATCACCGACGCCGAGGCCGAGCGGGTCAAGGCCGTGGGCGGCCTCTTCATCGTGGGCACCGAGCGCCACGAGTCCCGCCGCATCGACAACCAGCTCCGCGGCCGTTCCGGCCGTCAGGGCGACCCCGGCGAGAGCCGCTTCTACCTGTCCCTGCAGGACGACGTCATGCGGCTCTTCGGCTCCGAGCGCATCATGGGCATGATGGAGTCCCTGGGCATCGACGAGGACACCCCCATCGACGCCAAGATCCTCTCCGGCGCCATTGAGAATGCCCAGAAGACCGTGGAGAGCCGCAACTACCAGGCCCG
>JAFWPP010000028.1:0-51992 GCA_017509485.1 Oscillospiraceae bacterium | reverse complement strand
CGGTGGAAGACGGTGAGGACCTTGTTCAGGGCCTCCTCCTCGTCGCCGCCGTTGGCGGTAATCTCCAGCACGTCGCCCTGTCTGGCCTTCAGGGCCATGATCTGGAGCGCGTTGTTGCCGTTGGCGGTCCTGTCGCCGCAGCGGATGGTGATCTGGGAGCTCAGGTTGACGCAGGTCTGGGCCAAAAAGGCCGCCGGCCGGGCGTGGATGCCGGTGGGATTCGTGACGGTATAGCGGATCGTTTTCATTGGTAAGCCTCCTTATCACTGACGTTTTGTATAATTATACCAAAAAAGTCAGACAATATCAATCGTTTCGCCCCCAAAAAAAGAAAAAACATTTCTAAAAAATCAAAAATAAAGCTTTACAATTGACAAAACTTGTGCTAAACTATACCGGCTGGCAAAATGCCATAGCCCCGGTCCTCAGTTGACGGATCGCACCGACAACGACAGCCCCGCCCCGTAAGGGCGCACAGTGTGCGCCACCTGCGCCCAACCCGCGGAGCTATCACCACCGACCGTCTACTTAGCCCGAGGGCAGAAATAACAGAAAGGTGGTAAAACCATGATCCAGAAGGAAAAGAAGACCCAGGTCATCCTGGACAACGCGACCCACGAGGGCGACACCGGTTCTCCCGAGGTCCAGATCGCCATCCTCACCGCCCGCATCCAGGAGCTCACCGAGCACCTGCGGACCCACACCCATGACAACCACAGCCGCCGCGGCCTGCTGAAGATGGTCGGTAAGCGCCGCTCCCTGCTTGACTACCTGGCCAAGAAGGACATCAACCGCTACCGTGCGATCATTGCCAAGCTGGGCATCCGTAAGTAATCGTTTTGCGAAACGGGGGTTTCCCGCTCGGGAAGCCCCCGTTTTTCAAGGCAACATCCCCCTGGGAGGCTGTTTCGTATTTGAAGGTGCCTTCGGACACGATCGTAGGGACAAGCATCGCTTGTCCGCTCCTTTCGATCCGCTTCCGCGTATCGGCAGACGAGCACTGCTCGTCCCTGCATGCTCCGACGGCAGCTTCAAGTGCGAAAACCTCCCGTGCAAGACAACAAACCACAAGGAGGTTTTCAAATGATCACCAGAAAGCAATACCCCAATCATCACGTCTTTGAGACCGAGATCGGCGGCCGCACCTTTACCGTCGAGACCGGCAAGGTGGCCGAGCTGGCCGACGCCGAGTGCATCTGCCGCTACGGCGACACCGTGGTGCTCTGCACCATCACCTGCAGCCCCATCCCCAAGGCGGGCATGGACTACTTCCCCCTGACCATCGAGTTCGAGGAGCGTCTGTACGGCGTGGGCCGGATCCCCGGCTCCTTCAACCGCCGGGAGGGCCGTCCCTCCGAGAAGGCCATCCTCACCATGCGTCTGATCGACCGCCCCATGCGCCCCTTCTTTGACGATGAGCTCCGCAACGACGTGGTCATCACCTGCACCAGCCTGGCCGTGGACCACGAGAACCCCGTGGAGGTCGTGGCCTCCCTGGGCGCCTTCATCGCCACCGCCTGCTCCACCGTGCCCTGGAACGGCCCCATGGCCACCACCGAGGTCGCCTACCTGGACGGCGAGTATATCGTGAACCCCTCCTGCGAGCAGCGGACCGCGGCCCTGATGTTCTGCACCATCGCCTCCACCGCCGAGAAGGTCGTCATGATCGAGACCGAGGCCAAGGAGTGCCCCGAGGACATTCTGCTCAAGGGCATCGAGCTGGCCCACGAGACCAACAAGAAGATCGTGGCCTTCATCAACACCATCGTGGCCGCCATCGGCAAGCCCAAGTTCAGCTTTGAGAAGGCCGCCGTCAACCACGAGCTGCTGGACGAGCTCTGCGAATACGGCATGAACCAGATCGAGTTCGCTCTGGACACCGACGACAAGAACATCCGCGAGGAGCGGCTCACCGCCGCCCGCCTGGACTTCGCCGAGAAGTTCGCCGAGAAATACGAGGACTTTGAGGAGCAGATCGAGGTCTGCCTCTACAAGATGCAGAAGAAGGTCGTCAAGAAGTGGCTGCTGGCCGGCAAGCGCGTGGACGGCAGAGGCATGGACGAGATCCGGCCCCTGGACGCCCAGGTGGCTGTTCTGCCCCGGGTCCACGGCTCCGGTCTCTTCACCCGCGGACAGACCCAGGTGCTCTCCATCTGCACCCTGAACACCCTGGCCGCCAACCAGAAGCTGGACACCATCTTCCCCGAGACGGAAAAGCGCTATATCCACCACTACAACTTCCCCGCCTTCTCCACCGGCGAGGCCAGAGCCGCCCGCTCCACCTCCCGCCGCGAGATCGGCCACGGCGCCCTGGCGGAAAAGGCCCTGGTGCCCGTGCTGCCCAGCGTGGACGAGTTCCCCTACTGCATACGTGTGGTCTCTGAGGTGGTGAGCTCCAACGGCTCCACCTCCCAGGGCTCCATCTGCGGCTCCACCCTGGCCCTGATGGACGCCGGCGTGCCCATCAAGCGGCCCGTGGCGGGCATCTCCTGCGGCCTGATCTCCGACCAGGAGACCGGCGAATGGCGGACCTTCACCGACATCCAGGGCGTGGAGGACTTCCACGGCGAGATGGACTTCAAGGTGGCCGGTACCACCGAGGGCATCACCGCCATCCAGATGGACCTGAAGAACGACGGCCTCACCATGGAGATCATCGCCGACGCCCTGGAGCGCTGCCGCAAGGCCCGGCTGGAGATCCTCAACGAGGTCATGCTGCCCTGCATCCCCGCGCCCCGTCCCGAGGTCAGCGAATACGCTCCCAAGATGATCACCATCAAGATCGACGTGGAGAAGATCCGCGAGGTCATCGGCAAGGGCGGCTCCATGATCCAGAAGATCGTGGCTGAGTCCGGCGCCGAGGTCAACGTCGAGGACGACGGCACCATCCACATCGCCTCCCCCGACGCCGCCTCCTGCGAGGCCGCCAAGCGCATGATCGAGGACATCTGCTTTGTTCCCGAGGTGGGCAAGCTGTACTACGGCAAGGTCGTCCGCATCATCCCCATCGGCGCCTTCGTGGAGCTGGCCCCCGGCAAGGACGGCATGGTCCACATCCGCGACCTGGAGTTCAAGCGCACCGAGAAGGTGGAGGACGTGCTGAACATCGGCGATATGACCTGGGTCAAGGTCACCGAGATCGACGAGAAGGGCCGCGTCAACCTGAGCCGCAAGGAAGCCCTCAAGGAAATGGGCCTCAAATAATCAGACAATTCCCAAAACGGGAAGACCGGAAAGCCTCCGGCCTTCCCGTTTTTGTTCAATTTGCGCCCAGGCGCTTCCAGAATCTCCGCAGCAGTACCACCGCCGCGGCCTTGGTCAGGGGCGCCTCCGGATGGAAGAGGCCGGAGCCGGGAAGAATCAGCTGCTTCTCCAGGGCCCAGCGGAGGGCGTCCGCGTACCAGTCGTCGGAGGCCACATCGGAGAAGGGGATCGCCGGCTGCTCCGTTTCCGGGGCTGGGCCGGCTTCCTTTTGCATTGCCGCGGCCACATCCGCCCGGAAGCCGTCCATGGTATAGCCCGCCCCCAGGCCGGACCAGTAGTGCTCCGGGTCCACGTGGCCGCTGGCGATCCCGGCCTTGCCGCCCTCCCGGTGGGAGCAGACGGCGGTTTTGGGGTCCAGGCCATACTTGCCGCAGAGGAAGGCGAAGAGCTCCACCGCCGTCTCGTAGCTCCGCTTGCAGTCCGCCAGGGCCTTGCTCCGGTTCAGCACCGTGAAATTGGCGCCGCCGGTGTAGCGGACGGCGTCGCTCTCGCACATCTCCACGCCGATGTGGGTGTTGTTGCCGCTGCCGCCGCAGTGCCAGCCCCGGTAATTCCAGGGCAGCGTCTGCCAGACGGCGCCGGTCCCGGCGTCGATCAGCGCGTGGACGCAGCCCTTGTCGAAGTCCGCCCGGTTCCAGCGCTTGCAGAAGACCTCCGCCTTGGGCTGGGCGCAGCCCACGGAGTGGAGCATCAGCCCCTTCGGTCCGTTGGTCTGAAAGGCGGTGTAGCGGCTGTCCGCCCGCTTCACGTTGGCCTGATAGCAGGGGTTGTTTGTCAGGTAGTGTTCAATCAACTGCATGGTTTCACCTCGTTTGTTTGGTCTATGGAAGGACTGAAGGAATGGAATTGAGAATTTGATGATGATTGATCCCAAAGCGATCCCTTTTTTCTGAACTTCTTACTTCTCAATTCTCAATTCTTAACTGCTCCGGCTCACTCGACCTCCGGCAGGCCCGCCAGGGAGGTCAACAGGGAGACCAGGCCCGCCAAAAGGGCGCAGCCGCCCACGGTGCGCCAGTCCACCTCAACGATGGTCACCGCGGCGGGGATCAGGCCCACCGCCGCCTGGGCTACGGTCTTCAATGCGCGGATCAGGGCCGCGCGCCACCATTGCTTCGTAAAGATCATAATTGCTCCTTTCCCGTATGTTTGCGCTTGATTGGGGATATACTTTCTGTATCAAAACCTGTCCGGGGGAGGGTCCGACATGCAGCTCCAACGCATCAAAAAGCCCTTGACGGCCGCGGGCGCCGTCCTGCTGGCTGTGGCGGCGGGTTTTCTGATCCTGCCGCTGCTGCTGCCCTTCCTGCTGGCCTACGGCCTGGCCCTGGGCGCGGAGCCCGCCGTGGCCGCCCTGGGACGGCGGACCCGGCTGCCCCGCTGGTTCCGCTCCGGTCTCTGCGTCACGGGGCTGTTTCTGGCCTTGGCCGCGGTGCTCTGCTTCTTCGGCCGCATTCTCTGGGAGGAGCTGCTGCGGCTGGTGCGTCAGCTGCCCCTGCTGCTCTCTCAGCTCCAGCCCGCCCTGACGGCGCTGCGGGAGGGGCTGGAGGACCTGGCCCGCCGGGCGCCGGACACCCTCTCCGCGCCTCTGATTCGCTGGATCGACGAGCTCTTTGCCGGAGGCGCGGGCCTGCTGGAATCCCTCTATGGCTTTCTCTCCGGCCTGGTCTCCGGCATCGTCACCGGGGCGCCAAGGCTCTTTCTCTCCCTGGTCACCACCGTGATCGCCGCCTATATGAGCTCCGCCGCCCTGCCCGGGCTCAAGGCCTGGCTCCGCCGCCGTCTCCCCGCCGCCTGGCAGGAATGGCTTCGTCAGCTCCGGACCCGGGGCAGGGCCGTGCTCGGGGGCTGGCTCCGGGCCCAGCTTAAGCTGATCCTTCTGGTCTTTCTGCTGCTGACCCTGGGGCTCTGGGTCCTGGGCGTGGAATTCCCCCTGCTCTTCGGCGGGCTGATCGCCCTGCTGGACGCTCTGCCCGTCCTGGGCACCGGCACGGTGCTGATCCCCTGGGCCCTGCTCTCCTTTCTGCAGGAGCGCTCCGCCCTGGGCTTCGGCCTGCTGGCCCTCTACGGGCTCTGCTCCCTTTCCCGCTCCGTGCTGGAGCCCCATCTGGTGGGCCGTCAGCTCGGGATGCCGCCCCTGGCGACGCTGATGGCCTTCTATATCGGCTACCGGCTCTTTGGGATTACCGGGATGATTCTGCTGCCGCTGGCGGCACTGATCGTGAAGCCCTTTATCACGCCGCCCGAACCGGCGTGATACGCAAAACGGGATTTGTCGAGCTCTTCCACCCGTAGGGGCCGATGCCCACATCGGCCCTTTCCCCTGGTCGCCAGGAGGGCCGATGTGGGCATCGGCCCCTACGAATGAACTCCACAACTCCCAATTTGCAGGACTACAAAAGGGGATTGCCCCAACGAAGCGCCGCAGGCGCTTCGTTTTTTTCCGGTCGGGGCGTAATGGGCCGCGCCATGCACATATAGCGCCACTCGTCCGCCGCGTGGTCCTCCTGGGTGGTGTCCAGGTCCTCGGGGCGGAGGGGATCGTAGCACAGGCTGGGGATGGTCCGGAGGAAGGCGGCGCAGTTGTCGTAGACGTAGAGCATGGGCAGGCCCTCCCGGTCGAAGCGCAGCCGGTAGTGGCACTGCATCCAGCCGGGGATCCGCTTGTGATCCCCGGGGGCGAAGAAGATCCGGTAGCGCTCTCCGGTCTCCGCAATGCTCTCGCCGCCCGAGGCGTCCCAGATGGCCGGGTCCGCCACCCCCTCGATCTGCCGGCCCCGAAGCCAGGGGTGGCTGTCCTCCAGCTCCCGGATCCGGCGGAAGACCTCGTCCGGAGTCCAGCGCAGCCCCTCGTTGGGGGTTTTCGTGCAGCCGTAGAGCTCCAGGATGCGGTAGAGCCGGCCGTCGAAATCCACCGCCCACCAGGCGCAGGAGAAGGGCCTGGCGTAGCCCCAGTCGAAGGAGCGATAGAGCTTCCAGCCCGGCGCCGGGGCCCGGGCGGGGATCACATGGGTCCAGCGGCCCTGTCTGGCCGCCTCCTCGGCGCTGAGCCCCGCCGCCGCGCATTTCGCCGGATCCGGGGCGCTGCGGAAATCCTCGAAAAACTGGCCCTCGAACACATCCCAGTCCCCCTCCAGCCAGGCTCGCCGCAGCTGCTCCGGCAGGGCCTCCAGCTGGCGGATATAGTCCGGCTGGGCCTCCATCAGGGCCCTGTTGTCCGTCACCAGGGAGCGGATGAAGCTGTACTCCGCCGGGTCCTCCCCGGCCTCGTAGCGCCGGTCCAGGAAGATGCGCTTGATGTAGCCGTGGCCCTGGCCGCCGGGGTTGCAGGTGTAGTAGATCCGCTTGGGGAAGTCATTGACGCCCCGCAGGCAGGCGGTGATGCTCTTCATCTGGAACTCCGAGAGCTGCGTGGCCTCGTCGAGGAAGATCACGTCGTATTCCACCCCCTGGAGCCGGTCCAGATCCCCGTCCCTGGCGCAGTACATAAAGTGGATGGAGGCGCCGTTCAAAAAGCGCAGGACCTTGTCCTTGTCGTTGTAGACCGCCAGGCCCGACAGCTCCGTCCGCAGGACCTGGATGTGGTTGTTCATCAGCTCCGGATAGCTCCGGCGGACGATCAGCAGCTTGATCCCAGGCCAGCGCAGGGCCAGCAGCTTGGCCTTGGTCCGCACGGCCCAGCTCTTCCCGCCGCCCCGGGCCCCGCCGAAGCCCACGTGCTTGGTCTTCGCCTCCAGCATCAGCTTCTGCTTCTCATTGGGGGGCTCGATTTTCAGTACGTTCATCCCGCCCATTCCTCCGGAATGCCTTTCAGCTCCACGCGGACGTCGCTCTCATCCCTTGGCCGCTCGAAGAGCCCCAGGTATTTGACCAGCAGCTCCAGCGCCTTCTGCTTGTCGTGGAGCTTGAGCTCGACGCCCTTGCCGGTGTCCTTGATGCCGGCGATGGCGGCCCGCTGGGCCTCGCTCAGCAGGCGGGAGTCCTTGACCCGAACCTCCCCGTCCTCGATCCAGATGTACTCGGTGAAGTCGGAGAAGGCGATGGCCTTCAGGACCTCCAGAATGGCTTCCTCGTTCATTCCGTCCCGCCTCCCCGCCGGACGCGCTCCTGTTCCGCGTTCAGCCGTTCCACCAGCCGGAACAGGGCCTCCCAGAGCTGGGAAAGCTGTTCCTGCAGCTCCCCCTCCGGCCGCGGGGGGTACTCGTATTGCTTCATAATAGCCTCCTTGCGCTTCCTTGTAACTTGGGATTTGTCGATTTCATCCGTAGGGGCCGATGCCCACATCGGCCCTTGCCCCGGTCGGCAGAGAGGGCCGATGTGGGCATCGGCCCCTACGGCTCTACAAATCCCGATTTGCCGTCTACACGTCGCTTCCGCTCTCCGTCAGCCAGCTGAGGCTGTGGAGCTCCATACCGCCGCTGCCCTCCAGCCGCAGCCGCAGCCGCTGGCAGCGGCGGGTGGGGACGGAGAGGGTCAGGCTGCGCAGACTGCTGCCCCGCAGCTCTCCCACCCGCAGCCAGGGTCCCTCGTCAAAGCGCAGCAGGACCCGCAGGGAGGCCCCCAGCTCCAGCCGGGCCGTCAGCTGGAGGCGGCTCAGATAGCGGCGCTCCGCCATCCGGGGCGCCAGCTCCCCGGACTCGGCCCACCAGTCCACGCCTTTGCTGTCCTGGGCCTCGCCCACACAGAGCAGACCGCTCCCCGCCTGGGGCAGGAGGTACAGCTTCTCTCCGAGGCTGTAGGCCGCCAGGAAGCGCTGCTCGTCCTCCCGATACCAGAGGCCGGTTTCGGTGTCCAGGACGAAGAGCCCCGCCCGCCCCGCGGGATCCAGCATGGAGATGTAATAGCGGCCGCCCCGGGCTCCCGCCGCGGCGCTGTGCCAGCAGGCGTCCCCCAGGGCCCGGGAGATCCTCACGGGCAGGGTGCCGTTGTAGCAGCAGACGCCGCCGGCGGACTTGTAATAGAGCCGATCCCGGATCACCACGGCGCTGTTCGCGCTGCCCGCCTCGATGCCCTCCAGGCTCACGGTGACCACCCCGTGGTCCCCCGCGGCGGAGGGGTAGATCTTTTCCAGGCAATCCGCCCGGAAAAAGAGGGGGCAGCCGCCCAGCACCGCCGCGCCGGTATAGGGTCCGTCGTGGCCCCGGGCCACCCGATAGCTGTCGGTGGACAGGCCCTCAAAGGCGTTCCAGTTCCGGAAGTCTCCCAGCTTGCTGCCGTAGAGCTCGTTGACGCCCCCTCCGCAGCGGCAGCCCCAGAGACGGTTTCCGGCCTCCACCACGAAATCCAGCTCCGGGATGGCGCGGGTCACGGCGAGAAAGCTCTGGTCGTGCCAGGTCAGCTCGATCTCATAGCTCTGGGGCAGGCTGCCCGGGAGGATCAGGTAGTCGTTTCGACCCTCCGCCCGGTCGGCGGCGCCGGGATCGTGCCAGGCGTCCCGGAGGGTACAGGTCCCGGACCAGAGGGCCTCCACCTCCGCCTCGCCGCCCTGGTTGCTCTCCAGACGTCCGCTGAGCTCCACCACGTCCCCGGGCCGCAGGCCCCGGGCGATGCCCGGCACGGCGCATTTGACGTAGGCAGGCGTCTCCGACGCGGCTCCTGGGCTCTGGAGGACCTGACCGTTCTCATCACAGGGGCTGAACAGGGTGCCGCCCTGGTCGCAGCTGTTGAATTGGGCCATGTCGCCGCAGTCCACGGCAGGGGTCATCGGCTCGCCCATCCGGAGCTTCAGCGTGTTGGCAAACTTCCCGTCGGGGAAGACGCAGACCCAGGCCCCCAGGAATACCAGCCGCCGCAGGCCGGGCCGCCGCAGGCTGTAGCGGTAGACCAGCCGCAGGATCATCCCGTCGTACTTCTCTCCGGGATCCAGCAGGCTGCCCTCCAGGGAGGCGCCGCCGTCCAGGGGCCTCCACCGATCGGCGGAGGCCTCGTAGCGGTAGCGGTAGTCGCCGGGGCTTGTGAGGGTATTCAGAATCCGCTCCGGCTGCGGGAGGGCGGCGGCGCTGTCCTCCCCGTCATAGGCGTTCAGGGAGACGGTCCCGTCCAGCAGCCGGGGCAGGGCGGCCCCGCCGCACCAGAGCGTGCCGTCGGCGTCCAGCACCACGGTCTGCCCCCGGCCGCCCACGGCCAGGACCCGGCCCGCGGGGCAGCCGTCCAGGGTCCGGGGCTCCGTGCGCCGCCGCCGGGTCCGCAGCAGAGGAGCGGCCTCGCCGGAAAGGTTTTGCATGTCATAGAAGGCGCCGGCTCCAGGCTCCGGGGTGTGGGAATAGCCGCGAAAGCGATCGACTGAAACACGTCGCTTTTTTGGAGGGATCAGTTTAGGGTAACGCATGGGGACTCCTTTCTGCTTTCGGTGACAGCTGACACGTGACAACGATTGTTCAAGCCGTATGCTATCATCTCCGGAGCTGTCACTTTTCACCTGTCACCTGTCACTTGTCACTTGGTCAGTTGGCCTCGTCCACGCCGGAATACGCGGAGCAGGACTCCACCCGGACCATGCGGTTCTGGTAGAGGATCTTCGCCGCGGTCTCGAACTTGTAGCCCACGGTGGAGAACTGGTTCAGAGGGCCGCCGATCTGGGACGCGTCCTTGATGATCATCTCCATGCCCATGCCCTCGGGGTCCACGACGCCGAAGGCGTCCTTGCCGAAGAAGAGGGTGCCGTAGACGGCGCAGGGGCCGGAGGTCGAGTCGCCGCCCTCGCCGGGCCAGACGGTGTCCTCGGCGCCGGAGCTGCCGGAGGGCGTGAAGGGCAGGGCCGCGCTGAGCCAGAGGTGCTTGCCGCTGAGGGTGCAGCCGATGATCTCCGCGGAGCCGCCCATCTTGCTTTCGGAGGTGTCGTAGATGTGGATCTTCCGACCCAGGAGGCTCTTGGCGATGTCCGCGGTCAGGGTCTCCTTGACGCTCAGCTTATAGGAGGAGACGCTGCCGTACTGGGCGCCGGTGGTGGTGTCGGCGCCGTTGTAGGCGGAGACCGTCAGATTGGGCTGGGCCGCGCTGAAGAGGGGACCGCCGTTGAAGACGGGAGCCTCGGTGCTCTCCACAAAGCGGACGCCGTGGAGCTCGCCGATCTCGCCCTCGAAGATCTCCCGGGCGGCGGCGTACTTGTGGGCCTCCATCCAGTCGGGATGGGAGCGCAGGTCGTAGGCCGCGGAGGGGTGGATCACCGCCACATACTTGTTGCCCTCGAAGAAGGGGGCCTTCTGCTTCTTCAGGAAGGTGTAGGCCTTGTTCACCACGTCGGGGGTCAGGCGGTTGTTGTTGGCGTGAAGCTCTGCGCGGCTGACAGGCGTGGAGGTGGGGACGCCGTTGGCGTCCAGGGTGTCGGCGTAGATGACGGAGGTGCCGGTGCAGAGCTCGTTGCGCACCAGCGTGTCGGCGGTCTCGCCGCCGGCGGCGCCCATCTCCTCGGCGGCCCCCAGCAGGACGTTGTCCACCGCGTGGAGGTTCAGGCGGTCGGAGATGGCGGCGTAGTCGCCGTACTGCTGGACGCTGACGCTGACGGCGCTCTGGCCGAACTTCTGGCCGGAGGGGATGACGCCCTCAACCAGGGGGGTCAGGGCCTTGGCAAAGGTGTTCCACTTGCGCCACTGGACGCTGTCGCCGTGGCCGGCAGGCAGGAACTGGGACTTGCCCAGCTGGGTGAAGATCAGCCGGGGCCGGGCGTTCTCCAGCAGCTCGGTGTCATAATAGGTCTTCATGGCGGTGCTCATGGCGCCGGTGGCGTTCATCTGGGCGGCGTCAAAGGCGTTGACGTCGCCGGCGGTGGTGTTAACGGTCAGGTTCATAAATGTGCTCCTTTCAAATTCATCTGTGTGTTTGCGCGGATCCTTGCAGCGAATTTACCACACGATCTCCTCGCCCCTTGCCGCTCTGCGGCGCAGGGCGCGGCGCTCCGCGCGGGTGAGCTGGCGGGGGTCGGGACGGGTGACGGCGGCTGCGGGGGCGCCGCCCAGGCCGTTCTCCTGGGGATGGGCCGCGTTCCGCTCCAGCCGGGCGGCGCGGCGCATCAGCTCGTCGTGATGGCTGACCTCGTAGGCGGTGCGGGGATCCACGCCGCTGTTCAGCAGCCGGGCGAAGCCGGGGTCCTCCAGCTCCCGCTCCAGATCAAAGTCCGGATAGCGGGCCTTGACCGCCTCCGCCTCGATCATCAGCTCCCGATAGGCCAGATAGCGCTGGGTCTCCCGGGCCTGGGCGGAGAGCGCCTCCCCCAGGGCCTTCAGATAGTCCTCCCGGTACTTGCCCCGGATCAGCTCCTGAAAGCTCTCGGTCTGCTCGGTACGCTCGGCAGGCAGCTCCGTGGCTTCCGTTTCCGTTCGCTTGATTGCTTCTTCCATGTGATTGCTCCTTTCCTCTTCAG
The DNA here is from genome assembly GCA_017509485.1 of Oscillospiraceae bacterium. Taxonomy (GTDB): domain Bacteria; phylum Bacillota; class Clostridia; order Oscillospirales; family Oscillospiraceae; genus JAFRPC01. The sequence continues at coordinate 40,369 of JAFWPP010000028.1, read as the reverse complement.
CGGCGCAGCGTGTGCGCCCTTCCAATTTTGCTTCGGGATGCGGCGCGCTGTGCGCGCTACGGCCGGATGGCCGCGTAATAGCGCCGGATGGTCTCCGCGTAGGCCTTGTCGATGCCCGCGGTCTGCAGCAGGGCGTCGGAGACCTTCAGCCCCTGCTGCAGGGCCAGCATGGCCATCCGGTAGGCATAGCTGCGTTCGTTGGCCGCGTCGGAACGGGCCTGACTGGCCGCGGCGGCAGCCTGCTGGGCCGCCAGCTTTTCCGCGTCCCGGTCGAATTCTGCCGCCCAGCGGCTGTGGTCCTCCGCAAACTCCCGCTCCCACTGGTCCCGCTTTGTGTCCGCGGCGGCCTGGCGCTCCCGGGCGCTCTGCTTGTCCAGCCAGGCCTGATAGTCCTTGTCGTAGAGGCCGATGGCGGAGCCAAGGGCGTCCCGGAGGGTCCCGGTCTGCTTGTCGTAAGCGCTCCGGGCCCGGTCATAGTAGTCGGGCAGCAGGGCCGCCAGCCGGTCCAGCTGGTCGCCGTAGGCCTTGGCGGCCTGGCTCTGGGCATAGCTGGAGGCGTAGCCCCCGCTGAGGGCCGCGGCCTTGCCCAGCGTGTCCTCCATGGCCCGGCGTCCCTGGCGGAGAGTCTGGTCCCGGGCCGCCCGGTAGAGGGGATCGGCCTCGGGCTCGTAGGAGAAGGCCGGCCGTTCCAGCAGGGCCTCGGCGGTCTGCCGGGCCTTCTGATACCAGACGTTGTCCTCAGCCTGCCAGCGCTCCTCCGTCCATTCGTCGTTCTTCTTTGGCATAAGTTGCTCCTTTCTCAGAATTTGAGCCGCTCCTCGCCCTTGGGTCGGTGATTTCTGCAGTAATTCGCGGCATAGCTCCTCCAGAGCTGGTTGAAGCGGGCGGCGCTGTTGTTGTAGCGCTCCAGCTCCCCGTGCTCCAGATCGATCCGCATGACCAGATACACCACATAGAGCTCGTCGTAGGGCCGGGGGACCAGCAGCTGGGTCTCCCGGAGCTCCGTGTCCCCGTCGTATCCCGGGAAGGGCGGAGGCGTCTCCAGGTGGGCCTCCCACAGCTCGGCGTGGATCTGTCCGTCCAGGGCGGAGAGCCAGCGGAGCTTCAGGGCGGGGTCCAGCTCATTGGGGCGGAGCCGGTCCGCCAGGGCGATGGCCTCAAAGATCGTCATTTCTCCACCTCCTCCATCCGGCGGCTCAGGTCCAGGATCTGCTGCTCCACCACCGGCAGGCGGCGGGCGAAGTCGTTGTGGCGGCGGACCTCGGCGGTGAGCTGCTCCAGCTTGCAGTCCGTGACGGCCTGGGCGGTCGTGAGCTGGTTGCTGAGGGCGTCCCGGGTCTGCCTGGCCCCGGCCCAGGCCGTGACGCAGACCCCCGCCAGGGTCAGGAGCCCCGTAAGGATGGGAATCAGGCTCTGACTCATGCCTGACCTCCCGCTTCCCGCTCCAGCGCCTCCACCCGTTCCTCCAGCTGCTCCATTGCCAGCTCCAGGGCGGAGATCTGATTGCCCAGGTACTCCAGGATGGCGTCCACCCGGCCGTTGTAGACGTTGAGCCGGGACAGGGTCGCCGGCAGGGCGGCCAGCAGGGCGTTGAACTGGTCCGGGTCCCCCTGATAGCCCCCCGCGGCGGCGGATTCGTAGGCGGAGCGGCCCGGCCTGCCCGCCACCGCGCAGCTCAGGATGTTCAGCGGCTGCTGCAGATAATAGCCCTTCATCCGATCAGCCCCTCCTTCCACGCGGGACCCACCCGGCCCGTCAGGGGCTGGAAGGTGTCGGCGCCCACGCTGTTTTTCAGCCGCAGCTGCAGGTCCACGTTCCCGGTCTCCAAGGCCAGGGTGTCCGCTTGACTCATGGTCAGCAGCAGGACGTTCTCATCCGCCTCCGCCCGGCTCAGGCTCCCGGTGCCTGCGGGGGAGGGGCTTCCGTTCATGGCGTATTCCAGCACGGGGCGGCCCCCCTGACAGAGGGTCAGATAGACCACGTCGCTGAAGTCCACCCGCAGGGGCAGCACCAGCTCCAGGGTGGGGGTGCTGCCGCGGAAGAACAGGAATTGGGATTCCTCCATGGCGCTCCCTCCCTCAGAGCCCCGCGGTCACGGCGGACCGGGCGGCGTTCTCCTGCTGGCAGCGGATGAATTCCTGCTGGCGCTCCTGCTGACGGCGGGCCTCCTCCAGGATCTCGAAGACGGGTCTGGGCACCTGGACCGCCACGCCCCGGCGGATGGTGTAGCCCTTGCCGTTGAGCCCCACAAAGACGAAGTCCTCCTCCTTCCCCGTAGCCCGGGGAAGGGTCACAGATACGTATTCGGTTTGTTCGTTCATAACAATCTCCTTTCTTGATTTCGCGTGCATCGTGAATCATGCGCATTGAGATGTTTTTCAATCCGTCGCCCGGCGACCCCCCAATTCCTCACGATTCACCATTCCCTGTTCTCTGCGAGAGGCTTTTCCCCTCACCGCGGCTGGGTGGCAGCCTCGGCTCTGGCTCTGGCCCGTTCGGCGATGCGGTTCCGGCGCAGCTCGTTCCCGATGGAATCGTAGGCGTGGCTTTTCAGCCTGGGCGCTTCCTTCCGGGAAACGCTCCGGTCCGCCGTCTGTCCGGCGCTCCCTGCCTCCGCCCGCATGGCCGAATTTGGGCCGATCAGCTCCAGCAGGCTCTGGAGCTGCGCCTCGGTCTGCTCCAGACGGCGGCGAAGGGTCCCGTTCTCCTCCAGGCGGCGCCGCATGGCGTCCTTGCCCTTGAAGTCCATCATCTCCAGCGCCGCCGTGGCCTGCTCCGCCAGCTCCGGCCGGAAAAAGCCCATCTGGAAGAACTGCATGGCCATCTCGTTGTAGCTGAGCTTGTTGTAGCTGCTCTGCTTCTGGGCCGTCACCTCGATGTCCAGCTCCGCGGGCTCCCCGGCGCGCAGCATGGAGCTGTCGAAGCAGAGAAATTCCGGCTCCCCGGCGGGGCCCAGGATCCGCAGCTTGCGGGGGCTGTCGTAGAACTGGCGGATCAGGGAAATGACGCAGCCCACCACCTGGCGGAAGCAGCGGTAGGAGTTCTGGATCTGGTCCCTGGACAGCTTGCCGCTCTGCTCCTGCATGGCCGCGATGGCGGAGGCCGCCGTGACGCCGCCGCCCACGCCGCCGTTGTTCACGTCCCGGTTGCCGGAGGTCTCCTTGATCTCGTTGATCTTGGAGGCCAGGATGCTCAGATAGTTGCCGGAGAGGGGGGCCACGGTGATCTGACGCAGGGCGTTCTCCTCGATGGAGCCCTGGACGTGGACGAAGGGTCGGGTCCAGTCCGCGTACTCCTCCTCGTTGATCCCGTCGTCGCCCCGCTTGAGCCAGCGGGGCGTGGCCGCCGCCACGCAGTTGGCCACGATGGCGTTGTTCATCAGGTCGATCTGCCGCTGGGCGTCCTTGCAGAGATCCACATACCCGAAGCCCGCCGGCGTCCCCTCCTCGGGGAAGAGCACGTCTGCGAAGAAGGGGTACAGCCCGTGGTCATACAGGCCGGCAGGGGCCGATGCCCACATGGGCCCGTCCGCCTTTGCCTGCTGCCTGCTGACCGCTGTCTCGTTTTCCGTGGAAAAGAGCACCGTTTCCCCCACGAACTTCACGTAATGGAGAACGCTTCGCTTCCCCTCCCGCTTCTTGTAGTACCAGTCGATGACCGGCGTCTTGTCCGAGGTATCCACGCTGTCGTCGTAGAGGTAGCGGCTGGCGGAAAAGCCGCCGTTTTTCAGCTTTCCGGCCAGCTGGGGCCAGCGCTCCGTCAGCTCCTCGTTGTCGGCCAGCTCCACGTGGAAGAGATTGCGGCTTCGCTGCAGCTCTGTGATCCCCGGCTCCCAGTAGAGCTTCAGGGGGTCCACCCGGGTCACGGCGACGTCTCCCTTCCCGTTTCCCTTCTCCCGGTCCCAGAAGACCCCGTAGAAGGCCACCCCCGCCTTCAGCTTCTTCCACCAGTTGTCGGACCAGACCCCGGCGAAATCGTTCTGGGCCAGGATCACAGGGACCACCCGGGACAGGAGCCGGGCCTCCTCCTCGTCGTCCTCCGCCCGGGGCAGGCAGGCGGGCTCCGGATAGGCGTCCATGGCGTCGGCGTGCTTGGACAGCAGCACGTTCACCAGCCAGGCGGACTTGGTTTTGAGCCCCGTGGTGCCCTGCTCGGGGATGTGGTCCCAGTGCCGGAGCTTCCAGAACTCCTCGTTTTCGATGATCCGCCGTTCCAGATTGGCCTTGCCTGCCTTGTAGCGCTTCAGGGTCTCCCAGGCGCCGCGGATCTCCTCCCGCCCGATGGGCGGATTCTCAGTTGCTTGCATCATGCTTCCTCCTTTTTCGATGGATAGCCCCCCGCGGACAGACAGGGCTGATCGGTCCGTCTTTTGGGACAGGTACTCTGCTATGCTGTTCCTGTGCCGGCGGAACGGCGGGGCGCTTGGCGTCTAATAATCTTTTTAAGATACTTTTAGCTGAAAAAAATTGTGTCTGTTTCCTCGTTTGTCAGCCCCAGCAGGCCGACGATCCGGCGAATTTCCCCCAGTGTGAAGTCTTCATCCTGAAAAAGCTTGCGAAACAGGGCCTCCGGCGTGATTTCCAGCACATTTGCCAGCTCCTCCGGGGAAATATCCTCGTACCACAGGCAGTTCATCAACAACGAACTCCGCATGATTGCACCTCCTTAAATCATTTTCTTAGGATACCTGGATTATATCATATTTTTTTCGATTTGTCAAGATACAATATTGACTTTTTGAAAAAATTTTGCTATAATGAAGATACCACAGAAAATGAATCAACGGAAGGGGTATTAACCATGACCATCGCGGAAAAGATCAAGGCCCTGCGCAAGCAGGTGAAGCTCACCCAGACGGAGCTGGGCGAAATGTTAGGCGTGCAGAAGAACGCCGTCAGCAAATGGGAATGCGGCCGCGTCACCGACATTCCGGCGGGGAAGATCAAGGCCATGGCAAAGATCTTCGACGTGCCGCCCTCCTACCTGATCGACAACGAGACCGCCGAGATCCCCCACCCCACCGTGGAGGGCGGCGTCCCCGAGGAGGACATCAAGTTCGCCCTCTTCGGCGGCGATCAGGAGATCACCGACGAGATGTACGAGGAAGTCAAGCAGTTCGCGGCCTTTGTGAAGGCCAGAGCGAAGAAATCCTGATCTGCAGCGGCGCACAGCAGGGCGGCGCTCTGCCGTCCGCAAAGCCTTCCCCTTGAGGGGAAGGTGGCATCGGGCGTCTCACGGAAGCCCGATGACGGATGAGGTGGCGTTTCGTCGCGCTGCCATAAAAAGAAGGAACAAACCATGACCCAACTTTCCACCCTGTACCAACGTGCGGAACAACTGAATATCCCCGTCTATCATCTGCCGCTGCCGAAGACGGGCTCTGTGAGCTGCATGGACCGGGCGGGACGCTGCGCCATCGGCCTGGACCTGCCCCATCGCCGGAGCCGGAGCGAGCTGCGGGTCCGGCTGGCCCACGAGCTGGGCCACTGTGTCACAGGCAGCTTCTACAACCGCTGGTCCGGCTGCGATGTCCGGAAGCTCCACGAAAACCGGGCGGACAAATACGCCGTCCACGTGCTGATCCCCGAGACGGAGCTGAACGCTGCCGTCTCCGAGGGCTACACGGAGCAGTGGGAGCTGGCGGACTATTTCGGCGTGGACGTGCCCTTCATCCAGAAAGCGATCTGCTACTATCAGCACGGCAATCTGGCCGCGGAGCTGTATTTTTGAGGCACAATGCAGCCCGGGCAATCTGCCGTCCGGCATCCCCGCTGCGAAATGCGGCCTTTGGCCGCCTGCGCCGATACAAAGCACCCTTTCCGCAAGCGCGCTTGCGGAAAGGGTGCTTTGCACAGTCCCGTTTTTCCATAGGGCGGCCTGACCCAGGCTGCCGCCGGACCGAATAGAACGCAGGGACAAGCATTGCTTGTCCGCGCCGCCGGAACGGCGACATTTGCCCTCAGGCAAATCCGGCGCGCTCCCGATCCGGGGGCGTCGGATCGTTTGCTGACGCAAACGATGCATGCTCCGCATGCGCAGGCGCTCAATGAGCGCCCCTACGGCAGGGAACAGCGGGCCGGAGGATTCGCCCTCTACGGGCGGACGCTCACTGTGCGCCGCTGCGGGCGGGGCGGGTACGAAATGAACCCGGGCGGGTTGGTGCTTTCGCCAGCCTGCCCGGGTTCTTTATTTGTCTGATTCTTTTCTCGTTTGTTTTTTCTCGTTTGCTTCTCTGTTTGTTTGCGTTTATTTCATGAAACGGTTCGCAGAATGGAAGCATCCCGCAGGGATTTACTCCTCTTCGCTGTTCCCCTGCTCCTCGTCTCGCGCCACCTTTTCGATGGAGATGACCTTGCTGCCCTCCTCCAGGCGCATGACCCGGACGCCCTGGGCGGCCCGGCCGTAGACGTTGATGTCGGAGATCTGCATGCGGATGATGACGCCGGTGTTCTCGATCACCATCAGATCCTCGTCGCCGGAAACCACCTGGACCCCGGCCACCTTGCCGGTCTTGTCGGTCATGCCATAGGCCAGCATGCCCTTGCCGCCGCGGCTCTGGGGCTGGGTGCGTTCTCCGTTCTCGTCGGGCTTCAGGAAGGCGGAGAGCTCCGTGCGCTTGCCGAAGCCGTTCTCCGTGACGGAGAGCAGGGTCTTGCCCTCCTCGTAGATGCCGGCGCCCACGATGTAGTCCTCCTCGCCCAGGGTGATGCCCCGGACGCCGTAGGCCGTGCGGCCCATGCAGCGGACGTCGTTCTCGTCGAAGCAGATGCCCATGCCCTCCCGGGTGGCCAGCAGGATCTTCTTTGTGCCGTCGGTGCGCATGACGGAGATCAGGCTGTCGTCCTCGTCCAGGGTGATGGCCTTGATGCCGGCCCTGCGGGCGGTATTCAGCTCCGAGAGCTGGACCCGCTTGACGGTGCCCTTCCGGGTCACCATCATCAGATATTCATGGTCGGAGAACTCCCGGAGCGTGACGCCGGCGGTGACGTGCTCCCCGGCCTCCAGGGGCAGGACATTGATCATGGCGGTGCCCCGGGCGGTGCGGCTGGCCTCGGGGATCTGATAGCCCTTCTTCCGGTGGCACTTGCCCAGGTTGGTGAAGAAGAGGATCACGTCGTGGGTGGAGGCGGCGAAGATGTCCTTCACGAAGTCCTCCTCCTTCAGGTTGGCGGCGTGGATGCCCCGGCCGCCGCGCTTTTGGGCCCGGTACTCGGTGACGGGCATGCGCTTGACGTAGCCCTGCTCGGAGATGGTGAAGACGCAGTCCTCCTCCTCGATCAGGTCCTCGATGTCCAGCTCGTCCTCCACCTCCTGGATCTCGGTCTGGCGCTCGTCGCCGTACTTGTCCCGGATCTGGAGCAGCTCGTCCTTCAGGATGCCCTTGACCTTCTCCATATCGGCCAGGACGGACTTGTAGTAGGCGATCTTCTCCTCGATCTCTTTGTATTCGGCCTCCAGCTTCTCCCGCTCCAGGCCCTGGAGGGCCTTCAGGCGCATGTCCAGAATGGTCTGGGCCTGGATCTCGGAGAGCCCGAAGCGCGCCATGAGCCGCTCCTTGGCGTCGTCGTAGGCGGAGCGGATGATGCGGATGACCTCGTCGATGTTGTCCTGGGCAATCAGCAGACCCTCCAGAATGTGGGCCCGCTCCTCGGCCTTTTTAAGATCATACTGGGTGCGCCGAATGATGACCTGCTCCTGGAAGGCCAGGTACTCGTCCAGCACGTTCCGCAGGCTCAGGCAGCGGGGCTGGCTCTGGTCGTCCACCAGGGCCAGCATGTTCACCGAGAAGGAGGACTGCAGGGCCGTCTGGGCGAAGAGCCGGTTCAGCACCACCTGGGGATTGGCGTCCTTCTTGAGCTCGATGACGATGCGCATGCCGTTGCGGTCGGATTCGTCCCGCAGGTCGGAGATGCCCTCCAGGCGCTTGTCCTTGACCTGCTCGCCGATGTTCTCCACCAGCTTTTTCTTGTTGACCTGGTAGGGCAGCTCGGTGACGATGATGCGGACGCGGTTCTGGCCGTGCTCCTCAAACTCAGTCCGGCCCCGGACCAGGATGCGGCCCCGGCCGGTGGCGTAGGCGGCCCGGATGCCGGAGCGGCCCATGATGATGCCCTTGGTGGGGAAGTCGGGGCCCTTGATGTACTGCATCAGGTCCGCCAGCTCCGCCTCGGGGTTGTCCAGCACCTCGATGCAGGCGTCGATGACCTCCCGCAGGTTGTGGGGCGGGATGTTGGTGGCCATGCCCACGGCGATGCCGCTGGAGCCGTTCACCAGCAGGTTCGGGAAGCGGGAGGGCAGGACCTTGGGCTCCTTCCGGGTCTCGTCGAAGTTGGGGACCCAGTCGATGACCTGCTTGTCGATGTCCCGGAGCATCTCGTTGGAGAGCTTCGACATCCGGGCCTCGGTGTAGCGGTAGGCGGCCGGGGGGTCGCCGTCGATGGAGCCGAAGTTGCCGTGGCCCTCCACCAGCCGGTAGCGCATGGAGAAGTCCTGGGCCAGCCGGACCATGGCGTCGTAGACGGAGGCGTCGCCGTGGGGATGGTAGCGGCCGATGACGTCGCCCACGCAGGTGGCCGACTTCCGGTAGGGCTTGTCGGAGCTCAGGCCGTCCTCATACAGGGCGTAGAGGATCCGCCGGTGCACCGGCTTCAGTCCGTCCCGCACGTCGGGCAGCGCCCGATCCACGATGACGGACATGGAGTATTCCATGAAGGAGGTCTCCATCTCCTTCACCAGGTCGTTGGTGATGATCGCCTGGTTCGGGAAAAGGATGTCCTCGGGTTTGTAATCACGATTTTTTGCCATGAAAATAACACCTGCTTCGTAGGGGCCGATGCCTACATCGGCCCTCGTATCGTTAATTCGTTTCTCCGTAGGGGCCGATGCCCTCATCGGCCCTTGTCCCGATTCACGCTTACTTTTGAAAATACTCATCCGACACCCATTTTGCCGGGTTGTCATCAATATATTTCCACCGGATCAAATAATCCCGTTCATCCCGGATCACATGATCGTAAAACGATCGCTGCCAAATGCTCTCCCCGATCTCCTTGGAAATCAAAATCTTCCAACTTCGGACCTTCTGCGATACGGACTCACCATTCTGATTAAAAATGATCAAATGGACGTGATTCGGCATGATCACATATTTATCAATGCCTGGAATCGTATTGGTGTATTTCTCGACGATTTTTCCGGCAGGCGACAACTCCATCCACGGGGCGTCGACCTCTGTCTCCGGGGTATGGATCTCTCCGAGGAGCTTGCGCCGATTCTGAATACAAATCGTCGCAAAAACGACGTTTTCCTGAGAATAATCATATCCCTCTAATCGGGGGCATTTTCTGGAATAAAACATCGTCTTCTCCTTTGGAAACCAGGGCCGATGTGGGCATCGGCCCCTACGACGAAGACGCCGCTGCATTCCCGCCCTGGACGGGAGGGCCGATGTGGGCATCGGGCGGAGAGGGCCGATGTAGGCATCGGCCCCTACTGTTGCCTAAACGTCAATATTGATGACGTACTTCGCATTCGTCTCGATGAACTGCTTCCGGGGCTCCACTTCCTCGCCCATGAGGACGGTGAAGGTCTGATCCGCCGCCAGGGCGTCGTTCAGGGTGATGCGGCGGAGGGTCCGGGTCTCGGGGTTCATGGTGGTCTCCCAGAGCTCGTGGGGGTCCATTTCGCCCAGGCCCTTAAAGCGGCTGATGTCCACCTTCACGTTGGTGTTCTCGCCCCGCAGCTCCGCGGAGATGGCGTCCCGCTCCTCGTCGGAGTAGGCAACCTTCTCGGTCTTGCCCCGGCGCAGCTTGTACAGGGGCGGCACCGCGGCGTAGACGTAGCCGTTTTCGATCAGGGGCCGCATATAGCGGAAGAAGAAGGTCAGCAGCAGGGTCCGGATGTGGGAGCCGTCCACGTCGGCGTCGGCCATGATGATGATCTTGTGGTAGCGCAGCCGGTTCAGGTCCAGCTCCTCCCCCAGGCCGCAGCCCAGGGCCTGGATCACCGGGGCCAGCTTGTCGTTGTTGTAGATCTTGTCGGCTCTCGCCTTTTCCACGTTCAGCATCTTGCCCCACATGGCCAGGATCGCCTGGAAGCGGGAGTCCCGGCCGCCCTTGGCGGAGCCCGCCGCGGAGTCGCCCTCCACGAGATAGAGCTCCGTCAGCGCCGGATCCCGTTCGTTGCAGTCCCAGAGCTTGCCGGGCATGCGCTCGCCCTCCAGCACGGACTTGCGGCGGATGTTCTCCCGGGCGCGGCGGGCGGCCTCCCGGGCGCGGTTGGCCATCATGGCCTTGTCCAGGATGGTCCGGGCCACGGCGGGGTTCTCCTCCAGGTAGTCCGTGAGCTGCTCGTTGACCACGTTGTCCACCAGGGTGCGGATGTAGGCGTTGCCCAGCTTCTGCTTGGTCTGGCCCTCGAACTGGGCCTCGGGGAGCTTGACGGAGATGACGGCGCTCAGGCCCTCCCGGCAGTCCTCGCCGGAGACCTTGTCCTCGCCCTTGATGATGCCGTACTTCGTGCCGTAGGCGTTGAGCACCCGGGTCAGGGCCGTCTTGAAGCCGGTCTCGTGCATGCCGCCCTCGGGGGTGTGGATGTCGTTGGCGAAGGAGACCAGGATCTCGTTGTAGCCGTCGTTGTACTGCATGGCGATCTCCGCCACCGCGTCGTCCTTGCGGCCGGTCATATAGATGGGGGTCTCGTGGATGGGGGCCTTGTTGCGGTTGATATAGGTGACGAACTCCCGGATGCCGCCCTCATAGCGCATGGTGTCGTAGGGCCCGTCATCCGTGCGCCGGTCGGCGATGGTGATCCGCAGTCCGGCGTTCAGGAAGGCCTGCTCCCGCATCCGCTTGTGGAGGGTCTCGTAGTCGTAGACCAGGGTGTCGAACATCTCGGGGTCCGGCCGGAAGGTGACGGTGGTGCCGGTGTCCTCGCAGACGCCGATCACCGTCATCTCCTGGGTGATGGCGCCCCGGGAGAACTTCATCTGATAGATTTTGCCGTCCTTGTGGACCTCGGCGGTCAGCCACTCGGAGAGGGCGTTGACCACGGAGGCGCCCACCCCGTGGAGGCCGCCGGAGACCTTGTAGCCCCCGCCGCCGAATTTGCCGCCGGCGTGGAGGACGGTGAAGACCACCTCCAGGGCGGGCCGCCCGGTCTGGGGCTGGATGTCCACGGGGATGCCGCGGCCGTTGTCCCGGACGGTGATGGTGTCGCCGGGATTGATGGTGACGGAGATATGGTCGCAGAAGCCCGCCAGGGCCTCGTCGATGGAGTTGTCCACGATCTCATAGACCAGATGGTGCAGACCGGATTCGGAGGTGGAGCCGATATACATACCGGGCCGCTTCCGCACCGCCTCCAGCCCCTCCAGCACCTGGATCTGGGAGCCGTCATATTCCGTTTCAACCGTTGTATTCATGCGTTCTTCGTTCATATCAACATTCCTTTGCATGGGATAACATTCTGTTTACAGCTTTCTGTGCTCCAAAACCACCGAGTTGAACTGCACCAGATAGACCCTGTTCAAGCCATATTCCGAGGTCAAAATAAAGGATTTCGGAAGATTGTCCGTCGCGGGCACCACTTCGCCGTTTTCCTCGGCGTTTTTCAGAAACGCCCGGGTTCTGTGGGACCAGGTACAGTTGTCCAGATCAAAAATGCCGACGATGGACCGGTCCCGGACCGCCATATCGTTGCCGATGGGAATATACATCAGACAGACCTCCCGCCCTCGATTCGGATCGTCTTTCCGATCTGGGTGATCTTATCCTGCTCGCAGCAGCTGATGAATACCTGGCCGGTCCGGATCCGGTTCAGCACAAAGTCCTGGCGGCCCGGATCCAGCTCGGAGAGCACGTCGTCCAGCAGCAGCACCGGCAGCTCGCCGGTGTCCGCCTCGAAGAGATCCCGCTCCGCCAGCTTCAGACTGATGGCGGTGGTGCGGGTCTGGCCCTGGGAGCCGAAGGCCTTGAGGCTGATGTCGTTCAGGGACGCCTCAAAATCGTCCTTGTGGGGGCCGGAGAGGCACTGCATGGACTCGATCTCCGCCCGGTAATGGCTCTGCTGGTGCTCCCGGAGCCAGCCGTAGACCTCCAGGGCGGAGGCCGTCGGCTCCCGGACCGTGGAAACGGTCTGATAAATGATCCGCAGGGCCTCCCCGCCGCCGGAAAAGGCGTGGTGATGGACCGCGGCCCGCTGCTCCAGCTGCCGCAGGTACTTGGCCCGGGTGCTGATCAGAATCGCGCCGGTCTGGGCCATGCGCTCATTGTATTCCGGGATCAGCTCCAGCATCTCGGGCCGGTCCAGCCGCTCCCGCAGGGCGGCGGCCTTCTGGGCCAGCAGCCGCCGGTATTCCTCCAGGGCCCGGGCGTATTTGGGCCGGAGCTGACACAGGGCGTCGTCCAGGAGCTTCCGCCGCTCCGCCGCCCCCTTCTTCAGGATCATCAGATCCTCGGGGCAGAAGAGCACCGTGTTCAGCACCCCGTCCATCTCCTCCCGGGAGGACTTCTTCACCCCGGAGAGCCAGAGCTGCCGGGGCCGCCGTCCCGCAAACATCACGGTCCGCAGACTCTGCTCCCGCCCATAGGACTCCACTCTGGCCTCCAGCTCCGCGTACTCCGCCCCGAAGCGGATCAGCTCCGCCTCCTTCCGGGTACGGAAGGCCGCGCCGCGGCTCAGATAACAGATGGCCTCCAGCAGATTGGTCTTCCCCTGGGCGTTGCGTCCCACGATCAGATTGACGCCGGGATCGAACGCGCACTGAAAGCTCTCATAATTTCTGAAGCCGTTTAAGGATAAATTCAGTATTCTCATATTCTTTCAAATTGAGAAGTGAGAATGGAGAATGATCGGAGTTTTGCAGATTGCAATCTGCAAAACACATTCAATTCTCAATTATAAATTCTCAATTATTTCTCACTCTGCGTCACTTTATAGAAGTTTCCGTCAAATCCCACACGGTCTCCGGGCCGCAGCTTCTTGCCCCGCATGGTGCAGATCTCGCCGTTGACGGTGACTTCCTCGTTGAGAATGAAATTCTTTGCCATGCCGCCGGACTCCACTGCATTCGCCAGCTTCAAAAAGCTCTCCAGCTTGATATATTCCGTCGTGATGGGAATCTGCTGCTCCACCGGACTGATTCTTCTGACTCTTACCTTCATAATCCACCTCGAACAGTTAAGATTTCGCTGCGCGAAAGTTAAAAGTGCTTCGCGCGTTAAGATTTTGCTTCGCAAAAGCTATGATTGCTGCGCAAGTTATAACTGCCGCAGGCATCTTAACTTTGCCGCAGGCAAATCTTAACTTCGGCGAAGCCGAATTATAACTTGCCCGACAGGGCAATCTTAACTCAATTGAGTCTCACCGGCTGGATCAAATAGGTGAAATCCACCTCTTCGCCCTCGCAGGGCACCAGCAGGATGGGGCTCAGCCCGCCGGAAAGCAGGAGGGTGACCTCCGTGGTGGGGACGGATTTCAGGGCGTCCAGCATGTAGGTGCAGGAGAAGCCGATCTCGGTGTCCTTGCCGTCCCCCGCCAGACGGCAGCCGTCGGTGGCGGAGGCGATGGTGGTGACGGTGCGGAACTGGGCGCCGTCCCGGGAGAAGAGGCAGCGGACCGGGCTCTTATACTTTTCGGATACGATCAGACCCACGCGCTCCACCGCGGCGGTGAGCTCCGCCACGTTGGCCACCAGCCGGATCGGCGTGGAGGCCGGGATGAAGCGGCGCCACTCGGCAAACTTGCCCTCCAGCAGGCGGCAGATCAGGGTGGCGCTCTCCACCCGGAAGCAGATGTGCTTCTTGCCCAGGGTAAAGCTGAGCTCGTCCTCGGTGTCGGACAGGATTTTCTCCAGCTCCTTCAAAGCCGCGGAGGGCACCACAAAGCTCATGGCGGGGAAGGACGCGCCCTCCACCCGGAAGGCCCGCTTCGCCATGCGATAGCCGTCGATGGCCACCATGGTGACGGAGTCCTCCTGGACCTCCACCAGACAGCCGGTGTAGATGGCGTTGGCGGTGTCGTTGGAGACGGCAAAGATGGTGCCGGAGATCATCTCCCGCAGGGCGTTCTGGGGCAGGCGGATGGCGCCGGCCTCCTCCACGGCGGGAAGCTGCGGGTATTCGTCGGCGGCGGAGGCCATCAGCTGGAAGGAGGCCACGCCGCCCTTGATGGTGACCCGGTAATTTTCATCCACGTCGATGGAAACCACCTCGTCCGGCAGCTTCCGGATGATGTCGGCGAACATCCGGGCGGGCATGACGCACTCCCCGGTCTGACGGATCCGGGCGTCCATGCAGACCGTGATGCCGGTCTCCAGGTTATAGCCCGTCAGCCGCAGCTCCTCGCCGGCGGCCATGTAGATGCCCTCCAAAAAGGCCAGGCTGCTCTTGGGGCTCACCGTCCGGGAAACGATGGAAATGGCGTTCACCAGGGTGTTTTTTTCACATACGAATTTCATCAAAAATCTCCTTTCTTTTCTCTCATAGAGAGAAAGAGAGAATATATTCAGTAGTAAGTGACAGTAGGGCATGTGGATGGTGGAAATCCCGTTTTTTCGTTATCCTGCAACAAATTCTTTTCCACATGGAATGGGGAGACTCCGACCGTTTTCCACAGCCCTCCGTCTTTCCTTCTTTGCGCCGCGTTTTTTCCCCATTCCGTTTTCCACTCTCCCCATTCCATGTGGAAAACGGAAAAGGGTGTCGGAATCGCTAAAGCTTGCTGTTGATGTTCGCCGTGATATCCCGCAGATTGTCCAGCGTCTCCTTGTCGCCCTTGGCGATCAGAGCCTCGACCTTTTGCAGGGAGGAAATGACGGTGGTGTGGTCCCGGCCGAATTCCCGGCCGATGTTTTTGTAGCTCTGATGGGTCAGCTCCCGGATCAGGTACATGGCGATCTGCCGGGGCATGACGATGTTGTTGGATTTCAGCCGTCCCCGGAGCAGATTTTCCTCCACGCTGTAGAAGCGGGAGACCTCGCCGATGATCAGCGCGGGCGTGGGAAGGTTGTGGCTGGAGTCCATGTACATGTCCTTGATGGCCCGGGAGACGTTGGGCAGATCCAGGGGCATGCCGTTGAGCTCGTGGTAGGCCTTGATGATGTTGACGGTGCCCTCCAGGGAGCGGACGTTGTTGGTGATGTTTTCGGCGATGTAGTTGCAGATCTCGTCCGGCAGATCGATGCCCAGGGAGTTGGCCTTGTTTTGAATGATGGCCATGCGGGTCTCATAGTCCGGCGGAATGATGTCGCAGATCAGACCCCCCTCGAAGCGGGTCCGGAGCCGGTCTGCCAGCAGGGAGATCTCGTTGGGCGGCCGGTCGGAGGTGACGACGATCTGCTTGCGGCCCTCAAAGAGCTCGTTGAAGGTGTGGAAGAACTCCTCCTCCGTGGAGGCCTTGCCGCCGATGAACTGGATGTCGTCCATCAGCAGCAGGTCCGCGTTGCGGTATTTTTTGCGGAATTCCACGTTGCGGTGCTCGCGCAGAGCGATGATGAGCTCGTTGGTGAACTGCTCGGAGCTGATGTAGACGATGTTGAAGTCGGGAAACTTCTCCTGGATCCGGTTGGCGATGGCGTAGAGCAGATGGGTCTTGCCCAGGCCGGAGGGACCGTAGATGAACAGGGGGTTGTAGGCCATGGCGGGCTTATCGGTGACGGCCAGGGCCGCGTTGTAGGCAAAGCGGTTGGAGGGTCCCACCACGAAGGAATCAAAGGTGAACTGGGGATTGAAGCGGGGCATGCCCGCCCGTTCCTTGGATTTCTGAAATTCCGCCAGCTCCTCGTCGCAGATGACGCCGATCTCAAAGTCCTGGTCCGTCAGCTCCCGGACCGCGTCCCGGATATAGCCCAGGCAGCGGCGCTCAATGAAGTCCTTGCAGAACTCCGAGGGGGCGTAGACCGTGATTTTCTGCTCGGTCTTTTCCAGGATGTAGGATTGGTCGAAAAAGGTGGAGACGATGCCGGGAGTCATGCGCTCGTCCAGGTAGGCAATGACCTTGGCCCAGATGTAGGCGTTGGAATACATGAAAAACACACCTCCGGAGTGTGAAAAAATCGTTGCACTTTAACCCTTGTATTATACCACAAAATTCCCCGTTTTACAAGCATTTCTTTATATAATTGTATAAGCTTCTTTTTTGAGAACAGAAAAACAAATGTTTGCAATCAAAGGGGGGCTGTGCTATAATGCAGACGGGTGAGGAATATGAAGAACAAAAAACAGGAAATATATGAGTTTATTCAGTCATATATAACAAAATATCACTATGGACCCTCTGTGCGGGAAATCTGCGAGGCGGTGCGGCTGCGCTCCACCGCCACGGTGCACCATCACCTGCACGGCCTGGAGGAGGAGGGCTTCCTGGTGTTGGGAGCGGGCAAGAAACGGGCGATTTCCCTGGCCGGGAAGAGGCCCGAGGGCGACAATGCCGGAGAGGAAGGGGCGTCGGCCCCCGAACCGGGAAGGGGCGGCAGGATTCCCCTGCTGGGCGCCGTGGCCGCCGGCCAGCCCATCCTGGCGGAGGAGAACGTGGAGAGCTGGCTGCCCTGGGAGGGCGGCGAGGGATGCTTTGCCCTGCGGGTCAAGGGCGAAAGCATGAAAAACGCCGGGATATTGCCCGGCGACCGGGTGATCGTCCGGCCCCAGCCCACGGCGGAGAACGGGGAAATCGTGGTGGCGCTTCTGGGCGACGAGGCCACCGTCAAGCGTTTTTCCCGGAAGGACGGACATATTCTGCTGCTGCCGGAAAACGAGGCCTATGAGCCCATTGACGGGGACGAGGCGACGATCCTCGGCGTTGTCCGGGGAGTTGTCAGGGAATATCCATAGGCGTCGGCGTCAGCGGCCGGGCGGCGGCACTCAGGCCTGCTTTCCAGCGCGGCCTGATGTCTGAAAATGTTTCACGTGAAACAGTTTGGGCTCTTTTTTTGAAACATTTTATGATCCTCTCTTTTTTTCTTGCAATTCCCGTAAAAAGTGCTATAATCAAGGGAAAGTGTGAAAACGAGGTGAAAGCATGGGCAGGATTGTGGCGATCGTCAATCAGAAGGGAGGCGTTGGAAAGACCACCTCCGCCGTGAATCTGACGGCAGCCCTCCACGAAAAGGGGGCCCGGATCCTGCTGGTGGACTTTGATCCCCAGGCAAACGCGAGCTCCGGCATGGGCGTCAGCCGCCGCAGCAAATACAGCTCCTACGACGTGATCATCAACGGAGTGCCGGCCCAGCAGGCCATCATCCACACCCAGTGGGGAGACGTGCTGCCCTCCTCCGCCTCGCTGGCGGGCGCCGGCGTGGAGCTGGCGAACATGGAGCGGCGGGAATACGTGCTGAAGCAGGCCTTGGAGCCGGTGGTGACGCTCTATGATTACGTTTTCATCGACTGCCCGCCCTCCCTGGAGCTGCTGACCCTGAACGGGCTTTGCGCCGCGGAGGAGATCCTGATCCCGGTCCAATGCGAGTACTACGCGCTGGAGGGCCTGTCGGATCTGATGTCCACCATGCGGGCGGTGAAACGAAGGCTGAACCCGCGGCTGACGGTTTTCGGGGTCCTGTTGACCATGTTCGACGGACGCACGAATTTTTCCAGCCAGGTGGCCCAGGAGGTCCGCCGCTTCTTCCCCGGGAAGGTCTACGGAGCGGTCATTCCGCGCAATGTGCGGCTGGCGGAGGCCCCGAGCCACGGCCTGCCCGCCACCGTCTACGACAAGCACGGCAAGGGCGCGAAAGCCTATCGGGAGGTCGCGGAGGAAATCATATCACGGCAATAGGAGAATTGCTTATGAAAAAACAATCTGGACTTGGTCGAGGATTGGGGGCTTTGCTGGACGATCCGAATCTGGACTTTACCGGAAAGAACGGCAGCGTGACTTCCGTGCCCCTGCATCGGGTGGAGCCCAATCCCTTCCAGCCCCGCAAGGAGTTCGACCCCGAAGCCCTGCAGACCCTGGCCGACTCCATCGCCGAGCACGGCATGATCCAGCCCCTGACGGTCCGGGAGATTCCCGGCGGCTACTACCAGATCATCGCGGGAGAGCGCCGCTGGCGGGCAGCCCGTCTGGCAGGTCTGGAGGAGGTCCCGGTGCTGGTGATGGAGGCCGACGACCGCAAGGTCATGGAGCTGGCCCTGGTGGAAAACCTCCAGCGGGAGGATCTGAACCCCATGGAGGAGGCCGCCGGCTACCGGACGCTGATAGAGGAATACGGTCTGACCCAGGCGGAGACCGCGCAGCGGGTGGGAAAATCCAGGCCCGCGGTGGCCAACGCCCTGCGGCTGCTGAGTCTGTCGGACGAGCTGGCGGAGCTGGTGCGGAGCGGGACCCTGTCCCCCGGCCACGCCCGGGCTCTGCTGGGGCTCAAGAGCGAGAAGCTGCGGCAGCAGGCCGCCCAGCGGATCATCGCCCTGCAGCTTTCGGTCCGCCAGGCCGAGACCCTGTGCAGGACCCTCGAAAAGCCCAAGGAAACGCCGCTGCCCGCCCCGCTGGAGGTGGATTATGTGGCTGAATGCGAAAAGTCCCTGTCCCGCCGTCTGGGCCGGAAGGTCCGCATCATCAACGGCAAGCGGAAGGGCCGTTTTGAAATCGATTTTTACGGGCAGGAGGACCTGAACCGGCTGCTCTTTGCCCTGCAGCGCATTTCGATCAAGGAGGATCAGAATCATGACTGAAACCGATACCAGGGTCCCGGAGCAGGAGGAGCAGAAAAAACCAGCGGCCCAGCCGCAGCAGCTCTCGCCCCGCCGCCGGACGGCTCTGGTGACCTATCTGGCAATCCTGTTTGCCGCCGCCTTCCTGTTTGTGGCCATCGTGATGGTCCTGGAGACCAAGAAGCTCAAAACCATCAATGAGGAGCTGCAGAGCAGCAGTCAGAAGACCTCCGCCTCTCTCACCAACAACATCAACGCGCTGCAGCAGGAGAACCAGTCCCTGTCCGCCGAGAATGAAAAGCTCCAAAGCCGCATCGGCGAGCTGGTGGAGAGCGCCGCCCTGCAGGACGAGGCCCTGGCGGAGCTGCAGCAGCAGCTGAACACCGCCGCCAAGGAGCAGGCGGATATGGAACAGCAGATCGGCGAGCTGCAGCAGCGCCTGGAGGAAGCGAGGCAGAATACCCAGGACGCCGTGCGGGTCAGCGAGCTGCTGCATCAGCTCATGGCCGCCGACGAGGACGGAGATATGGAGAAGGTCCGGGAGCTGCTGGATGAGATCGAGCCCCTGGCGGATCTGCTCTCCGAAACCGAGCGGGACATTTATGAAGAATTGAAGATTGCCTAAGGCATTAGTGACCAGGCATCAGGCACCGCTCATACGTTTTTGAAAGGACACCTCATTTACCCCGTTCGAGTGTTTTTCAAGCAAGAGAGATTCAGAAGAATCGCTTGTTGCCCGACAGCCTTACAGACGGGGGATCGGTTTGAATAAGATATGACATTCCAGGCGGTGTCTGATCCCTGAACTCGAAGAGTTACGAAGTATGCCTATTGCCTGGCGCCTCCGGGTCTGTTGATAAAACCGGAATGTTGAAGAACAAAGGAAGGACAATTACCATGCTTGATATCAGAAAGATCAAAGAAAATCCCGAGGAAATCAAGCGCCTGCTGCGGGCAAAGGAGGTCGACTGCGACGCCGCCGTGGACCGGATCCTGGAGCTGGACAAGGAGCGCCGGGAGCTGATCGCCTCCACCGAGGCCAAGAAGGCCGAGCAGAACAAGGTCTCCAAGCAGATCCCCGTGCTGAAGAAGCAGGGCCAGGACGTGGCCCCCATTTTCAAACAGATGGCGGAGCTCAAGACCGAGATCGCCGAGAACGACAAAAAGCTCACCGAGGTGGAGGCCGAGTACCGCACCTGGATGCTGGGTCTGCCCAATCTGCCGGACCCGGACCTGAAGGCCGGGGGCAAGGAGAACAACGAGCCCCTGCGCTACTACGGCGAGCCCCACAGCTTCGACTTCGAGCCCAAGCACCACGTGGATCTCTGCACGGATCTGGGTCTGATCGACTATGAGCGCGGCACCAAGCTGGCGGGCACCGGCTTCTGGATTTACCGGGGTCTGGGCGCCCGGCTGGAATGGGCCCTGCTGAACTACTTCATGGACTGCCATCTGGCCGACGGCTACGAGATGGTGATCCTGCCCCACATGCTGGAGTACCAGTGCGGCGAGACCGCGGGCCAGTTCCCCAAGTTCGCCGACGAGGTCTATAAGATCGCCAACCCCACCGACGAGCGGATGCACTTCATGCTCCCCACGGCGGAGACGGCCCTGGCCTCCCTCCACCGGGACGAGATCCTGAAGGAGAGCGAGCTGCCCCACAAGCTCTTCGCCTACACCCCCTGCTTCCGCCGGGAGGCCGGCTCCCACCGGGCCGACGAGCGGGGCATGGTCCGGGGCCACCAGTTCAACAAGATCGAGATGTTCCAGTACACCCTGCCCGAGAAGTCCGACGAGGCCTTTGAGGAGCTGGTGACCAAGGCTGAAAATCTGGTGAAGGGCCTGGGCTTCCACTTCCGCACCGTGAAGCTGGCGGCGGGGGACTGCTCCGCCTCCATGGCCCGGACCTACGACATCGAGATCCAGATCCCCTCCATGAACGGCTACAAGGAGGTCTCCTCCGTGTCCAACGCCCGGGATTACCAGGCCCGCCGGGGCAACATCCGCTTCCGCCGGGAGGCCACGGGCAAGATCGAATACGTCCACACCCTGAACGGCTCCGGCCTGGCCACCTCCCGGATCTTCCCCGCCATGGTGGAGCAGAACCAGCGCGCCGACGGCTCCATCGTGGTCCCCGAGGCCCTGCGGAAGTACCTGGGGGGGCTTGAGGTAATAAGTAAGAAGTAAGAAGATATCTATTCAGTAGCCCCCTTCGTCGTAGGGGCGGATGCCCACATCCGCCCTCGCTTGCAGGCAAAAATCGGTAGGTAGGGCCGATGTAGGCATCGGCCCCTACGGGCGACTGAACAATTACGTAAGAAGAAAGATGTATGGACGGCACTCTGCCGTCCGCCCCATGTACCGGGTATAATCATCGGCCCATTACAGCCGGTAATTATAAAAATCGAGAAAGGAGGAAACAGAAATGGCAGAAGAAAAGAAAGGCTTTATTCAGGAGTTCAAGGAGTTCGCGATCTCCGGCAACATGTTTGACATGGCCGTCGGCATCATCATCGGCGGCGTGTTCAAGGATCTTGTCGCGTCCTTCACCGAGAACATCATCATGCCGATCATTGGCATCTTCACCGGCGGCATCGACTTCAGCCAGTGGAAGATCGAGATGCCTTCCCTCTTCCAGAAGGCTGCGGACGCCGCGGGCATCGAAGGCGCGGAAGCCACCGCTGCTGCGGAGGAAGCCGGCAACTTCCTGAACTACGGCAAGTTCATCTCCTCGATCATCAGCTTCCTGATCCTGATGCTGGTGGTCTTCCTGATGGTCAAGAGCGTCAACAAGCTCCGCAAGGCCGTCGAGGCCAAGAAGGCCAAGGAGGAAGAGCCTGCTCCTGAACCCGATCCCGAACCCTCCGCCGAGGAAAAACTCCTCATCGAGATCCGCGACCTGCTGGCTGAGAAGAAGTAAGCAAGCCGCACCAACGAAAAAACGCCGCACCCCCACGGGTACGGCGTTTTTTCGTCGCTTGAGAAAGGATATTCGGATTTGCGGGACCCGCAGAAGCCGGGCACCAGACCCGCATGCAGGGACAAGCCGCCAAAAGGAATGGCTTGTCGCTCCGAGCATAGCTCTCCGCGACGTTCCGCGACAGCCCACCGGGCTGTCGGCGCTGAACGCGCTTACATTGCTTGTCCGCCGGCCGAGCTCCAAGGAACAAGGTGCAAGGTGCAAACTGTAGGGGCCGATGCCCACATCGGCCCTTTCCCCATACGATACGGAGGGCCGATGTGGGCATCGGCCCCTACGGAGGATTAAGGAACAAGGTGCTAGTTCGCAGATCCCTTGGTCCTTGATCTTTGAACCATGATCCTCGAACCTTGTCCCTTATTTATTCGACAAACCACGATCTGCTGATATGCGGGCTTTCAGCGCAGCGCGTACCACGCCGGCACGACGCCGTCGGCGTACCAGCCGGCGACCCGCTTTGCCTGCTCTCGCATGACCCGGACCTCGGCCTCGCCGTAGGGAATGGCCCAGGGGAGGGAGCCCAGCACACCGGAACAGAGATACAGGAGCATAAGCCGCCAGAATTCCTCCGGTACGCCGCCGTCAAAATAGCCGTCCACCTGGCCTCGGGCCAGGGCCGGGGCCGCGGCGGCGGTCCATACGAGGCTGTCAAAGTCCTCCCAGGGGTCTCCGAAGCCGCAGCGGTCGAAGTCGATGACGGCCAGCTGATCGTTTTGATATATGAAGTTTTCCACGTGGAAATCCCCGTGCTGGAAGCACTGGGGGCGGCCCGCCAGCAGCGCCCGATGCTCCGCCGCCCCGGCCAGCAGGGCCTCGTCTCCCTCGTATTTCAGCGGGCAGGCCAGGTATTCGGCGATCCTTCTGTCGATCTTGGCGTTGAAGCGCTCCCCCCAGTCCGGGAGTCCGGCGGGGGCGGGAATGGAATGGATGTTCCGCAGCAGCCGGCCCGCGGCCAGACCGTCGGCGTAGAGCTGGGCATCCGAACGCTTCGGGATGGCGGCCCGGGCGTTTTCTCCCTCGATCCAGGCCTCCAGGACGTAAAAGCCCTCGGCGCAGGGACCGCATTCCAGGGGCCGGGCGATGGCCGGCTGCCCCTCGGCGGCCAGAGATTGGAGGCGAAAGACCCGTTCCAGCCGCTCCGCCCGGTCCGGGGCTGCGACCCGGAGGAAGAACACCCTCCCGTCGGCGGTTTCCGCCCGGTATTTCCGGTCCGGCGACCAGCCCGCGAGGATGGGTGCGCGGGATACGATGGCGTCGTATAACATAGGAAATTCCTTTCAGTCAGCGCTGTAGGGGCGCTCAGTGAGCGCCCGCGCTTGCGAAGCAAGCATCGTTTGCGGGAGCAAACGATCCAAACGCAGATCAGATCGAAGCCGCGCAGGATTGGCCTCCGGCCGATTGTCCGCCTGCGGCGGACCGGGCGCTCAATGAGCACCCCTACGGCTTATTCGGAAGGATGCCTTCTCCGTCGAAGGCAGGCACATATTCCAGCGAGGCCGCCTCCGGGCCCTGGACGAAGCCGTCCTCCAGGCCCAGCAGGTAAAGCCAGGAGAGCACAGTGTCGTATTCCTCCCCGGTGATCCGCCGGTCGAAGGGCGGGAGCTGCGCCGCGGGGCCCATGGGGACGTACTGACTCATGAGGGAGACCAGCACCGAGCCCCGGGGGAAGGCGTCGGCGATCCATTCCAGCACGCCGACGGAGTTGTCGATCTGGCCGGGCAGGATCAGGTGGCGGATCAGCACGCCCTTCTTCAGCAGGCCGCCCTGGATCACGCAGGGGCCGGTCTGACGGTACATCTCCAAAATCGCAGCCTTCGCCGTCTCCACGTAGTCCGGGGCCGCGGAGAGGCGCTTCGCCAGCCGGGGGTCGGAGTATTTCATGTCCGGCAGCCAGACGTCCACCTTTCCCTCCAGCGCCCGCAGGGTCTCCACCCACTCGTAGCCCCCGCAGTTGTACACCACAGGGACCGGCAGCTTCGGCTCCAGAGCCGGGAGGATGTCCGGCAGAAAGTGGGTGGGGGTCACCAGGTTGATATTGTGGCAGCCGTCCGCGATCAGCTTTTCAAAAATCCCCCGCAGACGGACGCTGTCCAGAGCATAGCCGTGCCTTTGGGCGGAGATCTCGTAGTTCTGGCAGAAGCGGCAGCGCAGGGTGCAGCCCGAGAAAAAGACCGCCCCGGAGCCGTATTCCCCGGAGATCACGGGTTCCTCCCACCAGTGGGCTGCGGCCCGGGCCGCCACTGGGTGAGCGGGCATGCCGCAGAAGCCCCGTTCCCCCGCGGTCCGGTCCACGCCGCAGATCCGGGGACAGAGGGTGCAATGATGATAGCTGAGCGTTTGTTTTGCCATGGAGAGCCTCCGATATCGGGCAGGATGTGACGGATCCGGGGTCGTCGAGTAAAAAATTTGAGGTTCAAGGTTCGAGGTTCAAGGGACAAGGTTCGAGAAGCAAGGGGCAAGGGACCTGCGGGCTTGCATCTGGCGCCTTGTACCTCAGCCCGACAAATCTATCATACCAGAAAAAAGCGAAAACCGCAAGCTTTACGAACGGGCGAAGCTGTGATATAATATGATACCAGATACAGGACCATATCCATCTGCAATCCTCCGGCATGGGCGCCCTGCAAAAGACGGAGGAGCGCTGAGCCCGGAGGGGCTGTATTGGGAATCATGTTTCACGTGAAACACAGGTGCCAGACAAGGGAGGGATCCGGATGCTGAAAATCGGACAAATGGAACAGGCGGAGATCATAGGCTACTCCTCCGAGGGCTTGGGCGTGTGCCGGATCGACGGCTGCGCTGTATTCGTACCCAACGCCATCCGCGGGGAGCGCTGCGAAATCAAGGTCACCCAAGTCAGTAAAAACAGCGCCCACGGAAAGATCGAGCGGATTCTGGAGCGCTCTCCCCATCGGATCTCCCGGGCCTGTCCCGTGGCCAAGCTCTGCGGCGGCTGCCAATATCACCACATGGACTACGGGGAAGAGCTGTACGCAAAGGCGCAAAAAGTCACCGACGCCCTGAACCGGATCGGAAATCAGAACATTTCCGATTTGAAAATCACGGGAGCGGCAGAGGTTTCAAATTATCGGAACAAAGCGCAGTATCCGATCAGCTTGAAGAACGGAAAACCCGTCGCGGGATTCTATAAGAACCGCACCCATGAGGTCATTCCCGTTTCCCGCTGCGCCATCCTGCCGGAGCTCTTTGACAAGGTAAAGGACGTGGTGATGCGCTGGGCGGAAGAGGATCGGATTTCCGTCTATGACGAGGCCACGGGCCAGGGCCTGCTCCGCCACATTTACGTCCGAAAAGGAAGCGTCTCCGGCCAGCTCATGGTCTGCATCGTGGCCAACGGGGACCGGCTTCCCCGGGAAAATCGGCTGATTCACGCCCTCTGCCGGGAGATCCCCGGGCTGGCCTCGGTGATCCTCTCGGTCAACACAAGGCCTACCAACGTGGTCCTGGGCAACGAGTGCCGCACACTCTGGGGGCAGGACTGGATCGAGGACACGCTCTGCGGCTTCACCTTCCGCCTCTCCCCCCGGTCTTTCTATCAGGTCAACCACGACCAGGCCCAGCGGCTGTATGAAAAGGCCGTGGAGCTGGCGGAGCTCCACGGGACGGAGACGGTCCTGGACCTCTACTGCGGCACCGGCACCATCACCCTGGCTCTGTCCCGCAAAGCCGGCCGCGCCGTCGGCGTGGAGGTGGTCCCTCAGGCCATCGAGGACGCCTGGGAGAACGCCCGCCGCAACGGGGTGGAGAACGTGGAGTTCTTCTGCGCCGACGCCGGCGAAGCGGCGGAGCGCTTTGCGTCACAGGCAGCAGGCAGCGGGCAGCAGGCAGCAGGAGACGGAGGACGCGAGGCATCCGGGGAGCACGCCGTAGGGGCGGCCATTGGCCGCCCGCCCGTGGCAGACACCTCCGACGAGGCATCAGGCACCAGGCACCAGGCATCAGGGGACGGGGGATGCGGATTCTTCGCTTCGCTCAGAATGACGGGAGGGCCGGAGGTCATCCTGGTGGACCCGCCCCGGAAGGGCCTGGCGCCCTACGTGATCGACGCCATGGTTCGGATGGCGCCCGACCGGATCGTCTACGTCTCCTGCGACCCCGCCACCCTGGCCCGGGACGTGAAGCTCCTGACCGAGCAGGGCTACGCCCTCACCCACGCCGAAGCCTTCGACCTCTTCCCCCGGACCTTCCATGTGGAGACGGTTGTTCAACTTTCCAAGGGCGAGAGATCGAGTACGCCGCTGCGGGTGGAGCTGGACGGGTCGGACGTGGACTTCGCATCTTTACGGGAGGACGCGACCTATCCGCAGATCAAGAATTACGTCCTGGAGCATTTCGGTCTCAAGGTGACAAGCCTGCAGATCGCGCAGACAAAGCGCAAATATGGGCTTTCCGTAGGGACCAATCATAACGTATCAAAAAAGGAAAACCAGGTAGTCCCCCAGTGCCCGGCGGAAAAGGAGTCCGCCATCCGGGAAACCCTTGCGTATTATCAAATGCTCTGAGCCTTGAAAAAGGCCATGACTGATTTCAGACGCAATACGAATAACGAAAAGCTGAGCATACCGGAGTGGTGTGCTCAGCTTTTTCTTGGCGCGGAAGGATTTGTTTGACTTCGTGTTGCAGGGAATCAGTCCATATCGGGAACCACGTAGTACTGCAGATAGATGGTATCGCCGGCCTTGAACTTGATCTCGTCAAAGGTGCCCATGATCTGCTTGCGGTTGGCGTCCTGGGGCAGCCAGGTGCAGCCGTCTTCCATGACGTTGGCGATGTGGCCGTCGATGTTCTGAATGAACATGGCGCTGTACTCGTCGTCGTCAATCAGACCGGCCTCGTGCAGGGCGTCGCGGAGGCTGGAGCCGTCGGTGAACTCGATTTCGTACTTGTACTCCTTCTCATCCTTGTCGACGAGAATGATGGTGGCTTTGGCCTTTTCGCCGCTGCCGTTGTCGGAGGAGCAGGCCACGAGCAGAGAAAGGCAGAGGACGCACACGAGGGCGAGGGCAATGATCTTCTTCATGATGTTCTCCTTTTTAAATGTTTTTCTTGAAAGCCGGGTTGGAGCTTTGCTTTCCGGGATCATCATAGCAGAGAACAGCGCATTTGTCAAGAAAATTATTATCACGATAAGAAAAAACTTGACAATTATTGTTTCGCGTTGTATGATGAGTTTGTAAAAAACAGCCAAAGGAGGACCGGTTATGCATCCAGCAGCGGAACAGTGCCGACAGACAGCGGCCTTTTTAGCAGAAGCCTTACCCGACGCTTATGGAATCCTGCTCTTTGACCTGACACAGGAAGGCTTCCCGGTGGAGGCGAAATACCATTTCAGATATAAGAATACGCAAAAATATGTGGAACCCTTTCGGCGCTATCTGCGCCAGATCCTGAAAAGCGAAGTGGTGGTTCACAACGGCAGACTCACCTGCCGAGGCGACGTCGCGATCGAAAACAAGATGTTCAAAACCTCCTTTCTGATCACAAAGGACGAGGCCGAAGCCCCTGTCTGCTGTTTGGTACTGTACATGGAGGTCAGTGAGCTTTTGCCGGTTTACCGCTATGTGGAGCAGTTGTTTTCCTTCCGCAGTGAGGAGATCGCAGAGATCACACCCCGGGAGCCGGAACAAGAGGAGGAGCTTACCCTGGACGTGATCGATCGGGAGACCGCGGCGTTCACCGATGCGCCCGAGCGGATGACGCCCGACGAGAGGATGGAGCTGCTGCTGGATCTCTACGATACCGGCGTGTTCGAGCTGAAAGGCGCAGTGTCCCGGGCGGCCTTCGTCCTGGGCATGTCCGAGCCCAGCGTTTATCGATATCTGGCCAAGATTCGGCACAGCCGGGGCGACTGAGGGAAGAAAAATGGACGAAAACAAGGAAATCACCCTGCAAACTCAGGATGCCGCCGGGGCGAAGGTCCGACAAAAAGGTGTTTGGAAGCGATTCCTCCACACCTGCAGGGCGGCAAATCTGCCTTACGGATTGTTGCTGCTCTACATTCTGCTGACTGTCGCAGAAGGCTTTGTTCTGGTGAGGATCCCTCAGGTCAACAGCAATTTCTTCAACGGAGACGTGACCCCGAGCAGCGTGGCGATGTTCATCGGCATGGAGCTGCTTTCTCTGGTCATCACGCAGGGCATGCTGTATTTGAACCACGTCATCCGCTTCCGGACCAACCGGAATCTCCGCAGTGTCCTCTGGGGAAAAATCCTGAAGCTGAAGCCCGCCTATTTTGACCGGGTCACCGCCAGCACGCTGATCAGCCGCATCACTGTGGACGCTGACGCGCTGAACGCCTTTGTCCTGGACGTGGTTCTGGAAGCGGGCACGCAGATCTACTATCTGGTCATGACGATCCTGGCCATGAGCGCACTCAGCATCAAGGCCGGCCTCTATCTCCTGGCTTTTGCGCCGTTGACGATCCTGCTCTCCTTCGTGCTCGGCCGCATCAGCATGAAATTTCAGAACGCGGCAAAATTCAAGCTTTCCAACCTGACGGAATACCTCAGTGAGCTGATCTCGACCCTGCCGCTGCTGAAGGCCTTCAACATGCAGGGCTATGAAGCCAAGCGAGGCAAAAAGGTCATCGACGACTACTACGACGCCAACAAGCGGATCATTTTTCTGGATGTCATCAGTGAAATCGTTGGCGCGGTCAAGGGCATCCTGCCGGAGATCGTCATCATCCTGATGGGCATCCGCATGCTTCAAAACAACACGGTGGACGGCACCGGCTGGTACACCTTCTATCTCTACGCAGGCACCTTCATCGGCTTCTTTGGCACCCTTGGCAGTATTTGGACCCACTCCAAATCCATCCAGGGCGAGCTGAACAAGATCTCCGACGTGATCTGTGAGGAAGAGGAGGGCGTCAACACCTACGCCGACCAGATCGCGGCAGACGGGGACATCCTGTTCGACGGCGTCAGCTTTGCCTATGAAGAGGACCCCATTCTGAACAACGTCAGCCTGACGATTCCCGGCGGGAAGGTCACCGCCGTGGTGGGCTACAGCGGCAGCGGCAAGACTACGGTGGCCAAGCTCCTGGAACGAATCTATGAGCCGGATCAGGGCCGCATTCTCTGCGGCGGCAAGGTGATCGGGGACGGCGACGTTCGGGCCTGGCGCTCTGACATCGCCTTCGTCATGCAGGATACGCCGCTGCTCTCGGGCACCATCCGGGACAATCTCCTCTACGGAATCCATCGGGAGGTCCGGGAGGAGGAGATCGACGAAGCGGTGAAGCTGGTAAAGCTGGACGGCTTCCTGGCCGAAACGCCCGAGGGCCTGGACCGGGAGGTTGGCCAGTTCGGCGAACAGCTCTCCGGCGGACAGCGGCAGAAGATCGCCATCGCCGGAGCCATTCTCAGCGGAGCCAGACTGCTGATCCTGGATGAACCCACCGCCAGCCTGGACATCAGCGCGACCCATGAGATCGTACAAACCATCTTCTCTCTGAAGGGAAAACGGACGGTACTGCTGGTGACCCATGACCGGGAAGCGGTGAAGGCGGCGGATCACATCATTGTGGTTGAATCCGATCACAGCTTCCATGAGGGCGATGATCAAACCGTTCGGCTGGCCAGCCCGTTCTATCGCCATATGATGACAAGGGAGGCGCAGCAGGCATGAGGAAACAGAAGACTCCGACAGAAACACAGCAGGAAAAGCTGTCCTGGAAGGAGCTGCTGCAGCTTTATAAAAAGATCAAGCTTCCCTGGGTGATGCTGATTCTGGTATTCGGCCTTTCCATCCTGGCCAAGCAGGCCATGGTGTGGATTGTGCCCTACACCAGTCAGATCATGACCGGCGCCATTCAGGAGCATGGCTTCCTGGCCGGTTTTGTGGGATTCACGCTGCTGCAGGTCGTCATTGAGACGGTGCAGGGCGGCGTCAATGAGCTCACCGCGCAAATGACCCAACGGAACGTCCGTCACTCGGTCTGGTCGCGGATGCTCCACCTGCCCATGTCCTGGTACCGGGGCGACAGTCAGAAGCTTGTCTCCCGGGTGACGCAGGACACCACCGGAACCTATGCTGCCGTGGCCGCCCTGATCCAGCTGTTTTCGGTGCTCTACGGAGTGTGGACCGCCTTTGAGAAAATGTATGTCACCTACAAATCCCTGGCGCTCATTATGCTCACCGGGATTCCCATGACGCTGTTTTCTTCCTGGATCCTCGGCAGGATGCAGTACAAGATGAGCTATATCGAGAACAGCTCCCTGTCCCGGATCACCAACTTCTTCGCCGAGCGGCTGCCCAATATCCTGCGGATCAAGACCACCCGCATGGAGGACGCGGAGTACCGCCGGGGTGTGGAGGAGAGCAACGCGCGCTACCGTGCTCAGGTGCGGAAGGAACGGATCTTCATTCTCACCGGCCCCATCGGCTCCATGGCCCAGTACGTAAACGAGATTATCCTGCTGGTGGTGGCCAGCGCCATGGTCCGGGCCGGCAGCATGAAGCAGTATCAACTGGTCAACCTTTATAATTATTATTTACTTTTCATGTCCAACGCGTTTATGATCTCCGCTGTCTGGCAGTCTGTGAAGACCTCCCACGGCTCCAGCACCATGATCGCCCGGATCGTCAATGCAGAGGAGGAGGATCTGGAGTCCGGCGCCGCCGTGGCAGCCGGTCCGGCGGACATCACCGCCCAGGGCCTGCAATTCTCCTATGACGGAACGACAAAGATCCTCGACGGCGTGGACTTCACCATCCCTGCCGGCAAGGTCACTGCCATTGTGGGCGAGAACGGCTGCGGCAAGTCCACCATGATCAAGCTTCTGGAGCGCTTCCGGGAGGAGAACGCTGGAAGTCTCAGCTACGGAGATACAAAGCTCAAGGACCTGAAGCTCCGGGAATGGCGGGAGCATGTGGGCTACCTCTTCCAGGGCAACCAGATCGTCCAGGGTACCATCCGCGAGAACATTGCCTACGGCGTCCATCGGGAATTCACGGAGGAAGAGCTCCTGGAGGCGGCCCGGCAGGCCAAGGCTTATGATTTCATTATGGGCAAGGAGGACGGCTTCGATACGGAAATCAGCCGCTTTGACAACAAGTGCTCCGGCGGCGAGATGCAGCGCATCGCCATCGCCCGGGTGCTGCTGAAGCGGCCCCAGATCCTCATTATGGACGAGGCCACCTCCGGCATCGACGTGGTCAGTGAGCAGGAGGTGATGGAGGCTCTGATGAACCTGATGCAGGGCAAGACCGTCATCATGGTGAGCCACGACATCCACCTGATCCGGAAGGCCGATAATCTGATCGTTCTCAAGAACGGCAAGGTGGAGGCCAGCGGCGATTATGACCACGTCGCCCAAAACAGCCCGCTGCTGCGGGAGTTCATTGAAAAAGGAGGCGCAGCCTGATGGAGCTTTGTCGATCCAAAGCAGTTGAAATCTGTGATTTCCGCAGCCTGGACCCGGGGCGTTGGGCGCCTCCCTTCACCATGGATGCGGAGGAACTGCAGGCGCGTCTGGACCGGCTCCGCAGCCGCCACGGCCGCATGACCGAGGCGGAGCGGGTGGAGTCCGATGATTTTGTCACCCTGGACTGTGCATCCGACACGCCGAAATACCAAAAAATAAATCTGAACCTCCGGGTGGGCCGCGGCCTGTTCAGCCCGGAGCTGGAACAGGGGATTCTGGGCATGACCGCCGGCGAGACCCGGGAGCTGGAGCTGCCGGAAGCCCGGGCCAGAGTCACGGTACGGTCTGTCAAACGCCGGGTCCTGCCGCCTCTGACGGATGAAACCGTGGCAGCCTGGGGCATGGACGACATATCCACCGTGGAAGCGCTGATCGCTTCCGTCCGGGAAAAGGCTCGGGCTCAGTACGTCGAGGACCTGGCCGAGGCCGTGGCGGTGGAGCTCTCCAACGAGGTCAACGCCAACAGCCGGTTCGCCCTGGACCCGGAGGAGGTGGAGACCGTCTGCGCTGAGGGCCGGCAGATGGCGGAGGATATGCTGCGCTCTGCCGGGCTGGACCCGGAGACTGCGGACGACGAGGCGGTCCGGGCGGTATCCGGCCGAACCAAGCAGGAGCATTACGACTTCCTGCGGCAGCTTTCCATAGACGGGCTGAAAAGCGCAGTCATCGGCGCTGCGCACATGAAGCGGGACGCGGTGGAGCCCACCGAGGACCAGTACAGGGCAGCCCTGGGAGAATGTGCCGAGGGCATGGGAGTGACCGAGGAGGCTGCCCGCCAAATCATCACTTGGCCCAAATTTCTGCGGCAGACCGCTGCCAACTATTTATTTGAAGAAATCATAGACTACGTCACGAACTATATGAAACAGGAGGAACAATCATGAGCGTTTCCATAGCCAACACCAACACCTATGCCGAGCTGACCCGCGAGGGTTTTGTGATCGTCGATTTCTATTCCACCACCTGCGTCCCCTGCAAGATGCTCTCCCGCATCCTGGAGGACCTGACCCTGGATTACCCCTTCCTGAACATTGTGAAGGTCAACGTCACCGACGATCCCAAGCTGGGAGCAGACAATCACATCGAGGCGGTTCCCACCGTGAAGTTCCTGAAGGACGGCGAGGAGCTGGAGACCGTTGTGGGGCTCATGGATGAGGACGAGATCATCGAAAAAATCAGCGAATACTACTACGGCTGAGAGGTGCGCCATGGCTGAACGACTGGAACTGAAAACCAAAGCCCTGGAGATTCGCGATTACCACAGCATCGACATTTCCAAATTCATCTACGGCTTCACCGTGGACGAGGCCCGGTATCAGAAGGATCTGGAGCGGATTCTGCGCCGATACGGCAGAAAAGAGGACGTCGCCGTCGTCAGCGAAGGCGACACCGTCACGCTGAGCTGCCGCTCGGAAAATCCCCGCTTCAACAAGGATAACGTCACGGTTCCCGTGGGAAAGGGCCTGTTCAGCAAGGACCTGGAGGCAGGCCTGATCGGGCTGCCCGTTGGAGAGCCCCGGAGCCTTGATCTGAATGGGACTGCCGTGACCCTCACCGTCACCAAGGCCATCCGCACCGTGCTGCCGGAGCTGACTGACGAGAACGTGGCCTCCTTTGGCATGGAGGGCGTCTCCACCGTTGCAGAGCTGCGGCGGTACTGCGTCGGCAAACAGGTGGACGCCTTCCTGCTGGAGGCGGAGAATCCGGACCAGGCCTCTGCCTACGTGTGGCAGGAGCTGGCAAAAACCTGCCGCATCCTCCGGGACCCTGCCGAGGAGGCCGGTGTCCGGGCCAGGGCCGAGAAGCGACTGCAGGAGCTGCCCGCCGCCGTCACGCCGGAGGCGTCTGACGATGCGGAGGAAGATCCGGAAGCCGAGGCCGGCGAAGCCATCGGAGGCTTTGATCGGGAGCAGATGCTGCAGATCTTCCTTTCGGAGCTGGACCTGGCCGCCGTTGGCGCGGCGCTCATGGAGCGGGACGGAAGGGCGCTGACCGTGGAGGACTACGAGGCCTATATCGCCAAGCTGTGCGAGGCCTATCCAGACCGCAGCGAAGCGCAGATCCGGGCGGAGCATGATCCGAAGGCTTATGCCATTGAGCACTATGCCGACTACCTGGCCCAAGCCCTGGACGGCTACGTGGCTTCCTGTTTCAAGGAAGTATTGACAAAGGAGTGATCCCATGCGCTACGACGTCGCAATCATCGGCACAGGGCCTGCCGCGATCTCCGCGGCCCTGACCCTGAAGCTGCACAACAAGACGATTCTCTGGTTCGGCTCCAAAAAGCTCAGCCCCAAGGTGGAGCTGTCGGAGCGGATCGCCAACTATCCCGGCGTGGCCATGGTCACCGGGCCGGAGCTGAACCGCCTCTATCGGGAGCAGATCGAGCAGGCCGGGCTGGAGATTACAGAGCGCCAGGTCACCAACATTGCCTCCACCCGCCGGGGCTTCATGCTCCAGGGGGGCGACGAGATCTATGACGCGAAGACCGTTCTGCTCTGCACCGGCGCGGTAAGTCCCAAGGGCTTTCCCGGGGAGGCGGAGCTGCTGGGTCATGGGGTCAGCTACTGCGCCACCTGTGACGGCTTCCTGTACCCCGGCAAGACCATTGCGGTCTACTGCGGGGCCAAGGAATTTGAGCATGAAGCGGAGTACCTGGCAGAGATTGCCGCCAAGGTCTATCTGTTTACACCCTACGCCGATTGCGGGGTTCGGCGGGAGAACGTGATTCTGAATCCCGGCAAGCTTCAGGCCATTCTGGGTGACAGCGCCGCGGAGGGTGTTGAACTCCGGGACGGGACCCGGCTGGACGTGGACGGCGTCTTTGTGATCCGTCCCGCCGTTGCTCCCGGCAGACTCCTCCGGGGCCTGGAAATCGACGGGCCGAACATTGTGGTCAACCGGAGGATGGAGACCAACAAGCCCGGCTGTTATGCTGCCGGCGACTGCACCGGCCGGCCCTACCAGCTGACCAAGGCCGTGGGAGAAGGCAACGTGGCTGCCCACAGCATTGTGGAATACCTGGCCGCAGCGGAGGCAAAATAACGAAACCTGCAGGCGGCGGACCAAGCCGCCTGCTTTTTTCGTGCAGCGCCAAACGGGACAGGCTGCGGACAGAATGATCCGCAAATCGGACCGAATCGACAAAAACCCTTGCAGCGCCGGGAAAAAACGATACAATGAAAACAAACTGAAACTGATACGGGGGAACAAGCATGAAAGCATCCGATTCGCGCAGAAGCGCTTACGTCAGGATTCTCAAGGAAGAGCTGCGGCCCGCGATGGGCTGCACCGAGCCCATCGCCATCGCCTACGCCGCCGCCAAGGCCCGGGCGGTGCTGGGGGCCAGGCCGGACCGCCTGCTGGCGGAGGTCAGCGGCAATATCATCAAGAACGTGAAATCCGTGGTGGTGCCCCACACCGGCGGCCTCCGGGGCATCCCCGCGGCAGCCGCTGCCGGCGCCGTGGCCGGAGACGCGGAGGCCGAACTGGAGGTGCTCTCCCACGTGACGGAAGAGCAGATCACCGCCACGTCCGAATTTCTGAACTCCGTGCCCATCGAGGTGCGCCACGCGGATACGGGCCATATCTTTGACATTCAGATCACCGCCTTCCACGGAGCGGACTCTGCTTCCGTGCGGATCGTGGACTACCACACCAACGTGGTCTCCGTCCGTCGAAATGAGCAGATCCTCCTGGAAAAGGAACTCACCCAACAGCTGGACGAAGGTCTGACGGACCGGTCCTGCCTGTCCGTGGAGGGGATCGTGGACTTTGCCGATTCCGTGGACCTGGCCGACGTGCGCGAGGTCCTGGAGCGGCAGATCAACTATAATATGACGATTGCCGCCGAGGGCCTGCGGGGGAACTATGGAGCCAACATCGGCAAAACCGTCCTCCTGCACCGGGAGAACGATATCAACTACAAGATGCGGGCCTGGGCAGCCGCTGCCAGCGACGCCCGCATGAACGGCTGCGAGCTGCCTGTGGTGATCAACTCCGGCTCCGGCAACCAGGGCATCACCGCCTCGGTGCCGGTGATCGTATACGCTCGGGAGACCGGCAAATCCCACGAGGAGCTGCTGCGGGCCCTCTGCGTGTCCAACCTGGTGACCACCCATCTGAAAACCGGCATCGGCCGGCTCTCTGCCTACTGCGGGGCCGTCAGCGCCGGCGTGGGCGCAGGCGCGGGGATCGCCTACCTGAAAGGCGGACGCTTTGAGATGATCGCCCACACCATCGTCAACGCCGTGGCCGTCACCTCCGGCATTGTCTGTGACGGGGCCAAGGCCAGCTGCGCCGCCAAGATCGCCGCCGCCGTGGACGCAGGCCTGCTGGGCCTGGCCATGTACGAGAACGGCAGCCAGTTCTTCGGCGGCGACGGCATCGTCAAAAAGGGCGTGGAAAACACTATCGCTACCGTGGGCAAGCTGGCCCGCTTCGGCATGGAACAGACCGACAAAGAGATCATCCGGCTGATGATGGAATGTTAAGGAGGAGGCAGAACATGCAAACAGGGACGAGATTACACGGATTTGAAGTGACCCGGGTCCGGGAAATCGAGGAGCTGGGCGGCCGCCTGGTGGAGATGACCCATGAAAAGACCGGGGCGCAGCTCTGCTGGCTGGATCGGCCGGAGGAGAACAAGGCCTTCTGCATTGCCTTCCAAACGATCCCGGAGGATTCCACCGGCGTTTTCCACATTTTGGAGCACTCTGTTTTGTGCGGTTCCGACAAATACCCGGTGAAGGAGCCCTTTGTGGAGCTGCTGAAAACCTCGGTTCAGACCTTCCTGAACGCCATGACCTTCCCGGATAAGACGGTCTACCCCATCAGCAGCCGGAACGACAAGGACTTTTTCAATTTGATGGACATCTATCTGGACGCAGTGTTCCATCCCGCCATCTATCACAAGCCGGAGATCTTCCGCCAGGAGGGCTGGCGGTACGAGAGCCCAAACGCGGAGCCAGTCTATCAGGGTGTGGTTCTCAACGAAATGAAGGGTGCCTTTTCCTCCCCCCAGACCCTGCTGGAAAAAGCCATGAACGAGCTGCTCTTTCCGGACAACTGCTATCGCTTTGTCTCCGGCGGCGACCCGGAGCGGATTCCGGATCTGAGCTATGAGCAGTTTTTGGCCATGCACCGAACATACTACCATCCCTCCAACGCCCGGATCTCCCTGGTGGGCAGCGTGGACCTGGACCAAGCTCTGGAAAAGCTGGACAGCTTCCTCCGGGACTATGAACGGCGGGAGGCGGACTTCTCCATCCCCATGCAGGCGGCAGGTCCCGCCCGGACCGTGGAGCGCCCCTATGAGATCGGCCCGGAGGAACCCCTGGAGCAGCGGACCATCCTCTGCTGCGGCAGGCTTTGGGTTCCCTTCTATGACCGAAAGCGCAATTATGCCGCCTCCATTCTGGCGGACTACCTGGCGGGAGACAACGACGCGCCGCTGAAGCGGGCGGTGCTGCAGGCGGGCCTGGCCCAGGACTTCAGCCTCAGCCTTCACGACGGAATCCAGCAGAGCTGGTTCTCCTGGGACGCCTTCCACACGGACCCGGAAAAGCTGCCGGAGCTCCGCCGGGTGATCCGCGAGACCCTGGAGCAGATCGCAGCCCGGGGGCTGGAGCCCCAGCGGCTGCGGGCCTGCTGCAACGCTTACGCCTTCGGGATGCGGGATCATGACAATGGGTTCGGCCCCCGGAGCCTCAACGAGGCCCTGGACATGCTGGATACCTGGAATTACGGCGGAGACCCTGCCGAAGGTCTGATGGTGGAGGACGTGCTTGCCCAGCTCTGCGTGCGTCCGGACCCGGAATACTTCGCGGAATTGATGCGGGAGCTTCTTTTGGAGCAGGCGCACTGCGTGACCCTGATCCTGACGCCCTCTCACAGCCTTGGCGCGGAAAAGGCGGAGCGGGAAGCCGCCCGGCTCCGCCGGGAGGCGGCAGCCTGGACGGAGGCGCAGAGACAGGAGCTGACCGCCCAGGCGGAGGCCCTTGCCCTTTGGCAGCAGACGCCGGACAGCCCGGAAGCGATCGCCTCCATTCCCATGCTGCAGCTATCAGATCTGCGGCAGTCACCGGAA
Organism: Oscillospiraceae bacterium; assembly: GCA_017509485.1. Classification (GTDB taxonomy): domain Bacteria; phylum Bacillota; class Clostridia; order Oscillospirales; family Oscillospiraceae; genus JAFRPC01. The sequence goes on along the minus strand of JAFWPP010000028.1, from coordinate 3,205 downwards.
CCCCTGGGGGCGGAGGAAACAAAGCTGGGAAAAACCACGGTTCTGCGCCATCCTACGGCGGAGGCGATCTGCAATCTTCGCCTCCACTTTGACGCCTCCGACCTGCGCCAGGAGGAGCTACCGCTGCTGCCCGTGCTGGCCCGGCTGCTGGGCCTGGCCCAGACGGAGGCGCATAACGGCGAAGAACTTCAAATTCTGGTGAAGCAGCGGATCGGCCGCCTGAATTTCCAGGCACGTGCCCTCCCCGGAAGGGACACAGCTCACTGCAGGGTCCTGTTCACTGCCTCCCTGGCCTGTCTGAAGGAGCAGACCCGAGGCGCGGCAGAGCTGGCGGCAGAGATTTTGCGAAAAACCCGCTTCTGCGACACGGCGCTGCTTCGCACGGCCCTGCAGCAGGCACATATGGAGATGCAAATGGCAGTCACCTCCAGCGGCAATCAGTTTGCCATGACCCACGTCAGCGCCTGCCATACGGCCCATGGCGCAGCAAGAGAACTCCTGCAGGGCCTGGGCCTGGCAGCCTGGCTGAAGGAGCGCGCCGCTGCCGGAGAGGACGAGCTGAAAGAGATGCTTACCGCCATAGAGAAAATCGCCAAGCAGATTTTCACAAAGCCTCGCCTGACGGTCTCCTGCTCTGCTCATCTGGACGACGAGATTCTGACACAGCTGCTTGCCGCCTTCCCCGAAGGCGGCGCAGTCCCGGAGGCTGCAAGCTATCCCCCCTTGGGCCGGCGGCAGGACGGCTTTTCCATCCCTGCGGCGGTGGGCTTTGCCGCCAAGGGTACCAACGGCCTGGTTCACGGCAGACGCTATCACGGAAGCCTGCCTGTGCTGGCCAACGTGCTGAATTACCAGTACCTGTGGAATGAGATTCGGGTCCTGGGCGGAGCCTACGGCTGCGGCTTTCTGGGAAGGGATTCCGGCGAGCTCTGCTTCTACACCTACCGCGATCCCCGGCCCGGACGTTCTCTGGACGTCTTCGACGGAGCAGCCGCCTTCCTGTGGACCTTCTGCAAAGGAAACCCGGATCTGACCGGCCCCATCCTCGCCTCCGTTGCCAATCTCGATCCGCTTCTGAATACGGAGAGCCGCATCAGCGTGGCGGAGGGCCGCTTCTTCCGGGGGATTTCCCGGGAGGACGTCTGCCGGTGGTACCGCCAGCTGCTCCAAACCACCCCGGAGGATCTACTGGCTCTTCTGGATACCCTGGAGGAGCTTCGCGCAGATCAGACCGTCTGCGTCCTCGCCGGCAATGACCTTCTGGCGCAGTGCGGGGAAAGACTGACAGAAAACCTGACCTTATAATCCCAAAAAGCAGAAGCAAAAAACGAGAGAGGGAGTGCAATGAACGCACAGCGAATTTCGAAAGTCATCAACAAAACCATGGAAATTGGCCGGCAACAGACCTCACTGGGCAACGTGGCCACCTATATCCCGGAACTGGGCAAGGCACGCAAAGATGCACTGGGGCTTTGCATTTCTCTGCCGGACGGGACAGTCTATAAGGCAGGGGATACAAATATTCGCTTTACGATCCAATCGATCTCCAAGGTGATTTCCCTGTGCAAGGCATTGGAGCTTCGCGGTGCAGAAACGGTATTCAGTCATGTGGGCATGGAGCCCTCCGGGGAAGCCTTCAACTCCATCGTGGAACTGGACCTGCAGTCAAACCGCCCTTTCAATCCCATGATCAATTCAGGCGCGATTGCAGTGGAAAGCACGATCATCGACTACGTCTCCTTTGAGGAAATGTTGGAGTATACACAGCGCTTGTGCAGCGATCCGGGCATTACGCTGAACCGTCAGGTGTATCATTCCGAGATGAACTCCTGTGACCGCAACCGAGCCATCGCTTATCTGCTGAAAAGCAAGGACATCATCACGACAAACGTGGACAACAGCATCGAGCTATACACCAAAATGTGTTCTCTGAACGTAACCGCGGAATCCCTGGCGAACTTTGCACTGCTTCTGGCAAACGGCGGAATCTGCCCCGACAGCGGAGAGCGTCTGTTGAAAGAGGAAACTGTTCGGATCGTTCTGTCCATCATGCTGACCTGCGGCATGTACGACGGGTCAGGCCGTTTTGCGGTGGAGGTAGGCGTTCCAACGAAATCCGGCGTCGGCGGAGGGCTGATGGCCCCGGTATATGGCCGCTGCGGGATTGGAATTTATGGCCCCTCCTTAGATCAAAAGGGAAACTGCATCGCCGGCTGCGAGATGATGAAGCATCTCTCACGCGAAATGTGTCTGCATATGTTTCAGGAAAGACAAAGAGGTTGATGATGATCTGCACAAAGCACACGCAAGCAGAGTTCACTGAAATGGAAAAGCTGGGTTACTTTTGCGAGTAAGAAAAAGCCTCAGCCAGCGTTCAGAGATTTCTTTGCTTTGCTGACAGAGATGGTTCATAGAAAGTCGGTTCTCTTCAACAAAGAAAAATGATATGAGCATTTTTCGGCTCATATCATTTTTCTTTGAGGGAATGTAAAGGTCTTCATTCGCGGATGGCTTGGCTACTTCGGAATCGCAAGCATGAAGACGACCATGCAGGAATGGGACGGCTGGCTTCGTCGGAGAATCCGGATGTATATCTGGAAACAATGGAAGAAGCCGAGAACGAGAGTGCAAAACCTTATGAAGTTGGGCGTGCCGGAATGGCGCGCCTGTGAGGTGGCGTACTCGCAAAAGTCCTATTGGTGCAGTGCGAAGCATGCCAGTGTAAATATGGCCATTACGAGCAAGAGACTCGCACAAGCCGGATATTTTAGCCTATCCGACAGGTACGAGTCCCTGCACTTATGCGATTGAACCGCCGTGTACGGAACCGTAAGCACGGTGGTGTGGGAGGACGGTCACTCAACTAATGGGTGGCCTCCTACCCGATTTTTTAAAAGAGCTTTCGTCATTCAGGCGCAATTCTACGCTCGAATGGATTGCTCCCTTCAGCCAAGCGCTTTTTCAGGCGGGGAGTCGAATCATCGGAATACGGGACAAGATTTGCACCTTCCGGTACAGGATGGACCGGAAGGATTGCATTCGGCGGAACATTGTGATATATTTGGGTTGCAATGAATATTCTTTCGCTTTTGTTGAAATCGAACAAGGAGTGCCGCCTATGAAATCTCACGTTTTGGAGATTCTGGATCCCCGCAGTGTGGATCTCTCCGCCCTCGCGGTGCCTGTACAGGTGTCCGAAGACGCG